>NYTE01000015.1 GCA_002683335.1 Halieaceae bacterium
CGTCGGATTCCGAACAGGCCAAGTAAACCGCTAAGGATGATGATGTTAAGCATAGGAATGGTGGGGATTTCTTGGGGCTCTTTCCTGTGATCATCCACATGCCTAGAGGCTGGTGCACGGCTGGAGGTGGCTTTTGAGTTGGTGNNTAAGAAACTTTGTACACTCGAGAACAGATTCAGGAAAGCAGTGAGTGAGGGNGGAGAAAGATCATNATCAACAATGTTATTCACCTCATCCCCATCGTCAATTGTTGTAAGGCTAAACCAGTCCTCTTCCCTGCGACTGTCCCAGCAATCTTCCGGCAGCGGATGGGAGTTTACGAACTCCCTGGATATGATGACGTCATCCCTGCTTGTTAAATCGTATTGCCGGTAATTCGCGAAGACCGGTTCTGTCATTACGGTTTCATCAAAATAAGAAAGGTAGTGGTATTCCGTGTTGTTGATCTTTTTCAGAATTGCAATGTCAGATATCGTGCCGCGCAAGTCGGCATAACCGATCACCTCGCCGGATGAGACTGTCAGGCGATCGAAATTNGCATCGTCAGCGCCATGGTGCGACCAGTATTCGGCAGGATAATCGTTCCAATAGTCTGGAAATACGTCCAGCAGATTTACATGAAAAAGTATGGCGAAGATGTCAGGAGAAACGCTGGACTGTATCCATACCTGCTTGTTGACGTAGCCACTGTCGTGGCCTTCGTCAGTCACTCGATATATCGTTCCATCAAAAGGCGCATATACTTCAAGCGTATTATTTGATCCGTTCGTCCGGAACGACTCAAGTGGTGAAAAATAATGTTTCATGCTCCTGTTGGTTTCAGTGGGGTCTGTCTCTACTTCATAAAGACCGAGGTCTATAAACATCTGGTTGTAACCATAATGATGACCGGCGCAGGAACGAAATTTTGAGATCTGGTCCACGTTCTGTGGGTCCAGATAATAATGGTCTACGACCTGAGCAGCGGCATTGGAGGTGATCACCATCACCGCAGCAATTGCGATTTGTGATCTCATTTTTCCGCCCCCCTGAAATCTCAGACCTGAACTGATCATACCTCCAAAACAAAAAAAGCAGCCAATGTTTCAGGCCCCTTTGTCTAACAAGGAAGTTGAACCAGCAGCCTTACATTCCACCGCTATCCCGTTAGTCCGTCGAGTTNGGTGCTGCTAGGGAACGACAGGTATACGGGAGGACTAGCGCCTGTGCTTTTTTTGGTGTTTAGCTATTCCGACCGTCTGCCCCTGCGGTGCGCATAGGGGGCTTTTCCGATCCCAAAAATGCGGATGTCTCTTAGGGAGATTTAACCTCCCAATACCTCACCGCCACCGTCTTGGNGATTATGTCGATATCCCAGATAACAAAATTGACGACTCCCTGATTGGTTGCATCGGTNAAGTAGGAGCAGGCTTTTGAGCCATGGCGAGTAAATGTACCCATGTGCGGAGTACTAATAAGTGTGCCGTCTTCAAGAAAGGTTCTGGCCTCNCCCTGCACGCGACCTCGAGATCGATCCTCACCAATATACGAGAGGGTATGGGAGGCGAATACGGTACCGTAGCCCTCGACGCTACCTTCAAAATCAAATGAAACGCTGTCAGATTCGATCGTCATTCTTGANATCTTAAGTGAGCCTGTGCCATCGGGGTTATCCATTACGGGTGCCTCCTAATCCTAAGTCGGTGCTTNTTCCTACCCTATAATAAAACCGCTTATCTTGAGAAGTGACATCTTTTGCCAAGCCCTCGGCGTGTTCCGCAAATCAATAAATCCGGCGTCTTCTCATACTGAAACTCTCAANGCGGATGACATGAACGACAGAGAAGCGAAGGGCTTCGTGCTAATTGCTGCCCTGCTCGTCATGTTCACACTGACAGTTTATGTCTGCAGCGTTCAGGGCTTGATGTGATANATGGCCCTTCGAGGCCATTTTTTTCCATAAAACCTTCCATAAAATGGCGATTTTAGCGGTGGTATAGGATTTTATTTATATATAAATCAATGCATTAGTTATCATTTGGCCTCCCCGCCAGGACTCGAACCTGGAATCACCGCTTAGGAGGCGGTAGTTATATCCTGTTTAACTACGGGGAGTCGGGCGGGAGTTTACCTCAATCTTTCACCCGGTTTTATCCGTGGTAGCAGAGACTGCATCCTAAATGCATTGCGCTAACAAAAATTCAGTCACTTCTCGGTGGTTGCCCTTGAATATGGGTGGCAGATCGCGTTGCTTCATTTGATGCTCGTACATGGGGTCGTAGTATTCCGTCAGCAGCGCTGCTATCCATAGCTTATGTTTTTCGGGGTCTCCGCGGCGGTGGCTNAGTAATGCATCTAGCATAATCCGCCGCAATTCCTTAAAGCGCTGTCCACCCAGTCGTTTGCGAATGCGTTCCAGTGAGGTAAGCAGATCTTTCGAAAAAACGTCAAACGCTTGGGGCTCATCGATGTCCACGTATTCCTGTAAGTTGCCCAGGATGTAGTTGTCATATGAGTGATTCACTCGCTCGGCGAGAGTTGCTTCCACACGAACCCAGTCTGCTCGGCCGCGTGCCGTCTGAAGAGAGAGTGGCAGCGCACAGCGACCAATCAGTCTACTTTCGTCCTCTAAAATCAAAAAGCGGTTGCNTTGCGCCTTTTGCCGCAGGAGCGCAACGCCCAGAGCCAATTCAAAGGCTATTTGGGTAGGTTGTGCGGTGATACGTCGGCCAAATGCCGAACCACGATGATTTGCGAGTCCCTCGAGATCGATGCTGCCTGAAATCGGGTGTCCGGCGTCGCCCTCATTGAGCAATCGCGTTTTCGCTGCACCTGTCTGGCCGCCGACCAGCAAAACTGAAGATGACGCTATCGTTGCGTCTGCTTGATGACTCAGCCACTGCCGCATTGCTTTATACCCACCCTTGATTCTTGGGTAGCTTATGCCTACTTCGGCGAGCCATTGCTGTGTAATCTCAGATCGCAGGCCACCTCTGAAGCAGAATAATGCGCCGTGAGGGAATGTGTCGGCGAATCGTTTCCAAAGCTTGACGCGCTCATCCTTGACAGAGCCGCTGACTAACTCATGCCCCAACCGAACTGCTGCGGCTTTTCCTGATTTCTTATAGCAGATGCCAATAGCTTCTCTTTCATGATCCTCTATCAAGGGCAAGTTAACGGTGTCAGGAAGGCTGCCTTTTGCGAATTCAATCGGGGAGCGCACGTCGATCAAAGGCGTTTGTTTTGTGAGTAACGCCCTAAAATCATCAACTTCTTGCGTCATGTCGAAGACAACAAAATTTGTGGCGTCGGCCCTCCTGCTTTACTGAGGACTCCTATGGTCGAGCTGGGGAGCCCATTGTCAATCAGCAGCCGTTTAACTTTGGGTAGAGCTTGTTCTGTCACCGAGACCAAAAGTCCCCCACTTGTCTGCGGGTCATAGAGGATGGATTCCTGTCTTTGTGACAGTGCGGGAAGTCGCTTTCCACTGGCGTCAATATTGCGACCTGTCCCTCCGGGCACACATCCTAGCCTGATGTAGTCGTCAAGACCGGGCAGCTCGGGAACCGCGGGCATGTCGATGATAGCGTCGAGATTTGCACCATCACACATTTCTAAAAGATGACCTGCCAGTCCGAAACCGGTCACGTCGGTCATTGCATTAACACCTTCAACCTGAGACAACAATGCGCCAACATCGTTGGCTTGACACATCACCGCGGTCGCAATGTCCGTATGTTCTGGGCTGAGCTTGCCTTGCTTTCCCGCCGTCGTGTGAATGCCAATACCCAACGGCTTGGTCAAAATGAGTTGGTCTCCAATCTGCCCACCATCATTGCGCTTTAGTCTTTTACGCAAAACCGTTCCAGTCACCGCCAGCCCNAAAATAGGTTCAGGACAATCGATGCTGTGCCCGCCAGCCAGAGGAAAACCCAGCCGCTGGCAAACGTCTCGACCGCCTTTTACTACCTGACCAGCTGTCTCGGCGCTCAATTTGGAAATGGGCCATCCGAGAATAGCTACCGCTACTAATGGCGAGCCTCCCATTGCGTAAATATCAGAAATGGCGTTGGTNGCAGCGATTCGCCCGAAATCGTACGGGTCATCAACGATCGGCATAAAAAAGTCAGTGGTAGACAGCAGCGCACAATCCTCATTAAGAATGACCGCTGCAGCGTCATCCCTCGTATGATGGCCTACCAGCAGTGAAGAAAAGTCTGTTTGAGTGCCCTCTGTATCCGTGCTGGCGAGAATGCGCGACAGGATATCGGGTGCAATTTTGCAGCCACAGCCTGCGCCATGGCTGTACTGAGTCAACCGGATGGCTTCAGTATTCATTCGTAGTCGGACCTCCAAGCATGAAAGAATGCTAACCCGTTACGATTGAAAAGCGCAGCGTTCCAGCCCATTCTTTGTCCTGTGGTAGTGGTGAATATATTGAACTGTTCAGAATTCCGATTGTATCTGGCGGCCAGCCTTAGCGTACTGTGCACAATGGCGACTGGCGCAATACAGGCGTCGGTGTCCGCTCCGCTTCCGGCGGCGGAGCAATGGTCATCGGAAAGAGCGCTGTACCAAAGCGCGAAGAGTGAGCTCGCCACCGGCGCGGGTCAGCGCTACTCAGAGATGCGAGCACAACTGGCGCATTATCCGCTGCGGATTGATCTCGATTTGGCTGTAAATCTAGGGCAGCTGCACCACATGAAGGCTAGCGAGGCTCGAGAGTTTCTCAATCAAGCTAGGGGAACTCCGTTGGCGAGTCGGTTTCTGGTCGCGTATCTCAGGCACAAGGCTCAGGACGGCCGATGGAAGTCGTTTCTAGGGGCTATAGACACACCACCCGAGATGCCGGAGTTGCAGTGTTATTACTATCGAGCGCTTTTGGCTACGGGAAAAACTGAGCCGGCTTTTAAGGGCGCTTCGAAACTATGGAATGTGGGTTATTCCCAAGACAGTGCCTGTGACCCGCTGTTTTCAGCCTGGATGGCTCAGGGCGGTCCCGATGATGACCTAATATGGTCTCGAGCGCTGAACGCATTCGATGCAAAAAATGGTTATCTAATTCGTTATGTTAAACGCTTCGCGAGTAATGAATTGCAGTTGGATCTTGATGAATTAGCTGTTGTTTACCAGCGTCCCTCGCGGGTTGAAGGAGATCATCATAGTCATCGTCCTCGACATGGCGATATCTTAATGGCGGGCGTAGCGCGATTGGCGCAACTGAATCCTCAGAGGGCATACCATGCTTTGCTGGCACTTACCGAGGACCACTCTCTGTCGGATGCACAGGTAGAAAGCGCGAAGTCGGATATTGCGCGACACAGCCTTTTTGCCAAGCGGTCNCCAGCTCCAGAGGCGTGGGTCACGCAGCAGGTTGCGGCGCTGCGAAGGGATAAGCTGACGGTGATTTGGTTACGCAATGCGATTGCTGAAAGTGAATGGCAAGCCGTGCAACAAGGCTTGCAGTGGCTGTCGGATGGCCTGCGCTCTCAGGATCGCTGGACTTATTGGGATGCAAGAAGTCGAGAAGCGCTGTTTGTTGAGGGCAGCGGGGCGCTTTTTGGCAAACTCGCCAGCCAGCGAAGCTTCCATGGCTTCCTCGCGGCAGAAAGAATAGCCCAACCGTATCAACTAAACGAAATGAAGCCGTCAGTAGAGAGCGCCGAGCTGTCTGGTTCGATTTGGCTCGGAGCCGCTAGGGCTCAGGAACTTTTGGCTTTGGGGCTTCGCGAAGAGGCGAAAGAGCAATGGCAACATACTCTCAATCAAGCCAATTTCAGCGGTCAGATGACGCTGGGTATGATTGCGTTACAAAGAGGNTGGTCGGATTTTGGCGTGGACGCTGCGATTACGGGTGGCAATTGGGATCGCCTGGATCTACGTTTCCCTTATGCCTTTTGGAAAGAATTCCAGAGTGCGGCGAAGGATACTGAGCAAGACCCCTTTGCGCTGATTGCGTTGGCGCGGAGAGAGAGTGGTTTGAATCCGTTGGCGCGCTCTAAGGTGGGTGCCCGAGGCTTGATGCAGCTCATGCCAGCCACCGCGCGAAGTGTCGCCAAGGAAAACGGCGTGTCTTATCGTGGCGTGAGGACGCTCTATGACCCTCAGGTGAGCATCGCATTTGGTACGAGCTACTATGCCGGCCTTGTTGAGCGTTATGATGGCAATCGTGTCAAAGCTTTAGCTGCCTACAACGCAGGTCCGAGCCGAGTATCCAGGTGGCTATCTGACTCCCAGTCAGTGGATCAGTGGGTCGACTCGCTACCTTTCGCTGAAACGAGGGAGTATGTTCAAGCAGTACTGACTTACCGTGTGATCTATCGCTTGAGAGCGGGAGAGCCGGCGATGCTGCTGACGCAAGGTGAGCGGGATGAGTTGTATTAATGGTTCAGCGTAGCGTTGTTGCTCAGAGCGCAAACATATTACGGCTAATAGTGGGGGTCATTTGAAAACACTGCAGATGCAGTCTTGTCTTCATGAGGACGCGACAGTTGAGTGCGCGTTGGTAGAGACGACGATCGAAGATCCGGGGCCGGATGAGGTCCTCGTGGCGATAGAGGCCTCGCCAATCAATCCATCTGATCTGGGTCTGATGTTTGGCGCTGGAGATTTTGCTACCGCGAGGGAAGCCGAGCGAAATGGTCAACCTGCTGTTGTGCTCGATGTGTCGCCGGCAGCTATGCGTGCCATGGCGCCGCGGGTAGGGCACTGGATGGCAGTAGGCAATGAGGCAAGCGGCCGTGTAATAGCGGCGGGTGAGAGTGAGGCGGCACAGGATTTGCTCGGTAAGCGAGTAGGCATGTTTGGCGGTGAGATGTACGCGACCCATCGATGCTTGCCCGCATCTCAATGTCTCGCATTTCCTGATTCTGTCTCTGCAGAACAAGCGGCCTCTTGCTTTGTAAATCCCATGACGGCACTTGGCTTCATGGAGACCCGGGACATGGAGGGGCAGAAAGCGATGGTGCATACCGCTGCCGCTTCTAACTTGGGGCAGATGCTTATTAGATTGTGTGAGGCTGATGGCGTGCCACTTGTGAACATTGTGCGCGCTGAGGAGCAAGTAACATTGCTCAAGTCGATGGGAGCAGAATGGGTGCTCAATAGCCAATCTGACGCTTTTATGAGCGATCTTATCGACGCGTTAGTCGCGACAGGTGCCACGCTCGCTTTTGACGCGATTGGCGGGGGGAGGGNCGTCAACCGCATTCTTACCGCAATGGAGTTGGCTGCTGCCAAGTCGGGGCCCTGGTCTCGATATGGATCTGAGGAGCCTAAGCAGGCCTATATTTATGGCCAACTTGATTTGGGAGCGACGGAGCTCACCCGCGGCTACGGATGGGTTTGGTCAGTGAGTGGGTGGTTGTTGACGCCATTCATGAACAGGGCCGGGCCTGAGCGCGTTGCGCGTATGCGTGAGCGGGTGATGAGCGAGATTGATACCACATTCGCGAGTCATTATTCTTCGCGCATCAGCCTGGCGAAAGCCTTAACCGTGAGCGCAGCCCGGGCGTATGGGGCGCGCAAGACAGGGCAGAAAACACTGTTAGTGATGACCGATTCAGCCTCCTGACAGTTTGACTTGATAGCCCATCTTCGAGAGCGCCTCTTGGCAGACGGCGCGTTGATCCCCTTGAATTTCAACAATGCTNTCCTTGACCGANCCGCCGACGCCGCAACGCTTTTTGAGCTGTTTGCAGATGGCTTTGAGCCGCTCAGGATGTTCTGGTATGCCTTCTACGACGGTTACGGCTTTGCCGCCTCGGCCTTTGGTTTCGCGGCGAATTCTGACAATACCATCCCCCGTCGCGGCAGGCTTGGCGCTCCCGCACACGCAAGCAGTAACGGACCGCTGACATTGCGTGCACAGGCGCCCGCCATCCGTACTGTATACCGCCCGGGTAGGGGGTGCCTTGGCCATATGAGTGTCCTGATGGTGGTCTTCCAGCCTATACTATAAACCGGGGTTATTTAACGGGCTGATAAAGATGTCGCAAACCGCAGCGCTAGAAGCGCAGTTGGCATTTCTAGAGGATACGGTTCAGTCGCTTGACGGCGCGCTGGCACTCCAGCAGCAACAGTTGCTGAGGCTGGAGGAGCGTGTGGCGGCGCTCAGCCATCAGCTTCGTGAGCAGGGTCAGCGATTGGATGCTTTCCCAGGCACTTCTCCTGAGCCGCCGCCACCACACTACTGAGATCGCTTAATAATAATGATAAAATACTTATGAATTGGCGCGTAACTACCTTAATATTAGCTAGTTTTATGGCTGGCTTGGGTGTGNTGGTTGCTATTCTTGTGCGCCCGCCTGCAGCACCCCATGACGAACTTTATGTGAACGGTATCGTTATCACGATGGATGCCTCAAACACAGTGGCTGAGGCAGTATTGGTGCGAGCGGGCCAGATAGAAGCAGTGGGGAGTTCTGAAGATTTAGTGTCCCGAATCGATGATGACACTGTGGTCGTCGATTTACGGGGTAGAGCGCTCATGCCCGGCTTTATTGATGCTCATGGGCATTTTCCCGGCTCAGGACAAACCGTCTTTTCAGTTGATTTAAATAGCCCACCCATCGGACGTGTCACTGACATGGAAGGGTTGCTTGGCAGCCTGAGTGCCTTCGCTAAGCAAAGGCGTGACGGCTGGGTGGTAGGCCACGGATATGACGACACACTGCTGGCCGAAAAGCGCCACCCCACCCGAGATGATCTGGACAGGATCTCGACCAGCCGGCCTGTGGCAATCGCACACGTTTCAGGGCACCTCGCCGTTGTGAATACCGTGGGACTCGATATTTTGGGTATCGATGAATCTACGCCTGACCCCTCGGGTGGAGTCATTGTCAGAGATCCACTCTCGGCAGATGGCCGTCGCCCGAACGGTGTACTTGAGGAGACCGCCGCGAGAGCCGTTTGGAAATATACGCTCGATCTTGGTGTCATGGACGGATTACGAATGACAACGCAAGCCGCCGCTGAGTATTTGTCAGTGGGTGTGACTACCGCGTCAGCCGGCGGTATGCCAACCTCTGTTGCAAAGCTCTTGGGCCTGCTCAGTCGACTTAACCAGTTTCCCCAGAGGGTGGCGCTTTTTCCCCNTTTTGAGGAGGTGGGCGAGGCACTTTTATCAGAGGAGTTGACACTGGATGCCTTTGCCGCGGGCAAGGTTAGCGTTCCCAGAGTGAAAATCATCGCCGATGGCAGCATTCAGGGTTACACCGGTTACTTAAGTGAACCCTACTATGCGCCCTTCAAGGGAGACCCTTTGTACCGCGGCTACCCCTCAGTGCCGCGAGAGGAATTGCTCCGACAGGTTTCAGGCCTCTACGAGGAGCGCATTCAGGTGGCCATACATTGNAACGGAGATGCATCGATTGATGACGGCTTGGACGCCATCGAAGCAGCAATGAAAGCGCACCCGTGGCCAGACGCAAGGCCCCTCATTATTCACGCTCAAATGACACGTTTGGACCAAATAGAGCGAATGGCAGCGCTGGGCGTCACCCCCAGTTTCTTTTCGGCGCATACCTATTATTGGGGCGATCGCCACGCGGCGATTTTTATGGGCCCAGGCCGCGCAGCTAATATGAGTCCTGCACGATGGGCGTTGGAGGCAGGGGTCCGTTTCAGCTCGCATCTCGATACGCCGGTTACTCCCATGCTGCCGCTACAGGCGGTTTGGAGTCAGATCAGCAGGGAAAGCACGGCAGGAGTGGTTATTGGGCCGGAACAGCGTATTGACCGCACTTCTGCGCTTCGTGCGATAACGATCGATGCGGCGTGGCAGGTCTTTATGGATGATAAAGTCGGCTCAATAGAACCTGGTAAGCGTGCCGACCTCGTGGTGTTATCGGATAACCCACTGACCGCTGGAGACGTTCGCTCGATCAAAGTGGATAGGACAGTAATAGACGGGGCCACGGTTTATTCGCGCCTGTGAGTCACAGCCCTTGTTTATAGCGAATCAAGGCCAAACCGCGCGCTGTCTACACGGAAAAAAATCGCTTCCGCGGTCGCGGTAATAGTATTACCGTCACGCATTTCCGCCGTCACTTCAGTACGACGCTCGTCCAGCTCTCTGGCGGTAGCGCTGATTTGAATGGGCGTGTTGAGCGGGGTTGGNCTCCNATATTTCACTGATAGCCCTCCGGTCATTCCGGGACGTCCCGTCCGCACATGAGTCATCCCCATGAGGTGATCCAAAATGCCCGCAACCCAGCCACCGTGCGCGTGACCAGGCGGACCTTCGAAGGCCTGCCCGAATACAACTGTCCCAGTGACGCCATTTGTTTGTTCTCGCCACGAGAGTTCGGGCGCGCACGGATGGCTCCTGCCNGCCATCGCTACCAGCTCGCCCATCACGTTATCGACACTACCTCGGTCGCCACGCTGGCTCATTTCCACTAGCCCTGATACTTGTGGCAAGGCAGCCAGGGTGGCGGTTATAACGTTGAGATCTTCCGCAATTTTANGGGCGGCATGTGCAGGGATGTCGGAGCTGATCAGGCGCTCATTTAGCTGCCTTGCCGCTCTAGCCAGCGCATTTCGACTTTCCCAGTAGGTCGCAGCCCCGGAGTTGATCGGATAAACGGGTGGGTTTGTGCTCATTCAGTTGAGCCTTTCACATCGAGAAGGGCATGCCACTTGCGCAGATCCGCTACAAATGCGTCGGGTTGCTCTAGCGCCGCAAAGTGTCCGCCGCGCTCGTGCGTGTTGTTAAAAAACATCAAGTGACGATATCGCGTCTTCGCCAGGCGCTCGCTGCAGAGGAACAGCTCTTTTGGAAACAAGGAAATTCCCACTGGCAGGTCAATAGGCGTGTATTCGGGATTGTTGAAGCTCTCCCAGTAGAGTCGTGCACTGCTAGCTGCCGTATTGGTCATCCAGTAATGGGTCACTACGTCGAGCATGACATCGCGATGCAGGGCATTTTCGGGGTTCCGCTCCCCATTGCGCTCGCAGTCTGTCCACTGTGCAAATTTTTCGATAATCCACGCCATTTGACCAGAGGGAGAATCGGCAAGACTGTAAGCAAGTGTTTGTGGCCGAGTACTCTGTTGACGTGAATAACCCGACTCGTTGTCCTGATAGTGCATCGCCGCGGCAAGTGTCGCTTGCTCANCAGGTTCGTTGGACGCCAGAGTCAGTTCATCAGGCAGCACGATGGGTAAATTGATATGGCCGGCTTTGCAATGGGTGGCGGTAGTAAGGAGGGACTGAGTCACCAAAGAGCCCCAGTCACCACCCTGAGCCAGGTAATTTGAATAGCCCAGCCGATGCATCAGCTCGTCCCATATTGCGGCAATTTTTTCCACTCCGACTCCCGGGTCAGTGGGTGCGTCGGAGAAGCCAAAGCCGGGCAGGCTGGGGATGATGAGATGAAAAGCATCGCCGGGTGTGCCACCTGACTTTGTTGGGTCCGTTAGGGGGTCGATAACATCCAGAAATTCCAGCACTGATCCGGGCCATCCATGAGTCATCAACAGTGGTGTCGCCCCGCTGTGAGGGCTGCGAATGTGCAGAAAATGTATGTTGATCCCATCAAACTGCGCNANGAAATTTTGATATTGGTTAAGCCTCTGTGGGACGCGCTGCCAATCATAATCGTGACGCCAGTGGCGGATGAGTTCTTGCTGATAGCTCAAGGGTAGCCCTTGTTTCCAATCCTCAACGGTCTCGGCGTCTGGATAGCGGGTTTGCTCGAGTCGCCGAAGCACGTCTTCTATCATTGTGTCCGAGAAGCGCGGTAAGAATGGTTCTATCGGTGTATTCACGTTATTNACTCAGANGTTGATTGGCGAGAACCGACGACGTTACTCCTGCGCAGAGGAGGGCTCAAGATGAATAATTGGTCGAGACATTTTCGTAGGTGCGATTAAGCCACGGGATCAGCTGCATGCGCTCCTCAATGGATTCTCTGGTGGCAGATTGCAAATGGGTAGTTCGCGGTTCGCGATCGAGGAAGAGTTTTCCTGAGACGAGGCCCGCCTCGCTTGCTCTGGCAAGCCAAACAATAGTGTCGGCACCTTCTTCCGCGCTGCGGAGCACCCGTTGGGTCAGGCGCCGAAATCCCGGTAATGCCGATTGCACTCCCGGTGTATCTGCCCAGCCGGGATGCATNCTGTTAACAACAATATTGTCTTCACGCCATTGCTCGGACCAGAGCTCGGTGAGTACAGTGAGCGCGCGCTTGGCCCGAGCATACGCAACAGAGCCTTTGTAGTGCTCCGCCTCCATCATGAGCTGATTCAGCTTGAGTTTTTGAGTGTACATGCCACCGGAAACAACATTGATGACACGGGCAGTAGCGTCATGCCCTGTCATAAGGGGGAGCAAAAGCTCTGTGAGTTTCCAAGGGGACAGCAGGAGTAATGCCACGCTTCGTTCAATACCCTCTTGCGTTTCTGCAAAATCGTTAAAAAGCGCTCCCGCATTATTGATCAGGACATCGATAGGCTTGGCCTGTGCATTTAGTTTGTCAGATAACGCCCTGACATCAGATAGTAAACTGAGATCTGCAAGTTCCACTGCGCTAGCACACCGACCGGTTGCCTGCTCAAGAGACGCTTGCATCGATTCTATTTTGGTCTTGTCGCGGATAATTAAGGTCAGATCAGCTCCCGCCTCGAGAAGAGATGCTGCCGCCGAATAGCCGAGTCCGGAACTGGCGCCGGTGAGCACAACATGTTTACCCGATATGTCGGCACTCATGGGGCGCCAGAGCTTTCTGCCCCTGCTATAACCATATCGGGTAAAACATCTGAGTGCGGCGATAAGGTTGCTGTCTTTTCTTTGTGTTTCCGGCAGTGCAGACGGGCTGGGGTTGTCGTCGGTGAGCGCTTTGGCAAGACCGCGCAAGCTGGCCTTGCCCATTTTTCTTAAATTAGTCTCATTGCGACTGGCAATTGCTTCAAGACCATAACGGTACTCAAAATGCGCTGTATAAGTGATTCTGGTGCTGCTATGCCCCGCGGGTTCGAAGGTAATCACATCTTTGACGGTAAACCATCGGCTTTTTCCAGTTAGGACCAGGCACTGCCATCGGGTAATTTCGTCAATCGAATACGATAATGCGATGGTCGTCGGCCCGGCTCTGCATACCAGCGCAAAGCGACTGCCCAGGTCAACGGGCCCCCTAGTTACCTTGCGAGCCTCAACTGCCGTCGCATCCCACTCAACGGTAGTCCGAAAATCCGCGACGTATCGGAAGCAGGCCTCGACCGTGCGTGGAACCTCTATCGTTTCATTGAGCGTAATCATGACGCGATACCAGCANTCTAGAGCTAGACCTTACGGAATCGGGCAGGGCTCAGTTCAGTCCAGTCCAATTGGTGAGTCACTGCCTACATCCGTAGTCAGACACGGCCGCTATTCTTCTATCCATACAACTCGCAGTGGCTCCCCAAAGTCGTCATAAACCACTTGCCGCTTACGTTTAGAGGCTCGCTGACGCACAATTTTTTTGCGGCTCCGTTTCTCAGCGCGTCGCGCGTCAAGTGCGGCAACAACATCGTTAAGCGGGGTTCGGCTGCTTTTTCTGGCTTCGAAGACAGGCGGTGTAGTGGGGGGTATGCTACTTCGATCGTAGGCGCTGTCTCCGGTTTTTAGTTCCTGTACTTTGCCGCCATCTGACAGAAAAGCGGCCACCTGCTTTTCAAGGCGTTCCCGCATGTCTTGCTTGCTGGGCGGTTTTTTCACTGGCTGTCCTCCAGCATAGTATAAAACTACACCAGCACGTCAGAAAGCAACGGGCTGACCGACGAGGAAGCTTCTGCTTTAATGCGCGCTCGGTTTGGAATCCTGAGCATTCTTGGAGTCATGCAGATCTGTGTTCCGCGCTAAAGTTACTGACGATGAGTTCGACGAATGGGTGCCCTGAGATCATTGCTCGTGTTTCTTTGGATGGCGATTACCGTAATCTTCGCGGCCTCTTTGATTATTATCGTCACACCATTCTCGCGTCCAGATATGCGATGGTGGTATCTAGCGAGGCCTTGGCTTCGTGGCGCTATAGAGGCGGCTAGGTGGTTGGGTGGAATTCATTACACGGTTGTGGGGGAGGAGCATTTGCCCTCGGCAGGCGACAACCAGCGCATTATTTTATGTCCCAAGCATCAATCGACGTGGGAAACGTTCTTCTTTGCGAGTCGAATGCCTCATCCGCTCGCTTATGTATTCAAGCGAGAGCTGCTCTTCATTCCATTTTTTGGTTGGGCAATGGCGTGTTTGAATATGATCCCTATAGATCGCAGCGCCCGGGGAGATGCTTGGAGTAAAGTGGCATCCTTGGGAGAAGAACTGATGGATGCCGGGAAGTGGGTCATTATGTTTCCTGAGGGAACCCGGTCGAGGAGGGGTGAACAAGGGGTCTACAAAACTGGAGCTGCTCGGCTCGCACTGGCCACTGGTGCCAGTATTGTTCCTATTGCAGTGGCGTCTGCACGATGTTGGCCCAGAAAAAGCTTTAGCTTCATTCCTGGAGCGGTCGCTGTTTCCGTGGGGCCGCCAATTGTCGGGCATGGTGGCGAGAGCGCGGGGGAGCTTATGGAGAGGGTAGAGTATTGGGTCGAGAATGAGATGCGTCGTATCGATCCAGAGGCTTATCCAGAAGCAGAGCGTCCGATTAATCCTGAGGAGCAGGATGCGAGACTACAGCGAGCACTGGAGGAACAAGCTGACGCCGCCCGCGCAGCACAAGGCGAAGTTCCAGAGGACTTTCGTTAGCATTGAATTGCGTGCGGCATCAGTAATTATCCGATAGCGCCATTTACGGCACTATCGATGTTGGATCTTAGCCAGGAGTGTGAGCGATGGGGTTTTATAACGAGGTAATTGTTCCACGACTTGTCACCTGTGCTTGCGGCACCAAGCCGATTCTCAAACAGCGGCAGAAGGTGGTCCCATTGGCGAAGGGCGCGGTGCTCGAGATTGGGATGGGGGCTGGACAAAACCTGCCGTACTATGACTCAAACAGCGTCACTTCGCTGGTGGGTATTGACCCTTGTCAGACGAGTTGGCGGCTGGCACAGCCAAGAGCCAAAGCGCTGGGAATTCCACTGGAATTTGTCGAGGGTTCAGCCGAGAGTATGCCGCTTCCTGATGCTCACTTTGATACTGTGCTCATGACCTATAGTCTCTGCACGATTCCTGATGCAGGGGCGGCGCTGGCCGAAACGTATCGTGTGCTCAAACCTGGCGGGCGGCTTGTGTTCTGTGAGCATGGGGAGGCGCCGGATGCCTCAGTGGCTCAGTGGCAGAGGCGGGTCAATCCGACCTGGCGGCGTTTGCTTGGCGGCTGCAATCTCAATCGGCCTATTGTGAGCCTAATTCGCGATGCGCAATTCCGTGTTGGACGATTTGATCAAATGTATTTGCCGGGAACGCCTCGGATTGCCGGATATAATGTATGGGGTTCTGCCGAGCGTTGACGGGGTGCTCTCTTGCTGACGCGGTATACGGTTTACGCTGGTTTATTTCCCCGCTAAAGGTCGGTTATCGGTTGTTTCTCACCGCGCTTGGCTTTTCGATGGGGCTGCTGGCGTGCAGCAATAGTGACGTGCAGCCTGTAATGTCTGATGTCCCTCCGCCTGATTTTTCGGGCTATTGGGAAGTCGACTACGCGCGTAGCGATAGTGTTCAGAATCAGCTCAACAGCACCTTTAGAGAGGTACAGCGGGAGGTTCGCCGTCGGAATGAGTCCGCAGAAAAAGGCTCGCCTTACCATGGACCGAGGTTGGGGGACGTCGATACCCTATTTGCGTTGGCAAAGATGGCCGAGCTTGTGACAGAGTCCACTTTGCTTGAGATTGAGCAAGACACTCAATGGATCAGAATCGAGCGGGAGAATAGTTTCGCGCTCATTTGCTCCTTGGGCGTAGCGGGAGATGAGACCAGTCGCCTAGGACGAGAGATTTGCTGGTGGGATGGTCAGCAATGGCATTTTGTCATCCAGCTTCCTGATGGATTAAGTGTGGCGCATCGTTTTACCCGATCTGGCGATGGCAACTCGCTGGCGCAACGCACCAAACTGAGCGACCCGAGAACGGGCCACGATTTTGTGATCAGTCAAGTTTTTGGTCGGTATGACCCGACTAAGCGCGGTTATAGCTGTATCGAAACGTTGTCTCGGGGGCGCGTCTGTACAACCGAAGACGTGGATCCGGAGTAAGTATGGGCTCGGTGATGCGCATCGCTATTTTACGATTGTGTTTGCTCCTATGGTTGATCGGCGTATTGGGTTGTGCGACCTCAATCCCCGCATCGCAGCAAAATCCGGACCCCAATGACGCGGCGTCAATGGTCCGCTCGGCCGCGCCAGAACCCTTGTATATAGCTGACGAGCCATTTTTGCTGGCGCCCGACATCAATGTGGCGATATTTGATGTGGGTCCGGATGCGGGAGAAACGGCTGCCTATATGGCCGTGCGAAAGCTAGAGTCGCGATTGTTGCCGGGGCTTCTGCGNGAGGCCCTGGTAAGCAGTGCTCAATGGGGCGCGGTGCGTGTTGTGCCCACGGTATCTCCATTGGCGCCTGTGAATATTCGAGCCACGATTGTGGCNTCTGACGGACGAGACTTGATTCTTGACGTGCAGGTTTCTGACATAACGGGAGCGGAGTGGCTCGCTTTGCGCTTGGCTTACAGAGAAAGCACGCCGTCGGATAATCTCTCTGATTTAAGCAGGATATTTCACGTTGTGAGTAATCGTATGCGTGACTACTGGTTAAGCAGGACAGAGGTGCAACGATCCAGTGTGATATCGATAGCGGACATGTTGTATGCCCGATCGTTGGCACCCGACGTGTTCTCCGATTACTTGGACAACACTTCGCCAACGCTGAGGCTCAAACGGAT
Organism: Halieaceae bacterium; assembly: GCA_002683335.1. Taxonomy (GTDB): domain Bacteria; phylum Pseudomonadota; class Gammaproteobacteria; order Pseudomonadales; family Halieaceae; genus Luminiphilus. The sequence continues at coordinate 16,830 of NYTE01000015.1, forward strand.
GCCTGCGAGCAATGACCCCATGTTGGGTAGGGTAAAAAGAATCAGAAACCAGGAATATTTATTCTGTGATGCTGTTGATGAGCAGTTGGGAATGTTGTTGGAAAGGGCAGGTCCAACATACTACCTGTGGCGTCAAGCGAGTATTGAGCAGGCGAACTGGCTAGATCAGTATGAATCGATGGCGTCGTCACGAGCGGCTGGCAAAGGAGGCGGCGAGTTTTCCCGAATGCAGGCAAGCTATTCTGCCTATCGGTCCTACCGTATTCAGGAGCAGGCGTTATTCGNGTTGGCGGAAGCTCTAGAGGGTGAGAGTGAGCCCGTGGTAATGACCACAGAAGATGCCGTTATTACGCTAGAAGGCACCCTCGNTACCCAGTATGCGACCTGGCGAGAGTTGCTGCGAGAAATCTTTTTGTTGGAGCAGGGTGAATTGCGATGACAGTCCATCGCTATCTCGCGACCTGCCCCACCGGGGTCGGAGTGTTACTCACTCAGGAGCTTCTGACTTTGGGCGCGGAGGAGGTGGTTGAGAGGCCGGTCGGGGTTTCATTTTGTGGCGACCTGGCTCTGGGCTATCGAGTGTGCTTGTGGAGTCGTTTGGCCAACCGGGTATTGTTGCACTTAAGTCGGGTTGATGTTGAGGGTGCGGATGATCTATATCAGGCGACAAAGAACCTCAGCTGGCGTTCACATCTAACTGAAAAATCAACTTTTTTAGTCGACTTCTCGGGCCGTGCAAGTTGGATGCGCAATGCGCAATTTGGGGCTCAAAAAGTCAAGGATGCTATAGTCGANCAGTTTCGCGAAGCAGGTCTCNGTAGGCCCTCAGTAGATCTGAAACAACCCGATGTTCGCGTCACGGTACGACTCTCGAAGGGGCAGGTTACCTTTGGAATCGATCTCTCGGGCGACAGCTTGCATCGCCGGGGCTATCGATTGGACGGCGGCCTCGCGCCGCTAAAGGAAAACGTTGCTGCTGCCGCACTCTTGGGGGCCGATTGGCCGTCGCGCTCAAAGGCGGGTGAGGCTTTTATAGACCCCATGTGTGGGTCCGGCACATTGCTTTTGGAAGCCGCGTTGATGGCGCTGGATCGTGCGCCGGGACTGTCTCGCCGGCAATTTGGCTTTACCGGGTGGCTGGGCCACGATGCTGCCCAGTGGGCCGCGATTAGAGGCGAGGCAAAGGCCCGCTCTGGCATGAGTGGCGGCGAGATTGAGATCAGAGGATATGACGCCGATATCCGTGCAGTGAGGCGCGCACAGGAAAATATTGCGCGATTGGGATTGGAGGAAATCGTCAGAATACGATGCAAGAGTCTTGCCGAAGTGAAGCGCCCCACGCATCGNTCCCTGCCATCGGGCCTACTCGTCATNAACCCGCCATGGGGTGAGAGAATGGGCGAAANCGGCACATTGCCCCATCTGTACTCGGCTATCGGTGACGTGATGAGTCGCGAATTTATCGGATGGGAGGGACTCGTTCTAACCTCTGACCTGTCGCTGGGTAAGGCTGTCGGATTGCGCGCTCACAAACGTCGTCGATTCAATAATGGTCGCCTTGAACTTCATTGTTTGCAGTTCAAGCTAGANGCTGATAATCGATTCAAGCCACTCGAGCGGTCGGGTCCGCNCCCTGCATCACGTGCGACAGCGCCCNAAACGGGTGGGGAGGAGGTTGCGCTCTCNAGCGGTGCTTTGAGCCTAGCAAATCGACTTAGAAAAAATCTGCGACGCCTGAAACCTTGGGTCAANCGGGGCAATATCCGTTGTTATCGGCTATACGACAGAGATATTCCCGAATATTCTGTGGCAATCGACTGGTACGACGGCCACCTGCATGTTGCGGAATACCAGGCACCAAAGGCGATTCCAGAAAACAAGGCGGAGGAACATTTGCGCGAGGTTCTTTGCGCATTGCAGGCTGTTTTCAATATTGCAGACGGCTCCAACATCGCACTCAAGACAAGAAGCCGACAGCGGGGTCGAGATCAGTATCAACGACTCGGCGCGGGAGAGAGCCGAATTATCGTGCAAGAGGGTGCCGCNAAATTATTGATTAATCTTCACGATTATCTGGACACTGGACTCTTTTTGGATCATCGACCCCTGCGACACTGGCTCGGTCAGCAAAGTAAGGGCAAGCATTTTTTGAATCTTTTTAGTTACACCGGAGTGGCCACATTACACGCAGCATTGGGTGGTGCTACGACCAGCACGAGTGTTGACTCATCGGCTACCTACCTGGAGTGGTTCCGCGAGAATCTTGCTCTCAATGGTCTGTCAGAACGTCAGCACCGCAGTGTCAAGGCAGATGTGCGTCAGTGGCTGCAGGAAGACAGCCGTATATATGATGTCATCATGTTGGACCCGCCATCTTTCTCAAACTCGAAGGGTCACGCGGATTTTGATGTTCAAGCCGATCACAAAACCCTGCTCGACCTGGCTATGGCGCGGCTCACTCCCGATGGTGTTTTATATTTTTCTACTAATCGGCGGAAATTTGAACTTGATGCCGAGGTGCGATCGANATGGCGGCTGGAGGATGTGACAACCGCGTCAATTCCGCCTGATTTTTCNCGCTCAGCGCGAATCCACCATTGCTGGAAAATTATGCATCANCAAGGCTGAATTTGTCCGGTGTGTGACCTGTAAGCATCTGATGGCTGGGTTCACCCGAGGCCGCTTGGCGCTCCCAGATTCGGGCTATATCGATGCTATACTCCTCGCTTTTTCACACGCTTGCTCGCCGCCGAGATAGAAATTTTGTCTTGTCGGCATGACCAGGACCGGGACCTTATGGCGCAAACGTTATATGACAAACTGTGGGAGGCACATCTCGTTGATCAGCGGGAGGATGGCACCTCGCTGATCTATATTGACAGGCATCTCCTCCATGAGGTGACCTCTGCTCAGGCGTTTGAAGGTCTGTCTCTTGCAGGCCGATCACCTTGGCGGAGAAACGCTAACCTTGCGGTCCCGGACCATAACGTGTCGACCCTGCAATCCGAGCGTGCAGCAGGGCTCGCTGCATTGCCAGATCCGGTTTCACGTATCCAACTCCAAGCATTNGATGACAATTGCAAAACTTTCGATATCGCTGAGATACCGCTAAACGACATACGCCAGGGAATTGTTCACGTCATGGGACCGGAGCAAGGGGCGGTACTGCCCGGTATGACCGTCGTGTGCGGCGATTCTCACACCTCAACTCACGGCGCTATTGGTGCGTTGGCGCATGGCATCGGGACCTCCGAAGTGGAGCATGTTCTGGCGACTCAGTGCTTGATCCAGAGAAAAATGAAAAACTTTAGAGTGCGGGTCACCGGGCATCTCCCAAGAGGGGTCACGGCGAAGGATCTTGCACTNGCAGTTATTGGACGTATTGGCACTGCAGGGGGCACAGGTTATGCGCTGGAATTTTCCGGCGATGCAGTCTGTGCGTTGACGATGGAAGGACGTATGACCCTATGTAACATGGCCATCGAAGCGGGCGCGCGATGTGGTTTAGTAGCGGTTGATGATGTCACGGTAGAGTACGTCCGTGGCAAGCCCCTCGCCCCAAAGGGCGAGCACTGGACAGCGGCTGAAGCTTGGTGGAGAAGCCTGCGAAGCGATGATGAGGCACACTTTGATCGCAGTATCGAGATAGATGGCAGCACCGTTAGGGCGCAGGTTACGTGGGGGACGTCCCCCGAGATGGTGGCATCGGTCGATGGACATGTGCCGCGTCTTGCCGACATGCCCGATGAGACCGCACGACAAGGCCTTCAAAGAGCGCTGAAATACATGGGGCTTAGCGAAGGTATGCCGATCACCGATATTCAGCCGGACGCGATTTTTATCGGTTCTTGTACTAACTCACGCATCGAAGACCTTCGAGAAGCTGCCGCTGTATTGGAAGGTAGGCGGCTTTCATCTTCCATTAAGAAAGCATTGGTTGTTCCAGGTTCAGGTCTGGTTAAGGCGCAGGCTGAGGCAGAAGGCTTGGACCAGATTTTTATGGAGGCTGGGATGGAATGGCGCGAGCCCGGTTGCTCAATGTGCCTTGCTATGAATGCGGATCGTCTAGAGCCCGGTGAGCGTTGCGCGAGCACTTCCAATCGAAACTTTGAGGGCCGTCAGGGTGGCGGTGGACGAACACACCTTGTCAGCCCTGCTATGGCCGCTGCAGCAGCGGTAATGGGGCATTTTGTCTCCATCGATGATGTCGAAGCAGTCTCGGACGTCGTTGGGGAGGGTTTGTAATGCGCGCTTTCACTCAACACGACGGTTTGGTTGCGCCGATGGATAGAGCCAATGTCGACACTGACCTAATGATACCGAAGCAGTTTTTGAAGTCGATCAAAAGGTCGGGGTTTGGCCCCAATCTTTTTGACGATCTCCGCTACCTCGATGAGGGCGCCCCCGGCGCGGACAACAGCGTGCGGCCGCTCAATCCAGACTTCCCGCTTAACTTTCCCCGTTATCAAAATGCTTCTATTTTGTTGGCCAGAGAGAACTTTGGCTGCGGTTCTAGCAGAGAGCATGCGGCTTGGGCGCTCGCTGACGATGGATTCTGCTGTGTCATTGCCCCAAGTTTTGCGGATATTTTTCGTTCAAATGCGCTCAAAAACGGCATCTTGCCCATCGAGCTGTCTGCGACTCAAGTACAAGTGCTTTTCGATATGCTGTTTGAGACTGAAGGCTTTCGCCTGCAAGTGGATCTTTCCGCCAATACATTGACGCTACCAAACGGCGATATCTGGCCCTTTCAAATAGACGCTTTTCGTAGAGAGTGTCTTTTGCAGGGACTCGATGATGTGGGCATTACGCTGGAGAGCACAGACGCGATAAAGGCGTTTGAAGAGCATCACGCCAAGCGTTTTCCGTGGTTGTTTGAGGATTTGGTGTTGTGAACTATGACCTGTTGCTGCTCGCGGGTGACGGTATTGGGCCTGAGGTCGTTGCGCAGGCGCGCCGTGTATTGGAGGCAGTGGATACGCGCTATGAGCTGGGTTTCACGTTTAGTGAGGCAAACATTGGCGGCATAGCGATCGATAAAGAGGGGGCGCCATATCCACCCAGCACACAAAAATTGGCGCGTGAAGCAGACGCTATTTTGCTTGGCGCGGTGGGAGGTCCGGCGTGGGATGGGTTGCCCGCTGCAGACCGACCTGAGCGCGGGCTACTCGCGATTCGCTCAGATCTAGACTTATTTTGTAACTTGCGACCTGCGATGCTTTTTCCTGAGTTGGCACAGGCGTCCAGCTTGCGATCGGATTTAGTAGCCGGACTCGACATACTGATCGTTCGAGAGCTGACTGGCGGGATTTATTTCGGCGAACCGCGAGGCATTAATACCCGTGAGGACGGGGTCCGTGAGGGTGTGAATACGGACCGTTACGACGAAAATGAGATCAGGCGCATTGGTCGTTTGGCCTTTGAGGCGGCGAAGAAGCGCAATGGCCGGCTGTGTTCTGTCGATAAAGCCAATGTGCTGGAGGTGACCATGCTGTGGCGGGAGGTCCTTGAGAGCTTGAGCAAGGAATACCCCGAGGTGGAACTCAGCCACCTTTATGTCGATAACGCCGCGATGCAACTGGTGAGAGCGCCGAAGCAGTTCGATGTCGTGGTGACGGGCAATCTTTTTGGCGATATTTTGTCCGATATCGCTGCGATGCTGACAGGTTCTATCGGAATGCTGCCTTCGGCGTCCCTTAACGCTCACTCCCGGGGTCTTTATGAGCCAGTGCATGGTTCTGCACCGGATATCGCAGGACAAAATCTGGCGAACCCCTTGGCAACCATATTATCAGCCGCAATGATGTGCCGTTATTCGTTGCAACTAAATGATATCGCCGATCGTATTGACAGGGCAGTGGCCTCGGTTATCTCACAGGGGCTGAGGACTACTGATATTGCCAGTAACGGCAAAGATCAAAATAGCTTGGCCCCAGTGGGGACGACCCAGATGGGTGATGCGGTGATTGCTGCGTTGGGCAAAGAATGATTGGTATTAGCGTATGAAAGCCGTAAATGTAGCAGTAGTGGGGGCCACTGGAGCCGTCGGAGAAGCGATGATTGAGATCCTCGAATCTCGAGATTTTCCGGTAGATCAGCTGTTTCCACTGGCATCGAGCCGCTCCGTTGGCAAATCTCTGCAGTTCAAAGGCAAACGACACACGGTTCAGGATCTCAGTAATTTTGATTTCTCTCAGACCCCGGTTGCATTATTTTCTGCTGGGGGCGATGTGAGCGCTGAGTATGCGCCCATTGCAGCCCAGCAAGGATGTGTGGTCATCGATAATACGTCGCATTTTCGGCGCGACGAGGATATTCCCCTGGTCATTCCCGAGGTAAACCCGGAGGCGATTGGTCAGTTTCGCCAGCGGAATATTATTGCCAATCCCAACTGCTCCACCATCGGAATGCTGATGGCTTTAAAGCCTATCTACGATGTAGCGGGTATCGAACGAATCAATGTCGCAACATATCAGGCGGTGAGCGGCACGGGTAAAGACGCCATTGAAGAGCTTGCCGGGCAGACGGCGAGACTTTTGAACGGCAAAGAAGCTGAGCCAAAGGTGTACCCCCGACAAATCGCATTCAACGTGATTCCGCACATCGATACTTTTCTTGAAAATGGTTACACCCGAGAAGAAATGAAGATGGTTTGGGAAACTCAAAAAATTCTCGCTGACGAATCCATCCGAGTTAACCCCACTTGTGTCCGTGTGCCCGTGTTTTATGGTCACGCAGAGGCGGTTCACATTGAGACTAGAGAGCCGGTGTCAGTCACCGAGGCTCGGGCCTTGTTGCAAGCTGCGGACGGTGTTGCGGTATTAGATTCTCTCGAACCTGGAGGCTATCCCACACCGGTCAGTGAGGCAGCAGGGGCGGATCCAGTGTTTGTAGGGCGCGTCAGAGCAGATATTTCACACCCAAGAGGCTTGAATCTCTGGGTTGTCGCTGACAACGTGCGCAAAGGTGCTGCCCTCAATAGCGTGCAGATTGCCGAGGTGCTACTGTCTACGTATCTATAGAACAAGTGCGACGTGGATCCCGCTGGTGTAAATGCCAAGGAGAAGGCGGCAGGGGTTGCGTTGAAGCCAGACCAAAGGAAGGGGAAGGCGGCGATTTCATGAAGAGGTTGATACAGCGTACTGTGGTCGCCGCACTTGCGGCTTTATTTGCCCATGCTGGCTGGACTCTCGGTCTGGGTAACACCTCTCTCCATTCACATCTTAATGAGCCCCTTTGGGCGGAATTGCTATTGCTGGACGCAGACGGCCTCGATCCTGCGGACATCAAGGTAGGTCTTGCGTCCCAGCAGGACTTTGAGCGTCTGGGCGTCGACAGAGCCTATTTTTTGACTGGGATAGTCTTCGACGTAAAGGTTGTAGACGCGACACTAGTGGCTCTGATGACCACAAAGATGCCCCTGCGCGAACCCTATTTAAATTTCGTTGTCGAGGCGCGCTGGCCTGAAGGCCGTCTGCTCCGGGAATACACTTTGTTGATCGATCTACCTCCGACCATGACTGAGGCCACTGTTGGCATATCGGCTCAGCGCTCATCGAGAGAAGCGGCACTTTCTGAAAGACGTGCATCGGCGACCGAGAGCAGCACTGCAGATGTGATCCGGCCCGGGGGTAATTATCTGGTAAGGAATGCCGATACGCTCTGGCGCATTGCTTCCACAGCAAAGCCAGAGAGCATCACGATTGAGCAAGCAATGTTGAGCATTGTCTTGCTAAATCCCGAGGCCTTTGATCGCGAGAATGTTAATGGACTTAAATCCGGTTATTTCCTGAACTTGCCAACAGCGGGAGACATTTCCATATCAGCGCGAGATGCGAGAAAGGAAGTCTCCAGTCAAAATGCAGCATGGTCGGACCCCAGCTCGGCCCTGAGTCCGGGTTTAACGTTGGTCGCAGACCCGACGCCTGCGATTGATCAGGCTTTACCTGCCGCTCCTATGACTGCTGTGCCTGACACGCTTCGCCTCGACGAGGCCCGGACTCAGCCGGACTTATCTGTGGGGAGTGCCCAGTCCTCGACGGATATGCCTACATCCCCTGAGTTTGATGCGCTATTGATCAAGGTTGAGGCGCTCGAGCGCAATCTGCAGAGGATGGAGCGGCAGCTCAAACAACGCGATACAGAGCTTGAACTACTCCGCTCCCAGCTGTTGGCGGCGACCACTAAGCCGGAGCCGCCTATTATCGTCACGCAAACCGAAAAAAATCCCTCCAAGTGGCTTGTCTTGGGCGCTGTCGGTTTGCTGATTGCGGGTGCATTGGCGGGGAGGTTGGGTCAACGCGCTCGTTCCCGCACTCAGTCAGACGGCGACGATGGCGTGAAGCAACCGGTGCAGCTGGAGACGCCAGCGGGAACGGCTCAGGAAGGTCTGCTTTCAGATCCGCAGATTCGCGCCGCTAAGGCGCTTGAGGAGGCGGAGGTCTACTTGGCCTACGGACGGCCAGATCAGGCGGAAGAGGTGTTGAGCGCGGCTTTTCGTGACGGTGCGATTTCGCAATCTTTAGTATTGCGACTATTGGAATGTTATTTAGAGCAAAGCCATTTCCGAGAAGCGCAATCACTTCTTGCTCAGATTGAACAAGGCGGTGATGCTGAGTTAATTGAGAGGGCAAGTCAGAGACTAGCAAGCGCGGGCGTGACGCGGGCGCCAGAGGGCACGGAGTTGTCGTTGGTGCCCGTCACCGATAATTCTGAGGAAGTTCAGCGCTTTGCCGAGGCTGGAGTAGCTGATCAGGAATTCTCGGGCACAGAAGAGTCGATTTATGGTCTTGAGACCGACCCCGTCGATAGCAAACTGGATTTGGCCAGGGCATACCTCGACATGGGAGATGAGGAGGGGGCGCGACTCGTGCTCACAGAGGTGACTAGAGAAGGCAATCTGACGCAACAGGCCGAAGCGAGAGAGTTATTGCTGCGTCTCGAGGTATCGTGATCTATTGAGACTTTCTGACGAGTTGCTCCCCACAGGGCAGAGGCTTGCTGCGCGGGTCGAGTATCATGGGGGGCATTACCATGGTTGGCAGGCGCAAACACATCTGTCTGTCGCGACGGTGCAAGAAGAGGTTGAGTCAGCCCTTGGCACTGTAGCTGGGACCTCCGTGCGTATCGTTTGCGCTGGTAGGACCGACACCGGGGTCCATGGCTTCGGTCAGATTATTCATTTCGATGCCCCGGTGCAGCGCAGTCCGAAGGCGTGGTGCATCGGCGCCAATCGCTATCTTCCAGCCGACGTAAGGTTGCATTGGGTTACCCCCGTCGGTGCGGAGTTTCACGCTCGGTTCAGCGCACTGTCGCGACGTTATCGATACCTAGTGTTGATGACGCCTATTCGCTCAGCTCTCATCGAGGGTTTGGTGTGCTGGTCTCGACAGGCATTGAATCTTGAACCGATGAATGTGGCCGCCAGCGCGCTGCTGGGCGAGCAGGATTTCAGTGCTTTCCGTGCGGCCGGCTGTCAGTCGGCCACTGCAATCCGCGAAGTAAAGCATTGTGTGGTGGAGCGTATGGGTGACTATGTGGTCATCGACATTACGGCCAATGCTTTTTTGCATCACATGGTTCGCAACATTGCCGGATCGCTACTGGCTGTTGGCTCTGGCAGGTGCTCAGCAGAGTGGTTTGTGCAGACATTGCACGGGCGCGATCGTAAGGTGGCCGCCGAAACCGCTCCCGCTGCTGGGCTGTATCTCGTCCGGGTGGCGTACCCTGCGATATTTAATTTGCCGGAAACCCCTGACGGCCCGACCCTGCTGACGGGGCGCCTCTAGCGGTGGAGCTATCTGCTAGAATGAAGTTTTCGCAAAAGGTTTAGTTGGGTGCGCATTAAAATATGTGGCATCACTCGGCATGAAGATGCGGAACGGGCGTTGCTTCTGGGTGCAGATGCAATAGGGTGCATTTTCTTCCGCGAAAGCGCCCGATCCGTATCACTCGAGCAAGCCAGAGAGATTAGCCGCGCTGTGAACGGCTTGGGAATGCTCGTGGGCCTGTTCGTGAACCCCACGAAAGGGCAGGTTGAAGAGGTGCTGGCGGCACTGCCGCTACATTGCCTGCAGTTTCATGGGGCCGAGACGCCCGAGTTTTGTGCGCAGTTCAACCGGCCCTATATTAAAGCGATACCGATGACAAAAGCGACAGACCTTTCAACCGTCGATGCACTTTACCGAGATGCCAGTGGACTGTTACTCGATAGTGTTCACAACGGGCAATTTGGTGGTTCAGGTACGCCGTTTGATTGGGACAGAGTCGTCCCCAATTTACGGCACCGAGTGCTATTGGCGGGGGGCCTTTCTCCTGATAATGTCGCGCGCGCCGTTCGCCAAGTTCAACCCAGCGCCATTGATGTGAGTAGCGGGGTGGAAAGTCAACGAGGCATTAAAGACAAAGAGAAGATGCGAGCTTTCATCGTGAATGCTCGCCTAGCCGCACAGGACCTAGTGTTATGACAGTTGAGGTGACCCCCGAACTTTTTGCATCCGTACCAGACGCCAATGGAAGGTTTGGTCAATTTGGCGGTAAATTCGTCGCCGAGACATTGATGACGGCGTTGACTGAACTCCAAGCGCTCTACGCGTCTCTCAAATCGGACGCATCGTTTATCGCTGAGTTTGATCGCGATCTTGCCCATTATGTAGGGCGACCTTCACCGCTTTACGAAGCCTCTCGCTTGTCTGACCAAATTGGTGGGGCACGGATATTTTTAAAGAGAGAGGATCTGAATCACACTGGTGCTCACAAGGTGAATAACACGATAGGTCAGGCACTTCTTGCTAAATACATGGGTAAGCGGAGGGTTATAGCGGAGACCGGAGCTGGGCAGCATGGCGTTGCGACCGCGACCGTGGCAGCAAGACTTGGCCTCGAATGCCATGTCTTCATGGGGGAGGAAGATATTCGCCGGCAATCGCTCAATGTCTACAGAATGAAGTTGCTAGGCGCCGATGTGGTGCCGGTAACGTCGGGCTCGCGGACATTAAAGGACGCGATGAATGAGGCGATGCGAGACTGGGTGACCAATGTCGACAGTACTTTTTATATCATTGGTACCGTCGCGGGGCCTCATCCTTATCCGATGTTGGTGCGTGATTTTCAGAGTGTTATCGGGAGAGAGGCCCGTACTCAATCTCTTTCCCAAACTGGCAAACTGCCAGATGCACTGGTGGCCTGCGTCGGAGGCGGCTCCAATGCAATCGGTTTATTCCACCCGTTTCTTCAGGATTTAGGCGTCGAGATGTACGGAGTTGAAGCCGGTGGCAAGGGGCTGTCAACTGGGCAGCATGCCGCGCCACTATCGGTGGGTAGTCCAGGAGTTCTCCATGGAAATCGTACGTATTTAATGCAGGACGATGATGGACAAATCCTTGAAACCCACTCGGTTTCGGCGGGCCTTGATTATCCAGGCGTAGGCCCAGAGCACGCGTGGCTGAAGGATATCGGTCGCGTCAGGTATGTGACTGCTGACGATCGAGAAACGCTGGAGGCTTTCCATAGGCTGACTCGTATTGAGGGAATTATGCCGGCACTTGAAACTGCCCATGCCCTTGCCTATGCGGAGAAGTTGGCTTCAGAGATGAGCCCAAACCAGCACATCATTGTTAATCTCTCTGGGCGCGGCGACAAGGATATCCTTACCGTTGCCGCACTTGAGGGAATAGAGGTCTGACTGCGTTTCATGAGCCGGTTAACTGGTGTATTCGCAAAGCTGAAAGCGCAGCGAAAAAAGGCGTTGATCCCTTACGTGGTTGCTGGGGACCCCAGTCCCTCGGGGACCGTTGAGTTGCTGCATCAATTGGTGGCCGCCGGAGCTGATGTCCTTGAGGTCGGGGTGCCGTTCTCGGATCCCATGTCCGAGGGACTTGTGATCCAATTGGGCCATGAAAGAGCGCTGGCGAATGGGATGACCTTGCGGGGCGTGCTGGATATCATTACCGATTTTCGGAGGGATAACACGCATACGCCCGTAGTCATGATGGGATACGCCAATCCAATCGAACGCTTCGGATATGATTCCTTTGCTGAGGCCAGTTCTGTCGCCGGGGTAGACGGGTTGATCACGGTCGATTTGCCCCCCGAAGAAGTGGGGCGGCTCGACCACGCGTTAATCCAGGTCGGCATCGACAATATTTTTCTGATCTCCCCTACTACGGAGAACGAGCGAATCGAAACCATTGTTGCTCGTGCGCGTGGATTTATTTATTACGTGGCAGTGAAAGGAGTCACCGGCTCCGGGCAGATCGATGTCAATGAGGTTGCGCAGCGGGTTGGAGTGATTCGCGGCATGACAGACCTTCCGGTTGCAGTCGGTTTTGGAATAAAAGACGCCGACAGTGCAAGCCATGTGGCGCAAGTTGCCGATGCAGTCGTGGTGGGGAGCGCACTCATCGATGAAATGGTGAGAAAATCTCGGGCTGACGCCAGTTTGGAAGAGATCCAGATTCATGAGGCCGCGGTACAACTTCTGAAACGCATCCGTTCGGGTGTGGACTCTTCACCTTCCTAGGGCCCGCTCCCGCTCGTATACTGGCGCGCAAAATCGGTGGGGAGTCCCATGAGTTGGATTGACAAGATATTACCTTCCGGTGTGACTAAGGACGACAGTGCCAATCGCACCAGCGTACCCGAGGGCTTGTGGAAGAAGTGCGTCAAATGCGAGGCAATACTTTATAAGCCTGATCTTGAGCGGAACGCCGAGGTCTGTCCCAAATGCGACCACCATATGAGAATTGGAGCAAGGCGCAGACTGGAACTATGCCTTGATCACGGTGCGGAGGAGTTGTTCGCGGATATTGAACCTGTTGATCACCTGAAATTCAAAGACAAAAGAAAGTACCGTGATCGGTTAACGGCCGCACAAAGAAGCACGGGCGAAAAAGACGCGTTGATCGCCATGCGCGGCGGCATTCTGGGAGTGCCGGTTGTCGCAGTCGCGTTCGAATTTAATTTCCATGGCGGGTCTATGGGGTACGCCGTAGGGGAAAAGTTTACTAGGGCAGCTACCGTTGCTCTGGAGACGCGAACTCCGCTCGTATGTTTCTCAGCCTCTGGTGGTGCACGGATGCAGGAGGCGCTCATCTCGCTAATGCAAATGGCGAAGACCTCGGCAGTCATCGAGCGGCTGAAGGGGCAGGGCATTCCTTATGTCTCGGTGCTAACTGACCCTATATACGGCGGTGTGTCAGCGTCTCTCGCCCTGCTTGGAGATATTAACGTGGCGGAGCCTGAGGCTCGAGCAGGTTTTGCTGGACCCAACATAATTGAACAAACGATCCGTCAGAAGTTACCCAAGGGATTCCAGCGCAGTGAGTTTTTGTTGGAGCACGGCGCAGTAGACATGATCGTGCACCGCAATGATATGCGTGAGACTTTGGCGCGGGTAATGGCTAAATTCAGCGGCGTCAAGGCACCCGGTCAGACCTCGAATGCCCTGGAGGGCGAGGTCATCATTGCAGATAACCGCGGTGCATCTTCGGAGCATGCCTGACCAGTCCCTGAAGGCTTGGTTAGATCGTCTGGAGTCCAGACATCCTGTTGAAATTGAGCTGGGCCTTGAACGGGTGTCATCGGTGGCGCGCGCGCTCGGCGTTCTGGATACGCACACACACACCTTCACCATAGCGGGCACTAATGGCAAGGGCTCCGTTGCGGCTGTGATAACGGCAGGCCTTATTTCCACCGAGTATTCCGTTGGTACTTATACCTCTCCCCACTTGTTGAGATTTAACGAGCGTATTCAAATTGATGGCGAGATGGTGGATGACGCCTGTATTGTCGACGCCTTTGAGGCTATTGAAGTCGCACGTAATCGCATTTCTCTGACCTATTTCGAGACAGCAACCCTCGCGGCTTTGTGGATATTTCGACAAAAAGGCGTGGCACAACAGGTGCTCGAGGTGGGGCTCGGGGGCAGACTCGACGCCGTCAATATCGTGAACGCCGATGTCACTGTAATCACCAGCATTGGTCTCGATCATACAGACTGGCTGGGCGATAACCGCGAGATCATTGCGGTTGAAAAGGCGGGTGTTGCCAGGGAGGGTTGCCCTTGCGTCGTAGCGGAGATTGATCCGCCGACCACCCTTGTTGAGACACTTTCTGATAGAGGGGCAATCGCGCAATACATCGATCGGGATTGGCAAATTCTTGATGGCCGGCTGCAAAGTGTTGAAGGCCATGTGATGTCTCTGCCCAAGCCATCTGGTTTGTTGGAGAGCAATATCGGAGCGGCATTGCAGGCGATTGAGTCGAGTGGGGTAAGTCCAATCACGGATAAGCTTCTCACGGCCGTGAGCACAGTTGCGCTCCCAGGGCGACTCACTCACCTTGAGGTGAGTGGCGTACGAGTGGTGCTTGATGTCGCTCACAATAGGGAGTCGGTAGACGCGCTTGTCGAATTCTTGCTTCAAAACCCCTGCGAGGGGGCAACGCGCGCTATTTTTGGCGTGATGGGGGACAAGCCGGTCCGTGATATGATCTCCGCTTGCGCTGGAGTCTTTACTGATTGGAGTGTGATTGACCTGTGCCGTACTCTCAGAGCGATGCCCGCAGAGCAGCTCATCAGCGAAATCGGGCCTGATCGGGTGACAGCAAAGGGCGCATTCAGTGACGTATGGAGAGAGACGCTGAGGCGTTGCCAGCCAGGCGATCGTATTGTGGTCTTCGGGTCTTTTCACACGGTGAGCGAGGCCCTCGCGCTGTTAGGTTAGTCAAGAGGCATTTGAGGAAGGGCGCAAGTGGATTCGATGCTCAAACAACGTTTGGTGGGGACCTTGGTGCTAGTGGCCCTGGGCATCGTGTTTTGGCCTCTGATATTCACACAACCCGATACTCGGGACCCTCTTGTTCTTGGGCCAAGGCCAGAGCAGCCCGAGATTGACCGTACACCAATAGCACCACCCAAAAGCTTGCGTACATCGGTAGACCCGCTTTTGCCAGACGTCTCAGTGCAGAGTGAGGGAGAACAGGCTCACGCAGATAAGACAACATTCCTTGACGATAGCGTGATTGAAGATGCGGCCAAGTCTGTCCCCGTATTGAATGAGTCAAAGCAGACACTCGTACGAAATAGCTCGTCGGACATGGAGCCGCTGATTGATGCTCAAGGTTTGCCCCGGTTTTGGGTATTGCAAGTTGCTACGCTGAGCAGCGAGGCACGAGCGGATGCGCTGGTTACAACTTTGCGCGAGCGTGCATATAAGGCCTTCGCCACGCAATTCCAGAGCGAGAATCAAGTCCTATATCGCGTTCAAATTGGACCTAATGTTGATCGTCAGCGTTTAAAAAAGATTAAACCCGATATCGATCAAGCGCTCTCCGTGGATTCCCAAATTCTGAGGTATAGCCAGTAGTATGAGTGACTGGTTAGAGGCATTGCTTGTGAATGTGGGCCGATTTAATGCGTGGGACTGGCTCATTCTGGGAGTGTGGGTTGTTTCATCGGGCTACGGCATAGTCCGAGGCTTTGCCAGGGAAGTGCTGTCGGTTATCGGTTGGGTCGCGGCATTTTTCTGCGCCAACCTGCTTGCCACATCGGTCGCCAGTGCCATGCAAAGCATAATCGATGAACCTACCACGCGCTATTTAATCGCCTGGATGCTGACCTTCATTGCGGTGCTGTTGGTGTTTGGTTTGGTTGCCGTCTTCTTATCAAAGCAGATGCGCCAACCCGGTTTTAACGTGGGTAACCGAATGCTAGGAGCTTTATTTGGACTGGCGAGAGGCATGTTGATTGTCGCGCTCCTCAGCGTGGTATTGCGGGCGATTGTGCCGAATGAAGAACAAAGCCTTGTGCACGCTTCAGTGCTGATGGATCCGGTTGATTGGGTCGCTGAATGGGTAGGGGCCAACTTCGAGCGCGTCTTGGAGGCCGAGCCCACTGAAGCGGTAAAAGACACGTTAGATTCCACAGAGATGCTTTAGCTCCGAGGTAACATTATGTGTGGATTAGTTGGAATGGTAGCGGGAAGGGACGTCACCGGGGATATTTATGATGCGCTGACGATGCTTCAACACCGGGGTCAGGACGCGGCGGGCATCATGACATGCTCCGATGGCAAGTTGATGCAAAGGAAAGGAGAAGGTCTCGTCCGAGATGTGTTCCGCGCGAGTCATATGGAGCGGTTGCAGGGACGTTTTGGCATAGGCCATGTGCGCTATCCGACCCAGGGGAGCTCCGGTACCGCCCTCGCACAGCCTTTTTACGTCAACTCACCCTACGGCATCGCGCTTGCCCACAATGGTAACCTCACCAATTCGGCGTTTTTATCGGATGAGTTGTTTAAATCTGATTTACGTCATCTCAATACGGATTCTGATTCCGAAGTATTACTCAATGTTTTCGCGCATGAGCTTCACCGACTAGGTAAGCTTGCCCCAAAAGCTGAGGATATTTTTGCTGCCGTGTCGACCCTGCATAAAAGATGTGAGGGTGGATATGCTGCCGTATCACTCATTTCAGGTTTCGGTTTAGTCGCGTTCCGAGATCCCTTCGGCATCAGACCGCTTGTGGTGGGTCAGCGGGCCGGTGGCGATGGTCTACCGGAGTATATGGTCGCGTCAGAAAGTGTGGCGCTTGATGTGGCTGGTTACGAACTGCTCGGTGACGTTCTGCCCGGAGAAGCAATCTGTGTAACGCAAACGGGCGAGTTGCATAGAAAACAATGTGCGGAACAGCCGAGACTGATGCCCTGCATTTTTGAGCACGTATATTTTGCTCGCCCTGATTCATTGATGGACAGTATTTCTGTCTATAAAACTCGCATGCGTCAGGGCGCGGCATTGGCAAAAAAGATCCTTCGAGACAGGTCTGAGCATGATATCGATGTGGTTATCCCCATACCCGATACCAGCCGGGTGGCAGGGCAATCCCTTGCCTACGAACTGGGAGTGAAGTTTCGCGAAGGTTTCATGAAGAATCGGTACATTGGACGGACTTTTATCATGCCGGGTCAAAATGAGCGAAAGAAATCAGTGCGCCAGAAGCTCAATCCTGTTCCGCTCGAATTTAAGGATAAAACGGTTTTGCTGGTCGATGACTCAATCGTTCGTGGCACGACCTGTGGGCAGATCATTCAGATGGCGAGAGATGCAGGTGCCCGCAGGGTATATTTTGCGTCGGCTGCTCCACCCGTTCGGTTTCCCAATGTTTATGGTATTGACATGCCGGCCGCGACTGAGCTGATAGCTCACGGGCGATCGGTTGAAGAAATCAAAGAGGAGATAGGCGCCGATTGGCTCGTGTATCAAGATTTATCCGATTTGATTGAATGCTCCAGAGAGGGAAATCCGGATGTAGATGGTTTCGAGTCGTCGGTATTCGATGGACAGTATCTGGCCGGCAATATTGATGAAACATACTTACAGGCAATCGAAGCGGCGCGTGCAGATGCAGCCAAAGGGAAAGCACGCAGTCTTGGGGTGAGTGATGGCGCGGTGGTCGGTTTGCACAATGATGGCTGACAGGATTGCCGACAGACAGAGAGTGCGAAAAGGATGACGCCGGATAATGAAGAGTGGCTGGATTCTTCGGGGCTTCGCACCAGAGCGATTAGGGCGGGTATCAGGCGCTCACCAGAGGGCGAGCACGGGGAACCCATATTCACTTCCTCCAGCTTTGTCTTCGATTCGGCGGAGGATGCTGCGGCCAAATTTTCCGGTGACGTTCTGGGTAATGTCTATTCTCGCTACACCAATCCGACGGTACGTACCTTCGAAGAGCGCCTTGCGTCTCTGGAGCATGGCGAGTGTGCGGTTGCTACGGCGTCGGGAATGTCGGCTATTTTGGCAGTATGTATGGCGCACTTGAAGGCCGGAGATCATGTGCTGTGTTCACATGATGTTTTTGGCGCAACCATTGGCTTGTTTGAGAACACGCTGAGAAAGTTCGGGGTTGATATTACCTTTGTTCCATTGACCGACATTGATGCATGGCGCGCGGCTTCTACCCCAGCCACCAAACTATTATTTCTGGAAACGCCATCTAATCCGATGAGTGCCATTGCAGATCTGTCAGCCATGGCAATACTCAGCCGAGAGATAGGCGCCATTCTTGCTGTCGATAACTGTTTTTGTACGCCGGTTTTGCAACAACCGCTATTATTGGGGGCCGATTTGGTAACGCACTCCGCAACCAAGTATCTTGATGGGCAGGGGCGCGTTCTTGGTGGGGCCGTCGTGGGAAGGAAATCGCTGATCGAGCCAATCGTTGCATTCAATCGCTCTTGCGGGCCTACCATGAGTGCGTTCAACGCCTGGGTAATGTTGAAAGGCCTGGAAACCCTCGATATCAGAATGAGGGCCCATTGCAGCAGCGCTCAGGCACTCGCCGAGTGGCTGGCGGCACAGCCCGGAGTGAGAAGCGTGCATTACTGTGGTCTGCCGGGACATCCAGGTCACGACTTGGCGACTCGACAGCAAAATGGCTNCGGTGGCGTGCTCGCCTTTGAAGTGGAGGGGGGCAGGGCCGCGGCTTTCCGGTTCATCAATGACACATGCATGATGTCCCTGACTGCGAACCTGGGCGACGTGAAGTCTACGATTGTGCATCCGGCTTCCACCACCCACAGCCGCCTGACTCAGTCACAGAGGGCGCTAGCAGGTATCAGTGATGGCCTGATCCGAATCGCGGTCGGACTTGAAGATCTCTCAGATCTTCAAGTCGATTGCGAACGCGGGTTTCGGGCTATTTCGGTTGCTTAGCGACTCCAGGAAAATGACCGCCGCTGCGGCAAGGCGTACCAGCTACGCGACCTCGTCGATCAAGGTGGCGGCAATCTTTGCCCCATCCNTCGCCAGTTCCTGAAAAGACAGCACCTGATCAAAGTTCATGTAGCGGTAGATCTCGTCAGACATAGAGTCGATCTTCTGTGCATACTCCAGATACTCCTCCGGCGTCGGCAGTTTTCCCAGAAGTGCTCCCACCGCGGCCAATTCGGCTGATGTCAGGTAGACATTGGCGCCTTCTCCCAGTCGATTCGGGAAGTTACGGGTTGAAGTGGAAAGCACTGTAGACCGAGGTGCCACCCGAGCCTGATTGCCCATGCAGAGTGAGCAACCCGGCATCTCGCTTCTCGCTCCTGCTCGTCCGAAAATAGCGTAGTAGCCNTCTTCCATCAGCTGGTGTTCATCCATCCGCGTAGGCGGGCAGATCCACATGCGCGTTGAGACGGGCGCGCCGTGTGCTTCAAGCAACTGCCCCGCAGCTCTGAAATGCCCAATGTTGGTCATACAGCTGCCAATAAATACCTCATCGACGTTGTCGCCCTGCACGTCCGAAAGCAACCGGGCATCGTCGGGGTCATTGGGCGCGCAAACGATCGGCTGATTGATCTCATTTAAATCAATTTCGATGACGGCCGCATATTCTGCATCGCCGTCCGCTTGCATGAGTTCGGGCTGTTCCAACCAGGCTTCCATATTGCGTGCGCGACGTTCCAATGTCCGAGGATCGCCGTACCCCTCGGCGATCATAGATCGCAATAACACGATATTAGAACGGAGATACCCGGCTATCGTTTCCTCACCCAGCTTGATGGTGCAGCCCGCAGCCGACCGTTCCGCTGATGCATCAGAGAGCTCGAAGGCCTGCTCAACGGTGAGAGACTCTAGACCCTCTATCTCAAGGACTCTCCCTGAGAATATGTTTTTCTTGCCTTTTTTCTCTACGGTCAGGAGTCCCGCTTGAATAGCGTAATAAGGAATGGCGTGGACCAAGTCCCTCAATGTAACGCCGGGTTGCATGTTTCCGCTAAAACGTACGAGTACTGATTCGGGCATGTCGAGTGGCATGACTCCTGTCGCTGCTGCAAAGGCAACCAGNCCCGATCCCGCCGGAAAAGATATGCCAATAGGGAAACGGGTATGAGAATCTCCCCCGGTGCCCACCGTATCAGGCAGTAGCATTCTGTTGAGCCAGCTGTGGATAATGCCATCCCCCGGACGCAACGAGACGCCCCCTCTGGTCATAATGAAGTCGGGAAGTGTGTGTTGGGTTTCGATATCGACTGGCTTGGGGTAGGCGGCGGTGTGACAGAAAGACTGCATCGTCAAGTCGGCAGAGAATCCGAGNCATGCAAGATCTTGTAGCTCGTCGCGTGTCATGGGCCCGGTTGTGTCTTGAGATCCGACGGTTGCCATTCGCGGTTCACAGTAGGTGCCAGGGCGAATGCCCTCTACGCCGCAAGCTCGCCCGACCATTTTTTGTGCNAGGGTAAAGCCTTTGTCGGATGCTTCAGGTTGATCTGGCGTACGGAACAAGGTGCTTTCCTCGAGTCCTAGTGCCTCGCGCGCCTTCGCCGTGAGTCCGCGCCCAATGATGAGATTAATGCGACCACCTGCGCGCACCTCGTCGAGTAGCACTTCGGAGCGAAGTTCAAATTCTGACAAAGTCTCCCCTGATGCCGATAAAATGCGGCCTTCATAGGGTTGTATCTCGATAATATCGCCCATTTGTAGCCGGTCTACGGGGGCTTCAAAAACCAGTGCACCGGCGTCTTCCATGGTGTTGTAAAAGATGGGAGCGACCTTGCCGCCTATGCAGACGCCTCCGGCACGTTTATTAGGTATCCCTGGCGTATCTTCCCCAAAATACCATAGCACTGAGTTGGTGGCCGATTTGCGAGAGGATCCAGTCCCTACAACGTCTCCGACAAACGCAACGGGTAGGCCGCTAGCTTTAACCGCTTCTATTTGCTCTAACGGACCCGTTACCCCGGGCTCATTGGGTTCGATTCCCTCTCGGGCCATTTTGAACATCGCCAGTGCATGTAGCGGTATGTCTGGACGCGACCAAGCATCGGGAGCGGGTGAGAGGTCATCGGTGTTCGTCTCCCCGGTCACTTTAAACACCACCATTTTCAGCGATTCTGGCACGGTCGCTCTTTTGGTAAACCATTCGCCATCGGCCCAACTCTGTAGCACCGACTGCGCATTGTTGGAGCCCTTACTGGCCAGCTCAACGACGTCATGAAAAGCATCAAATACCAGTAGCGTTTTTTTCAACTGACTGGCGGCGTATTCTCCGAGCTCATCGTCATCGATCAGCGTGATCAGGGTGCCAATGTTGTACCCGCCGTGCATATCACCCAATAGTTGAATTGCCGTAATCCGATCAATCATTGAGCATTCACTCTCGCCTTTGGCGATAGCTGATAGGAAGCCTGCTTTGACGTAGGCGGCCTCATCAACCCCCGGTGGCACCCGCTCAGTGATTAATTCCAACAAAAAGTCACTTTCTCCTTCGGGAGGTGACTTTAAAAGTTCGATGAGTTCCGCTACCTGAGCCGGTGACAAGGGTGTTGGGGGAATGCCCAGTGCCGCGCGTTCGGAGACGTGTTGTCGATAGGCATCAAGCATGGATCGATCCTTATAGAGAGCGATAATGGGAGGAGTCAAAATTTTGCGGAGTATTATACCTCGGCATTTGGCCGAAGCGTTACCGAGGGGCTAAATAGCCCTTATTCATTCAACCCATGCGAGCACCTTGGCTTACCCGAAAATCCACAAAGATTGCTCGCACAAACTGCTAAACTAGCCGTTTTTGGAGGCTGCGTGTCCCACTTTGCTCCGATAAGAACGCCTTGCATCGGTGTCTGTTCCACCGGGGTAGGTGACGTTGTTTGTCGCGGCTGCAAGCGTTTTGCGCATGAAGTTATCGACTGGAATGGATATTCTCACGAGCAAAAGCAGGCGATCGACCGGCGATTGGATGCGTTCTTGGCACAATGCGTGGCGAATAAGTTACGGATTATCGATCTGCCTTTATTGAAGTGGCAGTTAGACGTGCAGCAAATCCGAATCCAGGCCCAACATGACCCATACTGTCATGTGTTTGCCATGCTCAAAGCAGGAGCGAATCAAATTTCTTCACCTGAGCAATATGGCTTCGAGATTCTTCCCCCGCACCGAGGCAAGACGCTCTCCGTTATCAGAAATGAAGTCGATGAGGAATTTTGGCTCCTGTCGGCTGCACACTATGATCGGTATATGGCTACCAGAGATCTTTTCGTTGACGGTTCTCGATCGGAGCTGATCGGGTGACCTTGAAAGCGGAATTGCAACGAATCGAGACATTTTTGCCTTGTCGAACCCCTGATGCATGGATCGAGGCGGCGCTATCTCCCGAGAGGGAATGGTTATTGCTGACCGATCATGCGAACTGTGAGAAGAAAGCGGCATCAACGGCCTTTGGGTTGATGCACCGCTATGGCAATCATATCTCGCTCCTCAATAAAATGTCTCGACTGGCTCGAGAGGAGCTACGGCATTTCGAGCAGGTACTCGAAATACTCGGGAAGAGGGGGTTTGAGTATCAAACGCTGAGCGCGTCTCGCTACGCTCAGGGATTGCATGCAGGTATACGAAAGAATGAGCCAGCCCGGTTGGTAGACGTTTTGCTGGTCGGCGCGCTCATTGAGGCGAGATCCTGTGAGCGCTTTGCGAGGCTGGCACCCGAGCTGGACCCGTCGTTAGGCGCCTTTTACAGTAAGTTGCTGCAAAGTGAGGCACGACATTTCAAGGACTACTTACAGTTGGCTGAAAACTACTGTGACGCG
Source organism: Halieaceae bacterium (assembly GCA_002683335.1). Taxonomy (GTDB): domain Bacteria; phylum Pseudomonadota; class Gammaproteobacteria; order Pseudomonadales; family Halieaceae; genus Luminiphilus. The sequence continues at coordinate 39,398 of NYTE01000015.1, forward strand.
AGAGAAGTATCACGTAGGCTCGATCACTTTAGGAGTCTGGAGGAGCCTTTGATCGAAGGCGCGGACACAGAGTTTCGGTTTCACAGCGGCCCCCCGAGTGCGATTCATTAATGGATGATAAATTGCTCCAGCGTCAGTGAGTCTCCCCGCTCTCTGAGAAGCCAGCCGCTGGTCTCACTCCAGTCGCCCAGCACAATACGTTCNCCNAGGGGCAGTAAATGTCTGGCTGGTCTGTGGGTATGGCCGTGAATCATTAGCGATACACCTACGCTGGCCATCAAGGCACTGACCGCTTCCGAGTTTACGTCCATGATGTCCTCTGGCTTATTACTGGCGGCATCGATGCTCAGTGAACGCAACTGCTGGGCGAGCNCTCGCCGGTCGTTCAGCTCTTTGTTCATCATTTCCGCCTGCCAATCGGCATCATGAACCATGGTCCTGAACTGTTGGTAATCTGTGTCGTCAGTGCAAAGGGTGTCGCCATGAAGCACAATCGCTGGCTTTTTTGCGATATCAATCAATGTTTTATCATTGAGCAGTGACGCCCCCACGTCGTCGGCGAACCGCTGTCCGAGCATAAAATCACGATTACCTCTGGCAATTGAAATTTCGCAGCCGCGCTGCGACGTCTCNTAAAGCAGTTCCCGTAGGCGATTTGCNAGCGGCGCATTGTCATCATCTCCAACCCAGGCCTCAAAAAAGTCACCAAGGATCACGAGTGAGTCGGGGAGAGGGTTATCCAGTAGTAGATTTGCCAGGGCGGCCTCAGCTTTAGGAGTCTCTTCACTCAGATGAAGGTCGCTGATGAAGAGTCTATGCACTTGAGACGCTGCCTATTCGCTAATGAGCGTGATGCTCTCGATAATGATGGGCTCAACCGGTACGTCCTGATGGCCTGCTTGGCCACCCGTCTGAACGCAGCGGATTTTGTCCAGAACATCCTCGCCATCGGTTACTTTGCCGAACACGGCGTAACCCCATCCCTGAATATTTTCTCCGGTGTGATTGAGGAAATCATTATCTTGCACATTGATAAAAAATTGTGCGGTGGCTGAGTGTGGGTCCTGTGTTCTCGCCATGGCGATAGTGCCGCGATTGTTTTTCAAGCCATTATTCGCCTCGTTTTCAATGGGCGCATTGGTTTCTTTTTGCTCCATGTCAGCGTTGAAGCCGCCACCCTGAATCATGAAATTGTCGATGACGCGGTGAAATATGGTCTCATCGTAGGAACCGTCGGCCACATAGGAAAGAAAATTATCAACGGTTTTGGGGGCGTTATCCGCATCTAGCTCGAGCGTAATCGGTCCGACGGTGGTCGTCATCAATACTTGTACTGCTGGCATAGAAACCTCGAGTGGCTATTAGGGAAAGCGCGCATCGTACTAGACTCGGCGACCCATGACGATCCCGATTTTTTTGATGTTACTAAACACACCGATCTGCCATGCGAGACATCGAGTTGGTATAGTACCGCGCTTTACAATCGCGATTCAGGGTTCAGCATGTCCGCGGAACTGCGCAGCAATTTTTTACGCACTCAGATTGAAAATGATTTAGCTGAGGGGCAAGTCAGTGAGTTGGTGACTCGATTTCCCCCAGAGCCAAATGGCTTTTTGCATATTGGCCACGCGAAATCTATTGCCGTGAATTTTGGTCTTGCGGAGCAGTTCGGTGGTCGTTGCCACCTGCGCTTTGATGACACTAATCCTGAAAAGGAGAGCCAGGAGTTTATTGATTCGATTCAGGAGGATGTGCGTTGGCTCGGTTTCGAGTGGTCGGGGGAGGTCCGGCATGCATCCGACTACTTTGAACAATTCTACGAATGGGCGCTTAACCTCATTGAAATGGGGATGGCTTATGTTTGCGATTTGTCGCCAGAAGAGGCGCGGGAGTATCGTGGCACTCTGACCCAACCGGGGAAAAACAGCCCNTATCGTGATCGCAGCGCAGAGGAGAACCGGTCCCTCTTTTGTTGCATGCGAGCAGGCGAGTATGCAGATGGCGAGAGGGTATTGAGGGCGAAGATCGACATGGCGTCGCCCAACATCAACTTACGCGATCCGATTTTGTATCGCATTCGGCACGCGACGCATCATCAGACAGGTGATCAATGGCCCATTTACCCAACCTATGATTTTGCGCATGGTCAGGGAGACGCTGTTGAGGGNGTTACACATTCTATTTGCACTCTAGAGTTCGAAGATCACCGACCGCTTTATGATTGGTTTATCGAGCATTTACCTGTCCCTCATGCCCCTCGGCAGATTGAATTTGCTCGTTTAAATACCAGCTACACGGTCACAAGTAAGCGCAAATTAAAGCAGCTCGTTGATGAAGGTATCGTTTCTGGGTGGGACGACCCTAGAATGCCAACNATCGCAGGGCTTAGACGCCGAGGGTATCCGGCAGAGGCAATCCGACATTTTTGCGAAGAAGTTGGCACTTCNCGCTCCGATAGCCTTGTTGACGTAGCGATGCTAGAGAGCGCGGTGAGAGACCGCCTCAATAAATTTGCTCCGCGTGCCATGTGCGTAATGGCACCCGTGAAAGTGGAGCTGACTAATCTGTTAGCTCCTTTGCAATTATCTGTTCCAAACCATCCATCTGATTCGAGTTTTGGCCACAGAGAGCTCACTATGAATTCGGGGCTGCTCATTGATAGAGGCGATTTCCGAGAGCAAGCCAATAAGCATTTCAAGCGACTGGTTCTAGGCAAGCGTGTTCGGCTACGAGGGTCTGTGGTGATCGAAGCGGAGTCCTGCGAAAAAGATGAAAATGGCAACGTTACGGTGATTTATGCAAGGTGCGTGACACAGGAAGCAGGACTTGACCCGGAGGACGGCATTAAACCGAAAGGGGTCATTCATTGGGTATGTGCCTCGACAGCAATCCCCGCGGTGGTGCGGCGATACGATCGATTATTTTGTACCCCAGAACCCGGGCGATCCGAGAATCTTCTTGATGTCATTAATCCCCACAGTCTCACGATATTAGACGAGGTAATGGTTGAGCCTGCTCTTCGTGACGCTAACCCCGAGGCTGTTTTTCAGTTTGAGCGAGAGGGTTATTTTGTGGCTGACCGATTTGATCATGTCTCCGAAAAACCGGTTTTCAATTTAGTCATCGGGCTTCGAGACACTTGGTCTGATAAAAATGTCTGAGTTGAAGCTTTACAATACACTCACTCGGACCAAAGAGCGCTTTGTCCCGAATGATCCTGCGTGTATCACTATGTATGTATGCGGCCCTACAGTCTATAACTTCGCGCATATTGGCAACGCGAGACCTGTCGTGGTTTTTGACTGTCTGTTCCGGCTTCTTGACGCGCTNTACCCCAAAGTTATATACGCCCGCAACATTACCGATATCGATGACAAGATCATTCAAGCGGCTGCCGAGAGAAACTCTTCGATAGATGTGATCACGCGGGAATTTACGCACAAATATCGCGAGGATATGGGTGCACTCAATGCGTTAACCCCAACTATTGAGCCGTTGGCCACAGAGCATCTTGAGGAGATGATTGCGCTGATAGAGCGCCTGCTTGCCAAAAATAGCGCCTACGTGTCTGACGATCATGTTTTGTTTTCTGTTCAATCGATGCAAGGTTACGGTGCGCTGAGCGGCAGAAAGCTTGAGGATATGTTGGCCGGGGCAAGAGTGGAGGTCGCCGACTACAAGCGGCATCCTGGCGATTTTGTGTTATGGAAGCCATCCACTGACTCAGAGCCAGGCTGGAAGAGTCCATGGGGAAGGGGTAGGCCAGGCTGGCACCTTGAATGCTCCGCCATGATCCATGCCCACTTGGGTGATGCTATTGATATTCATGGGGGCGGGAGAGACCTCATCTTTCCTCATCATGAAAATGAGCGAGCCCAAAGTTGCTGCGGCTATGGCGGTAACTTTGTTAAATACTGGCTTCACAACGCCTATGTCGATATGGAAGGCGAAAAGATGTCCAAGTCTCTCGGTAACGTCCGTACGGTGCGAGACCTACTGAAGCGTCATTCTGGCGAGGTGATACGCTTTTCTCTACTGTCAGCTCACTATCGCTCCNCGCTTGATTTTTCGGCTGGTGGTCTCGACGCCGCCCGCGCGCAGCTGGATACTTTTTACGCCGCCTTGCGAAAGCATAAGGATTGCGTCCACGACACTGTTTTGGCTGAGGACACCAGTGTTTTTAAAGCCTTGTTGGATGACATTAATACTCCCGAAGCCATTGCAAATTTGCACTTGGCAGCGAGCAGGCTTAACAANGCANAGAATCCCGGTGAGGCATCAGCAGCCAAAGCCGAGTTGTTGGCCGGNGGGCGGCTGCTGGGAATACTCGAGTCGGACCCTGAGGCTTGGTTCACTGAGGCGATAGCGTCAGGTCCGGCGNTGCCGAGTGCCGAGAAAATAGAAAGCCTCATTAAGGAGCGACTCTCGGCGCGGCAGGATCGGAACTTTGTCCGCGCGGATCAGATACGAGAACAACTCCTTGAGCAGGGGGTGCTCTTGGAAGATGGGCCAGAGGGAACCGTCTGGCGCCGCCGTCAATAGCCGCTTATGCGACTCCTTTTACTCTAAGCGAGCGCTTTTTCGCCTGATTCCACCGTCTGTTGTATCAGCGTATTGATGGTCATGGGGCCTACACCGCCGGGTACGGGCGTCAGTGCACGGGCGCGCTCACCCAGCGCNGCGAGTTCGATATCGCCGACGCCACCCGGGTGGTAGCCTGCGTCCACCACGATCGCTCCTTCTTTGATCCACTCAGCGCGAATAAATTCAGGTCTGCCCACTGCACCAACGACCAGATCGGCCTGGCGGATCAAAGTATCTAGTCCTCTAGTTCGGGAATGGCAAATGGTCACTGTGGCATTGGCTTCAAGTAGCATCATGGCCATTGGTTTGCCCAATATAGGGCTTCGACCGACCACGACGGAATGAAGTCCCTCCAATTCTAATTCGTAATGCTTGAGCAACCGCATAATGCCTTGAGGTGTCGCACAGCCGTAGGCTGGCTCGCCCATTGCCATGCGGCCAAAGCCAAGACAGGTTACACCGTCAACGTCTTTTTCCAGGGCGATCATGTCGAAGCACGCGCGCTCATCGATATGNGCGGGAACAGGGTGTTGCAGCAGGATGCCATGCACGTCTGGGTTTTGATTAAGTTGCTCAATCTCTCGCAGAAGGTCATTGGTGCGAGTCGTCTCAGGAAGTTCAATGGCCAGAGATTCCATGCCAACTCTGCGGCACGCATTGCCTTTCATTTTGACGTAGGTAGCCGAGGCGGGGTCGGCACCTACCAAGATAGTAGCGAGTACAGGCGTTCTGCCATCTGACTTCACTTTCAGGGTGGCGACCCTCTCGGATAGTTCCGATTCTGAGCGCTGTGAAACCTCTTTTCCATCCAGGATGAGAGCTGGCATGCGGGATGCTCCTCTTCAAAAAGTCGGGGATTCTTGCAGAGTCTCGTTGCCGAAGGAAGTGTTTTTCTGCGGCATTGCCCAATATTCGCAATGTCGGTAAACTGCGCGCCGCGCGTGGGTGAAGTCCGCGCTTTCGGGGTGTAGCGCAGTCTGGTAGCGCGCCTGCTTTGGGAGCAGGATGTCGGGGGTTCGAATCCCTCCACCCCGACCATAATTTCCTCGTTGGCGACATATAGAGGGGATTGAATTCGCCCTTGGGTTAAATGTCAGGTGGAAGCCTGCACCTGATCTGATGGTGGCTGTAGCTCACCAGGTAGAGCACCGGATTGTGACTCCGGAGGTAGCGGGTTCAAGACCCGTCAGCCACCCCAACAATAGCCAATATAATCAACAACTGGCGACCCCTCTCCGCAATTACACGCATTCCACACCAAATTTACCTGTCATCTGCCGGCAGCTTCTAGGTGTCTGCCGGCAGACCCCAGGCGTGTAAAGTAGTGGTAAATGCAGGATTGACGGCAGGAGGGGGTAGCGTGTTTCGGGGCGGCGACCCAATATACCGTCGCCCAGGAAGTGTCACGGGTTCCCATGAGTTCCCGTTTGGTAGCGCAGGATGTGTCCGGCAATCTCGGAAATCTCGGAAGTTTATTGACAGACGAAACACGACCGGACGTTTCGGATTTTACGGACGTTAAGCATTACTTTGGCGCTAAGCGTGTTATGGAAGCGAAATGAGAGAGCGCAACACTATTTACTCAGATTATTTGGGTATGGGTGGTCAAGTTTCAACAAATACCAGTTGATTTGACCACACTAGATGTTGTTTAGCAGATTGACCTGAGCCCGATCCTTCACGCCTGAGATCCAGTCGGCGCAGGTATTAAGGAACATCTCAGTGGTGTGGCCTAGCTGNTTGGTTGCAAATGCAGGCTCAACCACGGCCANANGCATCTCTGAGGCTCTTGTGTGCCGGCACTGTGGCGCTGGTACTCAGCGCATGCTCATCCATGACCGTGGAATCCGACTTCAACGCGGGTACCGACTTCTCCCGCTACAAGGCCTTCGCGTTCATCTCCGACACGCCGCTGCTGCAGACACAGACGGCCCCGATCAGCCCGTTGTTTGAAGGCCGAGCCATGCGTGCGGCACAGGGTGCACTATCCGCCAAGGGCTATGAATTCGTGCACGATCGAGCGAATGCCGATTTTGTGGTGTCGTTCACTTTCGGTGGGCGGCATGAGTTGCGCGTAATCAATTACCCTTCCCAATACCGCGGCCCCGCCACCTGGTCCTGGGGCGNCCCGTACCACACCGAAGTAGGTGTGCGTAACTNCACCGAAGGTACCCTGGCTCGACATTTTCGACGTTGAGTCAAGAGAGCCGGTATGGCACGGCTGGGCGGTGAAGACCATCTCTACCGCAGACCGCCTTAATCCCGCGCCGGTCATCAACGATGTGGTAGGTGCGATTCTCGAGGGCTTCCCGACGCACTAGCGTTGGGGTTTGCCCTTTTGAGGGGCATTTGGGACCGCTCGATTTGATAGCCACATTGGCATCCTCGTCCATGCCTGCTGGGGATCGATGCAACGGGCTGTGGTCAACCTGTTTAATGATCCTGCGAACAGTGTACATTTGATCCATGAAAACACGTCAGCTTTCTCTGCTACAAAAAAAGATTCTTTTAAGTCGAGGGTGGCTCACAACCCAGTCAACCGATTTTTCCAGTGCTCTATTAGAGCTCTGTTATAGAAGGGAATTTCAAGCGGGCCAAACCATCTTTTTCGAAGGCGATGAAATGGATGGGCTCGATGGACTTGTTTCTGGGTCGGTTGGACTCTATTCGTCGCCGACTGACAACCTTCCGGTGCTTTTGCACGTTTCAGGGCCTGGCGAATGGACGGACGGTGGACGCGCCCTCTCAAAAGAAAACGCAAGAATCGTCTCACCGGTGGCACGTAATGACGTTACAGTCGCTCACGTCAGCACGCAATCTTTAAGAGCCTTGGAAGGCGAATTCCCGGATTTACGATTACGACTGGTGGCTCTGTCATCGATATATTTAGACTTCTTCACTCTCTTAAACGCCGACAACTCCAACAGAGACATTGATGCCCTGACGAGGGCTGCCATCCGGCGCTTATTGGGCGAGGGTTTTTTGCCTGGTTGTGAATTTCCGGGCGATCCCGTAGAGATTCCAGTGACACAAAATGAAATCGCTGAGCTTGCCCGTCTCTCTAGAAATGCCGTTGGCCCAATCCTAAGAAAGCTCGAACGAGCTGGAGCGATTTTGCTAGGCTACCGAAAAATAACGGTATTGAATCGCAGTCTTCTAAACGATTGAGCTTGCTCGGCGCGACCAAATAGTGTGTTAGCTGTGGTTTCCTAGAAGTTGAAGCGGCGGAATTGCACACCCGAATGCAAATCAAGTTGGGCTATTTGCTATTATTTTCGACCGTCCAATTTGAGTGTGGTGCGAGATCAACGAAAAGGAAGCTTGGAAATGAAGATATTTATTGAAACGATTTTCTCCATTGTCACCGCTTGGGCCTTGCTGCCTTTCGCGGCGCTGGCAGGCCATCACGAGGGCGGCGATCACGCTGTCGCAGCCGAGCAGATGGGGGATGACGTCGTCTGGGCATCTGACGCCCGCGCGGTCGTTGCCGAGGTAGAGGGCGAGGTTATCCTTGTGGATATGGAAACCCGGGAAGTCGTTGTTCGCGGGCTTGCCGGTAATTTCGTCACGCTGACTGCGCGCGAGCGCGAAGACGGCGGCGCAGACCTGTCGAAGATCGTGCCCGGCGATACGATCATTGCGGATTACGTGGCTTCTGTTGAATCCGAGGTGCGTGCGCCGACAGCTGAAGAAGAAGCCAACCCGTGGGTTGTCCTGGAGAAGATGGGCGGCACTGCAAATCAATCTGAAGTGGCGGCAGTGGGTGCAGCAAGACTGATACGCGCGGTCTGCACGATTGAAGCCATGGATGGCAACGGAAACGTGATGATCAAGGGTCCGCGAGGTCGTATGCACACAGTGGGCGGCGTAGAGATCTCGAAGTTCGATGACGTCCGCCTTGGCGACACCGTTGTTGTCGTCTTCACCGAAGCCTTGGTGCTTTCTCTAAAGGAGGCCTAATCAGCGCGCTAGCGTCTGATGTATCTCTAAAAACCCGGCTTTCGCCGGGTTCTTTTATTCGGATAAACTGAGGTGCTGTATTACGAAAAAGCAAGGTGCCCTGTTACGGCGTGCCGACCTATCACTTCATTCCCCTTATCAATTCAACGCAATTGCACAGCTGAGTGCAATTTGAATTGGGCCAGTTGCTACCATCAGCGGGCAACCGGTTTAGGTGTAGTCCGCTAGCGGTGAAACGTTGAAGGCGTCTACATAGACTAGTCCAGAGGCGGTAACTCTTCTCATTGAACAGAGCTTTGATGTAGTTGAACGTCTTTGAGTTCGCATTAACACAAGAATACAGAATTGGCGCAGTGTCCTAAGTGTAACTGAGGGACGCACTTGCTCATCAGATTACGTGGTCATTTAACGAGAGAATAGCACTATTCATGATCTGGACGTTTCTAACCAAATATAAGGTGTCTACACGCACATTTCTGACTACTTGTAGCGCACTGATTCTGCACAGCCATGCAGCGTATGCGGATATTGGCGATGGGCCGCGTGCCTACTTCCCACCTCCAATAAATACGAATGTATTCACTGTTTTTGGCATGCGTGTGGAGGGCAATTCAATGCTCGGCACGGGTATTGTAAACCCCGAGCTAGATTTGGATATTGATTTAGTGATCGCGCAGTACACGCGTACGATGTCAATCAGTGACCGATACGTATCCTTTACAGTTGTGCAGCCGACCGGGGAGTTAACGTCAACCGTCACTCTGCCTACTGCACCTAATTTTCAGAATCAAACTCAGTCAAGCGGATTGGGAGACACTCAGATACTAGTCACTGCGGGGTTACACAATCTGCCTCCACTGACTGCACAGAACTATGCGTCTTACAAACCCGGTTTTGCCGTTGGCGGTCTAGCCCGATTGACACTTCCTACGGGTGAATACGATGAAAACAAGTCCGCTAACTTGGGCGCAAATCGTTATTCAATACAATTGGGGGCACCAATAACCTTTGGTTTCGGCGAGAGCTTTCTAGATCCTCGCTTAACGACATTTGACCTGGTGCCCAGTGTCACTTTTTTTGGTGACAACGAAGATCCGTTTAATGCCGGTACGGTCAGCCAAAGTACTCTTTACAAGCTGGAAACTCACCTAACCCACAATTTCAATCCAGGCATTTGGGCGTCTATAGATGGCATCTACTCCTACGGTGGAGAGACTGAAACTGATGGTCAGAGTGACGACAATAAGCAGCGTTCGTTCAACATGGGGGCGACACTGGGTATTCAATTTTCTAAATCGTTAGGACTCAAGCTGAGTTATGGCGAGACCGTAGATCGCAATGACGACGGATTAGATGGAGAATTTGTTCGCCTAACGCTGACTTACACACAATTGTGAGTGTTTCAGTGAATTACACCTCATCTCAATCAAACAGCAAGGCACCTAGCCCAAAAGGTCTCGGGATGCATCACCACGACAGAAGGTCACTACTATGAAGTACGCTTTGAAGTCTTTAAGCGAACATTCCCGCGTTTTAGTGATCACTGGATTGTGCACTTTTTCGTCCTTCACCTATGGCGCCGCGGCTACCAAATTGACGGACGATATTGAGCAATTTTTCTCGGCAAATGGCACTGCAGTAACGAAAGCTCTNTACCCNCGTGCGGAGACCGCCCGTCAAATACTAGAANCNCAAAGNNTTGTTGGAGTAAANANANTNCTNCNCNTGCCGACATTGACGCCTACNGATAACCAGCCAGTNGTTCGGATGAATCGAGATGCCTATTACTCAAAGGCAGTCGTAAATGTCTCAGAGGGCGCAACGATCACATTGCCAGACGTTCCCGAGGGTTCGTATATGTCAATGCAGCCGGTGACCGAGGACCATCGCCCACAACCCATGTCATATGGGCCGGGTACGTATGAATTGGCGACTCACACTGGCAGTCACCTGATTGTGATAATTCGTCTTGATTCAAACTTTTCACCTGAGCAGGTCAGAAAGTATCAACGAAATATCCTTATTACTGCGGGTAGTGATAAGCCGTTTTATACAGAGCAATATGAGCAATCGTCTTTCTATCAAGTAGAGAAGCAGCTCAAAGCGGACCTCGTGAGCTTGGTTAAAAAAGAAGGTCCCATTGCGCTGTCTACTTCACTGTTTTCGTCACCCACCGATGAAACGAGAGGAATCTNCAGTCCTGAAAAGAATCAGGTTGCNGCAGCNATCGGTTGGGGAGGCGCATTGGCAAAGGACAATATCTACGAGACGTCACCTNNCTTTCCGGCAACTGGNTGTTACCAACTCACNTTCGAGGATCCCAANAANAANCATTTTTGGTCAATNACNGTCTANAACNAAGCCGGCTTTATGTTCAGTGATACCGCAAATGTNAATTCTTACCACNCGAAAGCANACGCGGANGGNACGTATACNGTTAGCCTCGGTTGNGGACANCAATANCCNAATAATATCCCTGTTCAGAACGANTCGGGCGTCTTCNGTATNACNGNGNGACACTATGGCCCGTCAGAGCGCGTCTTAAAGGATGGCTATCGTTTAGTACCCCAACTCAAGAAAGTGGAATAGGTTGGGCCATAGTATGAAAACGGTGAAGGCATCGGCTTATCTTCTAATCTTCGGTCTTTGTGCACTTATTTCGTTTCCATTAGCTGCCGAAACCGAAGATCAAGCTATCGTCCGAAAACTGGCGAACCCTATTTCAAGTCTGATTCAGGTACCCGTAGATTTCACATTCGATAGAAATTTAGGGGACGACGATCAAGGCGAAAGGGCGGTGATGACTATCAAGCCCGTTATCCCATTCTCGATAAGCGAGAATTGGAACGTTATCTCCAGAACAGTTGTTCCAATAGTGTCATTAGACGACGCGATACCTGGGCGCGGCTCTGAGAGCGGTTTGGGTGATGCAGTCCAAAGCTTCTTTTTTTCACCAAAAACTGTTGGCGACTCTGGATGGATATGGGGAGCGGGCCCAGTATTTGTCTTGCCCACATCTACCAATGCCTTCACCGGCGCTGGCGAGTGGGGAGCGGGTTTGACAGCAGTTGCGCTTAAGCAGCAAGGTAAATCATGGACCTACGGGGCCCTTGTTAACTCTATTCGGGATGTAGATGGGAATACCCCAATCGAAACATCCTTAGTTCAACCATTTATCAGTTATCGAACTGCTAATTCAGTCTCTTTCAGCCTGAGTGCTGAAGCCACATTCGATGGCGAAAACGATGAGTGGTCGATCCCGGTAAAGTTGTCAGCCAGCCAATTGTTTCGTTTTGGCAAGTTGCCAGTCAGTTTGGGCGGAGGCATCCGATACTGGGCTGATAGTCCGTCGGGGGGGCCTGAGAGCTGGGGTGCCGTAATGACGATGAACATAATATTACCCATTGGGGGGCAATAGCCATGAAAAAAATTGCAGCGATATTTTTTCTTTTGACACTTCCGCTCGCCTCGTCACGAGGAACTACAAGACGGGTTCAAGACCCGTCAGCCACCCCATTCATTCGTAATTTTTTTCCTCAGCTGATCGTTGCGGCATCTGAGCCGTTGTCCGTTTTGTGACATTGGGCCAACGATAGGATAGGTGAGGACCTCGCGAGGAAGATCCCCGGTGATGACATCGCGCGCTTTACTTTAGAAAAAAGGGGCAGTCTTTGCCCCGAGAGATGCGTTTCAGGTCAGAGTCGTGGGGCCTTCCGTGGCCCCCTGTAACGCGCTTGCCATCCTAGCTGNGGGCCAGTNTGTCGCAATTCGCAAATAATGTCAACNNCAGCGGGTAGCGCAGATAAATNAAATAAAATATTATAAAACAATAATATAAANNGNTTTTATAATTTGNTTTGTTGATTTTTTAATGAATTTTAATCNAAANATGCAATATTTTGCATATCGCGACNTNGNTGGCTGATTCCCCTCGGACTCTTCTCCGACNAAAAGGTCAGAGCGATTGCACGCGCGCCTTGACCATGTGATGGCGTCCCAGCAGNGGAAGAGATCGCGATTAGCAATAATCGGAACACGCAAAATTATTCGGCGTTGAGNTATCTCTCGGCATNATGACGNAGCAAATTGACCTCTAGCCAGATTGTTGGCACTNCANTTATGNGGCGCTCGGTTATTACGGTTCGACGCTGCTGTGTGAATGACCATGATATTGTAAATTCCGAGCCCATCAAAACATAACGAGGATCAGTATCCCGATGTATCGCGTTATTACCTGCAATACCAATGGCATCCGTGCCGCAGCGCGCAAAGGCTTTTTTGAGTGGCTGAGTCAGCAGTCTGCCGATGTCGTCTGCATTCAGGAAATCAAAGCAAAAGAGGTGCAGCTAACGGACTCTGTATTTTACCCTGAGGGATACCACTGCTTTTACAATGAAGCGGAACGTCCGGGGTATTCTGGAACCGCGGTCTTTGCGAAGGAAAAGCCGCAACGAGTGGTTTCTCGNTTGGATTGGGAGATCGTCGATAGTGAGGGCCGTTATCTTCAGGTCGATTTTCCCGGTCTCAGTGTCATTTCACTTTACGTGCCGTCGGGTTCCGCATCCGAAAAGGCGCAGGCGCGAAAAGACGGTTTCATGGGTCCTTTTTACGAGCATCTTGCTGCGCTGCGGCGCAAGCGTCGNGAGTTTATTATTTGTGCCGACTGGAACACCTGCCACCAAAATATTGATTTAAAAAACTGGCGAGCCAATCGAAAGAATTCCGGTTTCATGCCGCATGAGCGTGCCTGGCTGGATCGCATTTACAGCGATCTGAAGTGGGTCGATATTTTTCGTGAGATAACGCAGGAATCTGACCTTTACACATGGTGGTCGAATAGGGGGCAGGCCTGGAATAACAATGTAGGTTGGCGACTTGATTATATGTTGGTCACTCCGGGTTTGTCAGGGACGGGGTTACGTCAATCGATCTATCGAGACGAGCGATTCTCTGATCATGCGCCGCTGACTATCGATTTTCAGTTGTAATCGCATAATTCATGGGGTTCTTGGCGGCGTTCNTCTACGCCGTAACTGGTCTGGCGAATCAAAATTGCTTCATGTGCCTTGCTAAGTATTGTTGTGGGTCCAGACAACATTTAGAGTGTCGCGCTGCGACGAGGAGATAATGACATGCTAATTCCNGAGGCATACGCACAGGCCGCTGCTCAGCAACCGCAGGGGGGAGGTCTGTTCTTGCCCCTGATGATGGTGGGTATTTTGGTGTTTATGTACTTCACGACCATCCGGCCCCAACGCAAGCGGCAAAAAGAGCATGCAGAGATGGTTGGGTCCCTCAAGAAGGGCGATGAAGTCGCATTGTCCTCGGGGATGCTGGGCAAAATCAGTGGGCTCGACGACAATTATTTGGTGCTAACAGTTGGCAGCAATGTGGAGCTCAAATTTCAGAAGATTCACGTTACCTCTGTGCTGCCTAAGGGCACATTGAAGTCTGTCGGTGTCGAATCCGCCTGAGTACCCTCCGCGGCTGAGTCTTGCTCAGACTCCCACGCCATTCCACTGCCTAGCCCGTGCCTCTGAGCGATGGGGTAATGGCAAGAGATTGTGGATTAAGCGAGATGACCTCACCGGTTCGGTACTGACTGGGAATAAGGTTAGAAAGCTGGAGTTTATTGCAGCACATGCCATAAATCACGGATTTCGAACCTTGGTCACGTGCGGAGGCATGCAGAGCAATCACTGCCGCGCGACGGCGTTGGTGGCCGCTCAGCTTGGGTTGAGGTGTCATCTGGTATTGCGTTCCGACGGCCCGGATCAGCTCAATACGGGTAACTTCCTACTCGATCAAATAGCCGGTGCGACGCACGAGGTGCTGCCTGCGAAAGGCTGGGCGAAGGCGTTGGAGTCGGCCTACGGGCGGCTCGAGCAGACCTATCGAGATTCTGGTGAGCCGGCGCTGATGATTCCTACTGGGGGTAGCGATAGCTTGGGCTTATGGGGCTATATTGCCGCAGCCGAGGAGCTTGGGGGCGACATTGCAACCCACAACATTGATAAAGCAGCAATAGTGCTCGCAACAGGGTCTGCCGGCACCCAAACCGGCCTCACAGCGGGTGTGGCGCTCTGGGCTCTGCCTCTATCCGTGGTGGGCTATGCGGTCTGTGACGACGCGCAGTGGTTTAACGCAAAGGTCGCCGCAGATTGGGCGGCCGCTGAGCGCCGCTGGAGTCAGTTGCCGACACTGACGCTAGCGCCGGTTACTCGTGACCACAGTGCGGGGCCCGCCTACGGCGTTGCGACCCCGGAGGTTTATCAGCTGATTNTCGAGTTGGCACGTCTCGAGGGCGTGGTCCTGGATCCCGTCTATACCGGAAAGGCCTTTTGCGGCTTACTGAAGGATGTTCGAGAGGGCTACTTTGATCAGGTGGACGACATTATTTTTGTTCACACTGGGGGTATCTTTGGGCTGTTTGCCCATGAACATTCGCTTATTCAGGCGGCCAACTGATACATTGTGGATAGCGGCATTATCGACTGNTGGTCTGAGGGTTTAGGGCAGCGTCATACTCCTGCCGAGTCATTGTTCTTGTCTGCTGCGGGCATGAATGGTGCAGCATCATTTGCAAGGCACACACCTGCGGCTGAGATCGACACAGAGAGGATCGAGAGTGCAAGCAATCATCACAGAAATTAACGCCTGGGCGTGGGGTGTGCCGATGCAGGTTTTACTGCTTGGCACAGGTGTTTTTCTCACCGCAGGTCTGGGTTTCCTAACTTGGATTAGACTCGGTTTGGCGTTTCGGATGCTGGCCTCTGGAAGGAGTGGTCGNGGCGAGGGTGATATACCCCCGTTTCGCGCGTTGATGACTTCGCTGAGTGCCACCATCGGCACGGGTAACATTGCCGGTGTTGCAACGGCGATGACGCTTGGCGGGCCCGGCGCGCTCTTTTGGATGTGGCTGACGGCGCTTTTTGGCATGGCAATGAAATATGCCGAGGCGGTATTGGCGGTTCGTTTNAGGGAGCAGGATGATCAAGGGGGGTACAGTGGCGGGCCCATGTACTACATCAAAAATGGTTTGGGCCCGCGCTTCGCGATCCTCGGAAGTGCTTTCGCTCTGTTTGGGAGCATGGCCGGCTTTGGCTTGGCCAATACCGTACAGTCGAATTCAGTGGCGCAGGTATTGGCTGACCAGTTCCAGATCCCCTGGCCATTGACCGGAGCATTACTGATGCTGCTAGTTGGGGCTGTTATTCTCGGAGGAATAAAACGCATCGCTGCGACCGCAAGCGCAATAGTGCCGACGATGGCGGTTGCCTATGTAGNGATGAGCAGTGTCGTGCTGATTTTATATTGGGAAATGATCCCGTCCGCCCTATCNACGATTGTGAGTACCGCTTTTACTGGCGCCTCCGCGGCAGGTGGATTCGCGGGCGCTACAGTATGGGCTGCGATTCGATTCGGTGTGGCGCGCGGTATCTTCTCAAACGAGGCCGGACTTGGCAGCGCTCCGATCGCTCATGCAGCTGCTCAGACCAACGAACCGGTGGAGCAGGGATTGATCGCAATGCTGGGCACGTTTATCGATACACTNNTGGTGTGCACAATGACGGGTTTGGTCATTATGTTGACCGGCGTATTGGAATCGGGAATTTCCGGCGCAAGCCTTACGGCGATGGCTTTCGGCAGTGCGATACCCGGCGGCGAGCTTGTGGTGACATTAGGCGTGGTGTTGTTCGCCACCACTACTATGATCGGCTGGTCATTCTATGGAGAGCGATGCGTTGTTTATTTGNTCGGAACTAGGGCAATCCTGCCCTTTCGTGTTTTGTGGGTGTTGGCGATTCCTATTGGNGCGGGCACAGATTTGGGCCTGATCTGGCTCATTGCCGACACGCTTAACGCCTTCATGGCAATTCCGAATCTTATTGCACTGCTGCTGTTGTCGCCCGTTGTGTTCGCGTTGTCTAGGGACTATTTTGCGCGCAGTAAGACTGATCAGTCGGTCGTCTGATTTTTCATGTCGGACCTATCAGCTCAGCGTTTGGTCATAGCAATATCCTCGCGAGCACTATTTGACCTGGATGAAGCGCACCGCATCTATGAACAGCAGGGGCTGCAGGCTTATTCTGACTATCAAATCGAGAAGGAAGAAGAAGTGCTTAGCCCTGGCCAGGCGTTCCCTATGGTGCAAAAGNTATTGGCTCTCAACGCCAATCTGCNCGGGNATTTGGGTATCGATGTCATTTTATTGTCCAGAAACAGTGCGGATACCGGATTNCGGGTTTTTAACTCGATAGAGCATTATGGCTTAAGCATTGCCAGGGCCGCCTTCTGTGGTGGTGAAGCGCCTTGGCGTTATATNAAGGCGTTTGGGTGCCAGCTCTTTTTGTCTGCAGAGGGCAGCGACGTGCGTGTCGCCTTGGATAATGGTGTGGCGGCCGCAACTTTGGTCTCGAGCGTAGCGAGTCACTCCGATGACCCGCAGTTACGCTTTGCTTTTGATGGGGACGCGGTGCTATTTTCCGACGAGTCAGAACGCATTTTCAAGGCGCAAGGACTTGACGCATTTGCGGCAAACGAGGACGCGGCGCGCAAGCAGCCGATGATGGGNGGGCCCTTTAAAAATTTCCTGGCCTCATTACAGCAATTACAGCAAGCNTTACCTGCAGAAAATCCGCCAATTAGAACGGCATTAGTCACCGCGCGCTCGGCGCCGGCGCATGAGCGTGTTATCAGAACGCTGAGAGCGTGGGGGATACGAATAGACGAGTCGATCTTTCTCGGTGGATTGAGTAAAACGGAGTTTTTACGCGCTTACCGCGCGGACGTTTTCTTCGATGATCAGCAGACCCATTGCAAGGCAGCAGGCGACCATGTTCCCACAGGCCATGTTCCGCACGGCGTTGCCAACAACGATTAAAAACGCATAAAAAAACTNAATTTTATTCCTTTAAGGTGGTCCAGTACGTGAAATCGGAGTAATGTCAGAGGCGGTGTGGTCAACATCGAGAGTGCATTGTCGGATGAAGCTNCAGCAACTGAGATACATATGGGAGGTCGCTCATCATGACCTCAACGTCTCTGCCACAGCGCAAAGTCTATTTACCTCACAGCCGGGTATTAGCAAGCAGATACGGCTTCTCGAAGACGAACTCGGGGTGGAAATTTTTGCCCGCAGTGGCAAACACTTAACTCACATTACTTCCGCGGGAGAGGTGATTCTGGACTTGGCGGGTGAAATGCTAAGAAAAGCTGACTCCATCAAACGGGTCGCTCAGGAGTTTTCGGACGAGACCGCGGGCACTCTCTCAATAGCTACCACGCACACTCAGGCGCGGTATGTGTTGCCAGAGATTATTCAGCAGTTTATGTCGAGATATCCTGACGTGTCTCTGGTAATGAAGCAAGGGACGCCTCCTCAAGTAGCGCAAATGGCCGCTGATGGAGAGGTTGACTTTGTNATAGCCACGGAAGCGCTAAACCAATTTTCAAGTCTGGTAACCCTGCCGTGCTATCGCTGGAATCGCTGTGTCGTGGTGCCCAAAGATCACCCTCTAGCGAGCCTAGAGCACTGCTCACTTGAGGCGATTGCTGATCATCCCATTGTGACCTACACAACGGGCTTTACCGGTCGCTCGAAGCTCGATGAAGCGTTCAAGGACAGAGGATTGGCACCCAGATTCGTCTTCACTGCAGTGGACGCCGACGTCATCAAGACATACGTTAGGCTGGGCTTGGGAATTGGGGTAATCGCTAGCATGGCGTACGACGAACATCTGGATAGTGATTTGATCAAAATTGATACTTCGCACCTCTTTCCGAGTTCAGTGACCAGTTTGGGGTTTCGTAAGGGCAGCTTCCTGCGAGGTTTTATGCACGACTTCATTCATGAATTGGCTCCGCATCTCGGTCGTGAGTTAGTACAAGAGGCTCTGTCGCGGGCGAAGCTGTCAGAGCGGGTTGCACTTTATGAGGGTATTGAGTTACCCGAGCACTGATTCGAGTGCTCTAGTGCGGCCATGATGGGGCCGACTTTGTCTAGNGTTTCCTGATATTCCGCCTCCCAGCTGGAGCTCGCGGTAATACCGCCTCCACCCCAGCAATAAAGCGTATTGTCCGTGGTTTCTAGTGTCCGGATTGTGATACTGCTTTGCATCCAGTTTCCCCCAGCCATGACAAATATGGAGCCGCAATAGGCGCCTCTTGGGTAGNGCTCCAGTTCGTTGATAATCTCTACAGCGCGCTTTTTGGGAGCCCCTGTGATTGAGCCACCGGGAGAGGTGCCGATTAGGATCTGTCCAGCGCTGAGATCAGGTTTCAATGTGCCTTGAACCGTACTGATCAGATGATGCACGTTACCAAAGCTATGCAATGCACAGAGTTCAGAAACCTTGACGCTACCGGCCTGACAAAATTGCCCCAGATCATTTCGTAGTAGATCGGTGATCATGACGTTTTCAGCGCGATCTTTTTCTGAGTGGACGAGCGCTTGTGCCAGATCGAGATCTTTTTGCGCATCAGTATGGCGGGGTGCTGTCCCTTTAATCGGTTGCGTGATGATTTTCCCCTCGCCTATCTGAAGAAAGCGTTCGGGTGACAGCGATAGGATGGCCCGGTCGCTGTCTACTCTCATAAACCCCGAGAACCCTCCCGCCAGCTTCTCTCTCGCGGCTCGATAACCTTCCCAGCAATCACCCTCAAAGGCTGCTTGAAAGCGCTGCGCAAAATTCACTTGATAGCAGTCTCCGGCCAGGATGTATTCTTGAATACGCTCCACGGCTCGTCGGTACTCATGTTTGGTAATGCTCGCTGTAAAGGATTGGCGAAGTCGAAACGGTTCCCTGGCCGTGTTGGCGCCATTATTGAGTATTGACTCGACCTGTTGCCGGGTTCCGAGAGGGCAGTCCGGGTGATACAGCACTTCAGAAGTGCTGGTTTTGGTATCCGACACCAATACCCAGTGATAGAGCCCGGCAGTAGCTTTAGACCGTTGNGGGCTCGAACGCGCCAAGTCGCCTGCCGGAGTGTCGTAGTCCAGGTTGCCAACAACAAGGCCGCCGTTGAAAAGTTTGGCGGTTCCGAGAGCGGGGCCGGTTTCATGCGAGACTGCGAGAGACTGCTCGATATCGGTCATCCAGCAAGCAAGATTGTTCGAATAATCCTGCGCGGAGAAGGTTTTTGTAGGTAGTGCGGTAATGAGTTCGAGTTCACTCCCATTTGTGGTGGTGCCGCTGTCCAGATAGACGAAGCCGGGTAAATGGGCGAAGCGGTCTGCCCAGGTTACGAGAGACCGGGTAAATGTAAGCGGTGTGACGCGACCTTGTGGCAGCATAAATAACCCCATTTAAAGTAAGGGTAAAATTGACAGTGATGCATAAGGATAAGTAATGTCTTGCCTTGTGCACAGACAAGGTTGTGCAAGGTGTGCGAACGCAGTGACGCATGAGCTGCGTGGGTCGATTNCAATCTGAGAGTTAATCCATGAAAAATGGTACCAAAGAGGCCGGCTCTTTNGCGCAGGGCGTGTCTCTGACTAATCCTTTTGCCGCCGTGCAGGAGCAACAAAGTCGAGTGGGGCGATATGAGGCCACATTAAAAAGAGGGCTTGAGCTTCGTGAGCTTCCTTANATCTCTGCTGGCANGGCTNGTCGCCAGCGTCAGCATCTTAAGGGCCGAATGACGGTATGGGAAAGAATTCGCTTTCTCGCCGATGATGACCCTCATGTGTTCTATCAAAATTGGGGCCCCAACCTAGACGGAGCCTCCCTCGTTACGGCGGTTATAACCGTTGATGGACGCGATGTCGCAGTTTACGGGCACGACTTCACTGTGCGGGCCGGTTCCATGGACGCGACCAATGGAGAGAAGTTGGCTCGCCTGTTTGAATTAGCGGCCAAGCGTCGTATTCCTTTGGTCGGTCTGAATGACTCCGCAGGGGCTTATATCCCAGCAGGGGTTGGAGGGCTAGACGGGTATGCGGATGCCTTTACTGCATTGCGAAAAATCAGTGGCATCGTTCCCAGTATCATGTGCATGTTTGGCTTTAACGCGGGCGGGGGAAGTTATTTGCCTCGTCAAGGAAGCTTTCTCATTCAACCAAAGGACACTTTTTTCGGTCTGACCGGTCCCGGGGTGGTAAAGAGCGTGCTCGGCGAAGACATCACGCCTGATGAATTGGGCGGGCCCATGGTGCACAGCCAAACAGGTGTTACCGACTTTGTTGTGGAGGACGAAGTTGCAGCACTGAGAAAAGTGCGAGAGATTTTGCGGTATTTGCCCGATTCCAACGCATCTCTTGNGCCTTATCGGGAGACCTCTGACCCGGTGGATCGAGAGACTATCGATATCGATATATTGCTGAAAAAAGCATTCAACTCCCCTACCGGATTCAACACACCGTTTGACATCAGCATCATGATTCAGCAACTGTGTGACCATGGGGACTTTTTAGAAACGCAAGCCGATAGAGCACGGAACACCATTACCGCATTGGGTCGAATGGCCGGCAATGTAGTGGGATTTGTTGCCAATAATTCTGCAGTCTCATCAGGACAAATCGATATCGATGCGGCCTATAAAAATGCGCGATTCATCCGTTTTTGCAATCTCTACAACATTCCCGTGATCTTCCTTGAGGATACCACCGGATTCTTACCCGGTAGCGAACAAGAACATCGCGGCATTGTTCAAGCAGGGCGCGCTATGTTGGACGCTATCGTTGACTTGCGCACGCCGCGTTTTCTGGTGTTGGTCAGAAACGCATTTGGCGGCGCATACGCGTCTTATAACAACTACGCCACTGGCGCCGATTTTGTTGTTGCCCTGCCGACCACGCGAGTTGCGGTGATGGGTCCAGCGGGTGTGGAGTATGTTTATAAGGACGAATTAAAGAAAATTCGCGCCGGTAGAGAGCAGCGGATTGCCAAGGCGATCTCCGANCTCACTGCCTCTGGGGCTGGCGATAGCGAGGCGTTGAGCGAGGCGTCATCGTCGATCGATGCCTTGATCAAAGCAGAGGAAGCGACTCTGGCGCAGCGTTACGAGCGGGAAATTATGAATCCTGAGGAAGCCTTGAGCCTTGGGTCTATTTCCGAAATTGTAATGCCCTCGGAGCTTCGTAGGGTGCTCGCGCGCCAGTTGGCTTTTTGCCTACGACATTATGAGCCCGGACCGATGCAATCGGTTCAGCGTGAATTCCACTGAAGAACGGACGGGAGTGCGCCCCAAGTGGGAAGTGATCAATATCTCAATAACCCTTTGATCTCCGCTGACAGGCGAGCAAAGCTGCGTTTGTCCGAATGGTCAGAGCAGTTTCGATGCGCGCATCTCAAGCCGCTGATTATCTGTCGAGGACCCATCAGAAAAGAGGCGATGGATGTTTTTACTGAGATGGGCATTACTGGTTTCGGCATTCTGCTCTCNGANAAAGACTCTATCGTNTATCGAGGCGCACTTGCTCCCGAGCTCCGCTCTCTCACCGACCCTAGTCGGGTTCACAGAGTGCCTGACTACAGCGGCGCCACAAAAGAAGAGCGTGAACAGCGTATTCAGGACATCATCAATATAGCCCGTGACTGCGGCTATAACGCCATATTTGCGGGCTATGGATTCATGGCCGAAGACGAACAAATGGTGGCGGCGATGGAGGCGGCAGGCCTCACTTTCATCGGGCCTTGCTCCAGAACCGTCAGGCAGGCCGGCCTAAAGGACGAGGCGAAGCGCACGGCACTGCGCGCCGGCGTCTCGGTTACGCCCGGAATTGATAATGGCACTACTTTGACGTTGCTCAAAAAGTATCCCGATAAGGAAGCCTTGATGGCGTTGGTGGGCAAACATAGGCTGGAGCTCACGGCTTCTGAAAACCCGAACGACGATGTCGAATCTCTGGCGGAGCGGGTTCTGGTGGCGGGTTACCGCAAAGGCCTTGATCTTTACACTGTCGATGAATTGAGCGAGACACTCACCGAAGCAGTATTGCAGATGGGGGAAGATTTCCCTCAAAACCGTGTGAGACTGAAGGCGATTGGGGGTGGTGGCGGTAAGGGTCAACGGATCGTCCCCCTCGGTGAAGCCGCGAGAACCCCCGAGTTGGTGAGAGAAATACTCAACGAAGTAAAAGCCACGGGCGTGGGCGATAACAAGAACGTGTTGGTCGAACTTAATATCGAAACCACCCGCCACCAGGAAATACAGGTTATCGGAAATGGCGACTGGTGCATTACCCTGGGTGGACGAGACTGCTCTCTGCAAATGCATGAGCAGAAATTATTAGAGGTTTCGGTGACTCGAGAATCTCTCGAGGGTGCAGAGGCGAGAGCCCGCGTGGCGGCTGAAAGCGCTCAGGCGGATGTGCTCGCCCAAGACATCAAAACACTCGACGCGATGGAAGAAGAGGCGGCCCGGTTTGGAATGGCGGTGGGTCTTGATTCTGTTTCGACCTTTGAATGCATCGTCGATCGGGATCGGCACTTCTTCATGGAGATGAACACGCGCATTCAGGTGGAGCATCGGGTCTCCGAGCTATGTTACGCACTGCGGTTTAGTAATCCTGAGAATGCCAATGAAAGCTTTGTAGTGGATTCGTTGGTGGAGACAATGGTACTGCTGGCGGCGCATGGGTCGACGTTACCAAAGCCCGAGCGCATTCCTAGGCTGGCTGATAGCCTTGAGGCGCGCTTGAATGCGACTAACGACGCGCTTCAACCCAGCGCGGGAGGTGTTGTCGAATTTTGGTCAGATCCAATTCAAGGTGAAATAAGAGACGATCAAGGTATCAGTCTGCACAATCCCGATACCGATGTGTTCATGAACTACACTTTAGCTGGGGCATATGACTCCAATATTGCTCTGCTGCTTACCGTAGGTGATAGCCGTGAGGCAGCTTATGAACACATGGCTGAAGTGCTCAGAGCAGCGCGCCTCAGAGGTAAGGATCTGCAGACCAACCTCGCTTTTCATTACGGGTTGGTCCATTGGTTCTTGGGTCGAACAGTGAATGCAAGACCGACCACCCAGTTTGTCGTGCCTTATTTGACTGCAGTGGGTGAGCTTGCTCAAGAGGCGGGTCGAGTTGATGTGGACATCGCGTGGCGGCTTATCTGTCAAGCGCAACTAAATGCATCGGCAGATCTCGAGCCTGCATTAAAAAGCGTCCTTGCCGCAAAGGAGAGCCTGTTTACCCGGCCGCTGAAACTGCTGCTAATGTCGCCGCATTTGCTGTCGGGCTGGCTGAGCCTCAATCGCAGAGCTTTTAGATTTCAAAACGACCACTTTGTGTGGGCAGAAAATCCTATCGAGGTATTGGCTGACACCTACCATTTTTTGCGCTTGGATTGGAATGATCATTTGCCTGCAGCCCACATGATTTGGGACCACGATCAAGAACTCTTGAGTGAAGCAGAGGATTTTTATTCCGAGCTTTCGCGGCGATATGGGTTGGAGAATTGGGACGACTTGAGTCATCTGCTCTCGGGGGAGGCGCCTGAGGGGACAGACCATGAAAAGTGGCAAGCCATTCAGGCTGCACACAGCGGATTTCAGGCCGGGGCAGATATTTTGGAGCTGTTGCCCTCAATTGCCCAATTCACTGGATTCTTCGATTTGGCAGTAAATCCTGATATGACGATTCATTTCCCAGAGCGGTTATTGGCTCGTGAGCATCAGGTGGCAATGGCAAAGTTCCTTGCNCCCCCGCCGCTAGCCAAGTCTGATGAAATCGTCGCTGCGAGTGGCGGCATGTTTTATGGTCGTGAGGTCCCCGAGGCGCCTTTGTACATTGAGGTTGGCCAGCATTTTAATGCCGGTGACCCGCTTTACATTGTCGAGGTCATGAAAATGTTTAATAAGGTCGTTGCGCCATTTTCGGGCACGGTGGAAGAGGTCTTAGTTGANGGCGACGGCGCCATCATCACAAAAGGCCAGCCGTTGTTTAAGGTGACACCAGATGAAGTGGTGGAGGTGCTGTCAGAGGCCGATCTATCTGCCGCTCGAAGGGCGCATACGACGGAGCTTGTGAGTCGCTTTATCTCAACGGATTTTCAGGGGTAGATAGAATGATTACGGCACTAGATCACATCGCTATCGCTGTTCCGGACCTGGAGGCCGCTGTGCGTCGATTTCTGGACGATTTTGGCCTCCNTTATGACGGCAACGAAATCGTTGAGGCAGCGCAGACTACGACCGCTTTTTTTAGCTTGCCAGAGACACACATCGAACTGGTACATCCGTTGGACGGCAGTGGCCCCATCGCAACTTACCTGGAAAAACGGGGGGGCGGTTTACATCATCTGTGCTTTCGTACCGATGATATAGACGGTGATGTGGCTCGGTTGCGAGACAAGGGCTATCAGTTTATTGGGGAGGCCCCCGCGCCCGGTGCACATGGATCTCTAGTGATATTTATCCATCCAAAGAGTTGTGATGGTGTGCTGATTGAGCTTTCACAACCGGCGCAGGCCCACGCATGAGCGTCTACGANCCGGATTCATCTACACTGGCTGCGTGGGGGGAGTTGGTTGAAAAGCAGAGTAAAGGTCTGACGCCAGACGACCTTCTGTGGCACACCCCCGAGGGTATCCCGCTGAAAACGCTGTATACCGCGGAAGACCTCGACGGATTGCCGTATACGAATACTCTGCCGGGTATGTCTCCCTATATACGGGGTCCGCAGGCGACTATGTATGCCGGACGCCGATGGACAATTCGTCAGTACGCGGGGTTTTCGACTGCCGAAGCATCCAATGCGTTTTATCGAAAGTCATTAGCAGCCGGGGGGCAGGGCATCTCTGTCGCTTTCGATCTGGCGACTCATCGAGGCTATGACTCAGATCACCCGCGAGTCTCTGGTGATGTCGGGAAAGCCGGTGTAGCAGTCGACTCGGTCGAAGACATGAAAGTGCTCTTTGACGGTATTCCGTTGGATCAGGTGTCTGTTTCAATGACGATGAATGGTGCGGTGCTACCCGTTCTTGCTGGATACATTGTTGCTGCTGAGGAGCAAGGGGTCTCACAGGCATCGCTTTCAGGGACTATTCAAAACGATATCCTCAAAGAGTTCATGGTACGAAACACCTACATTTACCCTCCTGCGCCTAGTATGCGCATTATTGGAGATATCATTGCTTATTGTTCAGCGAGTCTCCCTAAATTCAATACCATCTCTATTTCCGGATACCACATGCAGGAGGCGGGAGCGAACGCGGCTCTTGAGCTCGCGTATACCCTCGCTGACGGTAAAGAGTACATTCAAACGGCTATTGCAGCCGGTCTTGGGATAGACGAATTTGCCCCGCGGCTCAGTTTTTTTTGGGGTATTGGTATGAACTTCTATATGGAGATTGCCAAAATGCGCGCCGCGAGGTTGCTGTGGTCTGAGATCGTCGCGACTTTTAATCCGCAAAACCCCAAGAGCAGCATGCTGAGGACTCACTGTCAAACCTCCGGCTGGTCTCTTACCGAGCAGGATCCCTATAATAATATCGTTAGAACCACTATTGAGGCCATGGCCGCGGTATTTGGCGGCACACAGTCACTGCATACCAACGCTTTGGATGAGGCGATCGCGCTGCCTTCCGATTTTGCGGCACGGATCGCGCGCAACACACAGCTTATATTGCAGGAGGAAACAGGGATAGGTCAGGTAGTAGATCCATGGGGCGGGTCCTACATGATGGAGCAGCTTACCCATGATATGGCNGAAAAAGCCCGCGAGNTGATANGTGAAATAGATGAGCTTGGAGGCATGGCCAAAGCGATTGAACGCGGTTTACCAAAACTGCGGATTGAAGAGGCCGCAGCGAAGAAGCAGGCGCGAATTGATCGCGGAGAAGACGTCATCGTGGGGGTGAATAAATTCTCATTAGATGAGCAGGATGCAGTCGATATTCTCGAGATCGATAATGAGCAGGTTCGCGAGTCACAGCTTGAGCGGCTTACCGATATTCGTGCCTCACGGGATGGAGAAAGCGTCAGGGCTGCACTGCAGGCACTAGCCGATGCAGCGGAGTCGGGTAGTGGGAATTTGCTTGAGCTTGCAATTAATGCGACTCGCTGCCGGGCAACGGTAGGTGAGATATCCGACGCACTGGAGGAAGTTTACGGTCGTTTTGTGGCGCACGCGCAGACAGTTTCAGGGGTTTATGGGGCTGCCTATGCTGAAGATGCTAACTGGGAGGGTATCGCCATGGATATCGATGCTTTTGTCGAGCGGCACGGCCGCAGACCTCGTATGTTGGTCGCCAAAATGGGACAAGATGGGCACGATAGGGGTGCAAAAGTGGTTGCCACCGCTTTTGCGGATGTGGGCTTTGATGTGGATCTCTCACCTATGTTCTCGACCCCCGAAGAGGTGGCGCGGCAAGCTGTTGAAAATGANGTACATGTCGTGGGCGCATCTTCACTTGCCGCCGGTCACAAAACACTGGTGCCGCAATTGATCAATGCTCTTAAGGCGCAGGGAGCTGATGACATTATTGTTATCGCAGGCGGTGTAATCCCGCAGCAGGATTATGCGTTTCTTGAGGAGCAAGGTGTTGCCTTGATCTTTGGTCCTGGCACCCCGATCCCAGATGCCGCGCGAAAAGTCCTCGATGCCATCAATTCCGACAGCTGAAGATATTCTCGCTGGCGATCGGCGCGCACTCGCCAAGGCAATTACGCTAGTAGAAAGCCAACGGGAACAAGATCGCAATGCNGCTCAGTTGCTCTTGGGTGAGCTGTTACCTCACACCGGGAAAAGTGTTCGCATTGGGATCACCGGTGTGCCAGGAGTCGGCAAATCGACTTTTATTGAGACGTTCGGTCAATATGTGATCGAGCAGGGGCAACGACTGGCTGTGCTGGCTGTTGATCCCAGTTCACCATTAGCGGGTGGTTCCATTCTGGGTGACAAGACCCGTATGGAGGCGCTAACGCGACTCGACGATGCGTTCATCAGGCCCTCTCCTGCAGGCCAGGCCTTGGGGGGGGTCGCATTTAAGACCCGAGAGTCGTCACTACTTTGTGAGGCCGCCGGTTTTGACGTAATTCTTGTTGAGACCGTAGGCGTNGGTCAATCAGAACATCAAGTTGCGGGGATGGTTGATTTCTTTTTGCTGCTGATGCTCCCCGGCGGTGGTGATGAACTGCAAGGCATCAAAAAAGGCATCTTAGAACTCGCAGATGCGATTGTAGTCAACAAGGCAGATGGCGCGAGTGAGTCACTGGCAAAGATCACCCAGCAGCATTACCGCGGCGCTATGACATTGCTTAGTCACGGATCAGCTTGGGAGCCTAGAGTGATGACCTGCTCGGCACTTCACGGCGCGGGTATATCTGCTGTTTGGGACATGATTCAAGAGTACGCTCATGCTGCAAAAATTGAGGGTAGTTTCGACAAAGCCAGAGCTGAGCAGAACTTAGCGTGGATGCGTCAACTCATCGATGAGCTATTGCGCGCATCGCTGGCGCAACATCCCGATGTGAAGGCTGCGCTGCCCAGGATTGAAGCTGCTGTGACCGCAGCACAGCAAACCCCATTGGCGGCTGCGCAAATCGTCCTGGAGCTCTCCAGGCAGTGAGCACGTCGCGGTTATCCAAGCGAGCGGGGTAATGAGCAAAGGAGCGTCGACTCAGCCGTCTATGGATCGTTCTCTACCGATGTCTTCGTGTTTTAGCGGTCGATGTTTTGACACGCTGGCTATGCGTGACCTTGATCGGCGGTCGACAGCTGCACAGGGTCTCAACGAATTTGATCTGATGCTGCACGCCGGCGCCGCCGCATTTAATTACCTGAGCGCCACCTGGCCAAGCGCAACACGTNTCGCCGTTTTCTGTGGCTCCGGTAACAATGGCGGCGATGGATGGGTAGTGGCACGATTATTATTGGAGTCTGGAGTGTCCTGCGATGTGTTCATGCATGGCTCAGCCGACCGGATCTCAGGTGCTGCGCGGCTTGCCTACGAAGCTTGGCGGCAAATTGCTGCCGAGAGAGAGCGCTCCAGTAACGACTGGTTGAACAGCGCTCGGCAAGGTGAAGAGTACGATGTATTGGTCGATGCGCTTGTCGGAATAGGCTTTCAGGGCCCGGCGCGATCGGAGTTTGATGCTTTGCTGGAGGGGATCAACGNGGCGTCTATCCCCGTGCTCTCACTCGATCTGCCGAGCGGCCTTAACGCTGACAGCGGTGCGGTCGACTCCTCAGTTATTCAAGCCCACTCAACGGTGACATTTATCGCTATGAAGCCGGGGTTGTTAACGGGAAGGGCGCCAGACGTTGCGGGCCACTTGATTTTGGANTCTCTTAACACGCCACAGTTTATTTTGGATGAAGTGCCCGCGGTGGCAATAAGCTGGGCGCGNGACCTTCCTCCTGCTTTCTTAAAACCCCGCCGCCCAACGACATANAAGGGTGTTTGCGGTCATGTTCTGGTGGTGGGCGGAAATGCCGGTATGGGAGGTGCATCTATTTTGGCCGCCTCGGCAGCGCTCCGCAGTGGCGCGGGACTGGTGACATTGGCGACACGCTCGGAACACCTAGGCGCTGCCATATCACGACAGCCAGAGGTCATGGCCCGTGATATTGACTGTCCCGAGTCCCTGTTTTCGTTACTGGAGAAGGCGTCCGTGGTCGTGGTAGGGCCAGGGCTGGGTGTCGACGATTGGGCGGCGGCGTGTCTTCGGATCGTATTGGAGAGCCATAAGCCGCTTGTTATTGATGCCGATGCACTGAACTTATTGGCTACCGATAGTAGTTTTCCCAGAGTCATGGCGGGCAGTGTGTTGACTCCGCATCCTGGTGAAGCCGCTCGTCTTGCCAAGGTTCCCGTTTCCGATATCGAGGCCGATCGACTTTATTGGGCAAAGGCCCTTGCCCGGCAATATGCGAGCTCGATTATTTTGAAAGGTGCGGGGAGCATCATCGCCTCGGACAAAGAGGGCTGTGAGCCGAACATATGCTCGGCAGGGAACAGTGGTATGGCAACCGCGGGCATGGGCGATGTTCTTGCGGGAGTTGTTGGCGCACTGTTGGCGCAGGGCTATGACGCACCCTTGGCCGCACTGGGTGGGACGGTAGCGCATGCTAATGCTGGTGATCTCGCNTGGCGAGAGCACGGTATTGGCCTAACTGCGACTGATGTGATCAGTCACGTGGGGGCTGTATTAACCCCCGGCATCGACACAACTCGATAGTGCCGCTGTCTGAGAATAGGGGGTTGCTCAAAAAGGCTCTCAGCCCGTTCATCTTTTATCCATGGTGTGTCTGTCCATCCTCTAACGCGCTCATTGCGATGAGAGCGTCAAAGAGTTCGCCGTCGGATTGAGTAAGGCTGGAGAGCGCCACCGGGTCACCGCGGCACAGCGCCATGAGGTTCTGTAATGCGCTGAGAGGAACCGNAAAGGTTTCACCATTAATAAAGATATCCAGATGCTGTTTGTGCTCTTGCCATGCGATGCGCGCTTGGCTAGACAGGCATACGAATGGCCCTATCAGAGGCAGTGCTGACTTCGATACGTCATCTGTGTCGGTCGTATTATCGTGGGTAACAATTTCCCCAAACCACCGATAGTCGTCCAGCGCGTCGCAGGCGTTGGCGAGGGCATCTATGGCATTGCGGATATGTTCGACTGTAATTTCACCTGGCCGCCCCACTGATAGACCAGGCATGTCCTCTAGGAGGGATGCTGGGGCCAATTGCTCGAGTACATTATCTGTACGCCTTGCCAGCAGGTCCGAAACGGAGGGTGCCCTAAAACCCAAGGAGAAGGTCAACGATTCTCCTTGAGCGATCCCCCAGTGGGCGACGCCCGGCGGTATATAGAGTATGTCTCCCGGTGACAACGTGTAGGTTTCCGAAGGTTCGAATTCGGAGATGAGATTCAGACCATTTGTCTGCAATTGTGGCGTTTTGTCGTCACAGTGGCCTCCTAAGCGCCACTCTCGACACCCGGCTCCCTGTAGAAGAAAGACGTCATAACGATCAAAATGTGGGCCGACGCCACCCCCGTTTACGGCATAGCTGACCATGATGTCGTCAAAGCGCCAGCGCGGTAGAAAGTCCACTTGAGCGCGCAAGGCGGCAACCCCTTCATGCCACTGATCCAGCCCATGTACGAGGAGTGTCCACTCGTCTTCGCGATGAAAATCTTCTTTGTGAAACGGACCGTCCTGTTTTGTCCAGACTCCTTTGGATCGAGCAATCAATCGGCTCTCTACGAATTCTTCCATGGCAAATCCCGCCAACTCGTCCGCTGTGACGGGCGAGGTAAAGCCCGGAAGCGCCTGTGTTAATAACAGGGGAGCTCGCTGCCAATACTGCTGGAGAAATTGTGTTTCAGAGATAGGCAGTTTCAGGGTCGCCCCTCCAATCCGCACGCACTGGTTTCAGTGAATCTCTTTGTCAATGCGCTGCGCCAGACTGGACGCGTAACCGATGTAGCTCGCGGGTGTGAGTGCCAGTAGGCGCTGTTTCGCCGATTCAGGAATCTCAAGGGCCAAAATGAAGTCATGGATGGTATCTGCCGTGAGTCGTTGCCCTCTGGTAAGCGCCTTGAGTTTCTCGTAGGGCTCCGGTACGCCGTAACGCCGCATCACGGTCTGTATCGCCTCGCCAAGAATTTCCCAGGTTGAATCAAGATCTGCTTGCATCGGTTCTGCTGCCACCTCGAGTTTATCAATGCCGCGTTTCAGCGAGGTCAGAGCCAGTAGGGCATGGCCAACGGCAACCCCGATATTCCTCAGCACAGTGCTGTCAGTCAGGTCACGCTGCAATCGGCTAATGGGGAGTTTTTCTGCCAGATGAGAGAGTATCGCATTGGATAATCCGAGGTTGCCCTCCGCGTTTTCAAAGTCGATCGGATTAACCTTGTGAGGCATCGTCGAAGAGCCCACTTCGCCGGCTATCACTTTTTGGGTGAAGTATCCGAGAGAAATATAAGACCACACGTCGCGAGAGAAATCGATCAGAATAGTGTTTATACGGATCACCCCGTGAAAGTACTCGGCCATGTAGTCGTGTGGCTCAATCTGAGTGGTGTAGGGATTCCACGCTAACCCCAGCGTGGATAAAAATTCGCTTGAAAGCGTGGGCCAATCAATTTCTGGATAGGCTATGTGATGCGCATTGTAATTTCCCACCGCTCCATTCATTTTGCCCATGGGTTGGATGGCTTCCAGTGTTTGTCTCTGTCTGACTATCCGCGCCAACACGTTTGCGACCTCTTTGCCGAGCGTGGTTGGGGTGGCTGCCTGCCCATGAGTGCGGGCTAACATGGATTGCTGGGCCTGCTCCTGTGCCAGGGTGGCTAGCTGGGTTTGTAGCGCGTCGAGTGCGTCCATCAATACCTGATGGCCGTCTCTGAGCATCAGGGCATGTGAGAGATTATTGATGTCCTCGCTGGTACAGGCGAAGTGAATAAATTCACTGATAGCCGCTAGCTCTGGGGTATCGGAGATCGCTTCTTTCAAAAAGTATTCAACGGCTTTGACATCGTGATTGGTGGTCGCTTCAATGGCTTTAATGCGAGCCGCATCCGCCTCATCGAAATATTCTGAGATATGATCAAGGCGATGGAGTGCCTGGTCAGTTAGCGGCGACACTTCCTCAATGGCGGGACAGCTTGCGAGCATCTTCAGCCAACCTATCTCAACCGCAACCCGGCGTTTATTCAGGCCGAATTCAGTAAAGATGGGCCTGAGTGCGTCCAGTTTCTCGCAATACCGTCCATCCAGCGGCGAAAGGGCAGTGAGCCGATGATCCGTCATATTAACCGCCTGCAAAAAAGCTCAGTTTACCATGTGCACCATGTGCATCGCTGGGAAGTGGTATTGTGGGCAAGCAAACTGCGCGTCGGGCGGCGCGCTAGTGGCTTACGGTGCCAAGTTCACGCGCAAGTCGCGCTGCGGTCTCTCGTATCGCTCCTCGTGTCAGCATCATATTCAATCTCGACCCTCCCAATTGGCGCCACAAAAATGCAGCCCTGACACCGCACAGTAATAGGGTGCGAACGACATCCGCAACTTGGGGGTTATTCAGGTGCTGGGCACTGCCTGTCACCTTAATGCGGTAGGGTAGCGCGCTCAATGTATCCTGGTAAATGGCTGATATATTTGCGCTCAAGCTTTTTATATCATTTGAAAAATTCTCGGCCTTATAGGCCGTGTGTTTTAGTCTTGAATGCACAATCGCCTGCAGATCTTCTCGCCGGGCAAAACGCTTCTCGAGTTGCAGTATCGCCAGGGTATAGCGCAGCGTGTCAGCTGCTGACTGATCCTGTGAGAGATGTAGGCAGGCTGCGAGCTGCTCGAGACCCAGCCGAATGCCCTGGGGAGTGCCAAACACGTTGTCCACAGCGTCTGGTTCAAAACAGAAAAGGGAATGGATGGAAGCCTCAGCGAAAGGAGTAGGCCAGCTTCCGGTCTTGGCGGCCACATCGACAATCCTTGCGGCCTGGGCGACGCCAGCCAGAGCGAGGGTGCGTTGCTCTCCGATTACACGCTGAGTCATAGCGCGTGTTCGATAACACCGCCGCCAAGGCAGATGTCCCCATCGTAAAAAACAACCGACTGTCCTGGCGTGACGGCTCTTTGCGGAACGTCAAACCTTACTTGGTAATCTTGTCCTGTACCGGTGACAACGCATGCTTGATCGGATTGTCGATAGCGGATTTTGGCATAACATCGGAAAGGTCGTTGAGGAGGCGTTCCGCTCACCCACAAGACGTTGGAGGACTTCAATCGTTGATGAAAAAGGCTGGGGTGCTCGGCGCCCTGAGCAACAACCAAGGTGTTTTGATCTACCTTCTTGGTGACCACATACCATGGGGCCTCCGAACGATGCGCGAGGCCACCAATACCAAGCCCCTGACGTTGACCTATGGTGTGGTACATCAAGCCCTCATGCTCGCCGACTGGCTCATCATCCACGGTGACAATAGGACCGGGCTGCGCGGGAATATATTGTTTTAGAAAGTCGCGAAAGCGTCGCTCGCCGATAAAGCATATCCCGGTACTGTCTTTTTTCCTGGCATTAGCAAAACCCGCCTCCATGGCCTTTTCCCGGACCGTTTGCTTGTCGACATCCCCCACAGGGAAAAGGGTTTTCCCGAGTGCAGTGTGATCTACCTGATGTAAAAAATAGCTCTGGTCCTTATTGCCGTCCAGGCCTTTCTTGAGTCGAGTTATGCCTGACTTCTGGTCGGTACGCACATAATGACCGGTAGCAATGAAGTCGGCGCCAAGATGCGTTGCGTAATCAAGAAAGGCACGAAATTTGATTTCGCGATTGCATAAGACATCAGGGTTGGGAGTTCGACCTGCCCGATACTCCGACAGAAAATGCGCAAACACATCGTCCCAATACTCTGCAGCAAAGTTAGCGCTGTGAAGCGGAATGCCCAGTTGATCTGCGACCGCCTGAGCGTCGGCAAGGTCGGTGACGGCAGTGCAATATGCCGTGCCGTCATCTTCCTCCCAATTCTTCATGAACAGGCCCTCGACGCGATAGCCAGCTTCCAGTAACAGTAGCGCTGCAACCGACGAGTCGACGCCCCCAGACATACCAACGATGACGGTCTCATTATTTTTTGCTTCAGATGGAGTCACTGAGGAGTTCCGAACCACTTATTCGATGGAGGCATCAGCATGATGGCAGCGTTACGTCGGGTCAACGTCAGTCGGAGGCGATGGGTCCACAAGGTATTCGCCTGGCTGCAGGTCTCCGAGCTGCCAGGGCCCCACGGCCACTCGTATGAGTCTTAGAGTAGGGTGCCCAATGGCAGCGGTCATTCTTCTCACTTGGCGATTGCGCCCTTCGCTAATGCTCAAGTCTAGCCAAGAGTCCGGAACGGATTTCCGCTCCCTGATGGGTGGAACGCGCTGCCAGATCTTTGGTGGGGACATTGGTAACGCTCGTGCTGGACGACTGATGCCATCTTTTAAATGAATACCGCGGGACAGATGCCCGCAGGCTTCATCAGTGATACGACCCTCTACCTGTACCCAGTAGCGCTTCCAGAGTTGGCCTTTTGGATTGGCTATGCGCTGTTGCAGATTGCCGTCGCACGTGAGGACCAGGAGCCCTTCCGAATCGTAATCTAGGCGACCGGCGGCGCGGAAATCGGGCGCGCTGATAAATTGCGCCAAGGTTGTTCGCGGCGCGTGGGGCCGCTCTCGATCAGTGAATTGACTGAGCACGCGGAAGGGTTTGTTGAGCAGAATAACCGGCGACATTCGCATAGTGTGACGGATTTAATGTTAAAATAGTGGCTCAGCCACGCAGTACTTTATTCCTCACCCATAGCGTGGGGGAAGTGCGCGCAGGCCGTGTCTCTTATCCGAGGCAAAGTGTGTAATTTCTGGGGAGTTTCAAAATGGCATACCAACACATCCAAGTACCCGATATGGGCGAGAAGATCACTGTAAATGAAGATAACAGTATCTCAGTACCCGACAATCCCATTATTCCTTACATCGAAGGTGATGGAATCGGGGTTGATATCTCTCCGGTCATGATTGCGGTGGTGGATGCGGCGGTGGCAAAGGCGTATCAGGGCGCTCGCAAAATATCGTGGATGGAAATTTATACGGGCGAGAAAGCCGCCGAGTTATACGACGGCGATTGGTTCCCGGAAGAAACTCTGGGCGCTATCAAAGACTATAGCGTGGCGATTAAAGGGCCCCTCACGACACCCGTGGGAGGTGGATTCCGGTCGCTAAATGTAGCTCTCAGGCAGGAGCTTGATCTGTACACCTGTCTGCGACCGGTTAGATGGTTTGAGGGGGTGCCGTCCCCCGTCAAACGTCCGGGTGATTGCAACATGGTGATATTCAGGGAGAACTCGGAGGATATCTACGCGGGTATCGAGTATCAGGCAGGGACCCCTGAAGCGCAGAAAGTGGTCGACTTTATTATCGGAGAGATGGGGGCGACCAAAATACGCTTTCCCGAGAATGTGGGGATTGGGATCAAGCCTGTTTCAGCTGAGGGAACGCAGCGTTTGGTGCGAAAAGCGATTCAATACGCCATCGATCAGGATTTGCCCTCTGTGACACTGGTTCATAAAGGCAACATTATGAAGTTTACTGAGGGCGCCTTCCGCGACTGGGGTTACGAGCTGGCGCAGCAAGAATTTGCGGGTGAATTATTAGACGGTGGACCTTGGGTCAGCATCAAAAACCCCCGTACTGGCAACGACATTGTAATCAAGGATGTCATTGCTGACGCTATGTTGCAGCAGGTTTTAACGCGGCCGCGAGACTACAGTGTGGTAGCGACGTTAAATCTTAACGGCGATTATCTTTCGGATGCTCTGGCTGCGCAGGTGGGTGGTATTGGTATCGCCCCCGGTGCGAATCTGTCAGATACGGTGGCGTTGTTTGAGGCAACACACGGCACTGCACCCAAGTACGCGGGGCAGGACAAGGTAAATCCAGGATCTTTGATCCTCTCCGCCGAGATGATGCTCCGGCATCTTGGATGGAATGATGCGGCCGATCTGATCATAAATGGCATGAATGGTGCGATTCAGGCAAAAACCGTGACGTACGACTTTGAGCGCTTGATGGACGACGCTACGTTGGTGTCTTGTTCCGCTTTTGGAGAGTCGATCGTGGCGCATATGTAAACCCTGTAGTTGCCAAAAAAAACCCGCCGATGGCGGGTTTTTCAATTTTCACGCTCACAAATTGAAAATTAACTGTTCCAAAATCAAAGGTGTTCTGCCGTGAACCGGTTTTTAGCCATGAACAAGCAAATGTCGGCAGTTTCGACTAACGCTCTCAAACCCCTGCGGGTGGATTATACTTAAGGCATGAGACGCAACAGCTTATGCAGATATTCCAAGGCTCCGGTCCGCTCCGGCTCCCAGGACAGCGATCGTGAGGGCGATGAAGGTGAGGGCGGCCTAGCGATCGCGCCGGCCAAGCCGAAGCTCAAGAGGCCGTCACTCTATCAGGTCATTTTGCTTAATGATGATTACACGCCGATGGAATTTGTCGTGTATGTGCTCGAGCAATTTTTCGGTATGAATCGTGAGAAAGCCACGCAGGTGATGTTGGCGGTCCATACTAAGGGTAAGGGTGTTTGTGGCATTTATCCGCAGGACATTGCAGAGACAAAAGCGGCACAAGTTAATCAAAGTGCGCGCGATAGTGGTCACCCGCTATTATGCGAGGTTGAGCCATCCATGGATGACGAAGAGGGTTAGCTGAATGCTGAGTAAAGAGCTCGAAAATACGCTCAACGAGACATTTCGTACGGCGCGAGCCCGACGCCACGAGTTCATTACCGTTGAACACTTGTTGCTCGCATTGCTCGATGATCCCACTGGTGTGCAGGTGTTAAAGGCTTGCCAGATAGACCTGGAAGAACTGCGCGGAGAGTTAATTGAGTTTATTGACTCGACAACCCCCTTATTGTCCGACGGAGATGACGGTCGCGACACCCAGCCCACTTTAGGGTTTCAACGCGTTCTTCAACGTGCGGTATTCCACGTCCAAAGTTCGGGTAAGCAAGAGGTGACCGGTGCCAATCTGCTGGTTGCAATGTTTTCAGAGCAAGAATCTCAGGCGGTGTATTTTCTGAAGGCACAGGGTGTTTCTCGCTTGGACGTAGTGAATTTCATTACCCACGGCATCGGTAAGGACGGCGACGAGGCGGGATCTGATGAGGCCATGTCGGCAGCCGAGGAGGAGGCCGAGGCCGTCGAAAAACGGCCGCTTGATGCCTATGCCACCAATCTCAATACTGAAGCCGAGGCGGGCAACATCGATCCATTGATCGGACGTCTCAACGAGGTAGAGCGTGTCGCTCAAATTCTGGCGCGGCGACGAAAAAACAATCCGTTGTTAGTGGGTGAGTCAGGCGTAGGCAAAACTGCAATTGCCGAGGGTCTGGCGAAAATGATCGTGGACGGTGATGTGCCGGAAACACTTAAAGATGCCATTGTTTATTCTCTCGACTTAGGCGCCTTACTTGCCGGCACCAAGTACCGTGGTGATTTTGAGAAGCGGTTGAAGGGATTGCTGGGGAACCTCAGTGATAACGACAATGCTATTTTGTTCATTGACGAGATCCACACCATTATCGGCGCGGGAGCGGCCTCGGGCGGTGTAATGGACGCCAGCAATTTGCTGAAGCCGTTGTTGGCTTCGGGCAAAATGCGTTGCGTCGGCTCCACCACCTACGCCGAGTACCGCGGTATATTTGACAAGGACAAAGCGCTGAGCCGTCGCTTTCAGAAGGTGGATGTTCTAGAACCGTCGGTAGAGGACGCCTACAAAATTCTCAAGGGCCTCAAGTCGCGTTTCGAGGCTCACCACAAGCTGAGATATACCGATAAAGCGCTGCGAGTAGCCTCAGAAATGGCGGCGCGATACATCACCGACCGATTCTTGCCAGACAAAGCAATCGACGTTATTGATGAGGCAGGTGCTTTCCAGCAGTTGCAAGCGCCCAGCAAGCGTAAAAAGGTACTTGGCCCTGGTGATATTGAGGCGGTGGTCGCAAAAATTGCGCGCATACCACCTAAAACCGTTAGTAGCGACGATAAAGTGTTGCTGGGTAAGCTGGAAAGCAATCTCAAGATGACAGTTTTCGGCCAGGATGCCGCGGTGGGCCAAATGGTCGGTGCGATCAAATTGGCCAGAGCCGGTCTGCGAGGCGGACACAAGCCAATCGCCTCTTTTTTGCTAGCGGGACCCACTGGAGTAGGCAAGACTGAGCTCACGAGACAACTGGCCTTGCAAATGGGACTGGAGTTACTGCGCTTTGATATGTCTGAGTACATGGAGCGTCACACCGTATCGAGACTGATTGGAGCGCCACCGGGCTATGTAGGGTTTGACCAGGGCGGCTTATTAACGGATGCCGTCAACAAACACCCGCACTCAGTGGTATTGCTAGACGAGATCGAAAAAGCGCACCCCGAGGTGTTTAACTTGCTGCTGCAGGTGATGGACCATGGCACGTTGACAGATAATAATGGGCGCAAAACCGATTTCCGCAGTGTGATTCTGGTGATGACGACTAACGCGGGTGCCGAAAATGTGAGCCGCCGCTCCATCGGATTCTCTATGCAAGACCACTCGACGGATTCGATCGAAGCCATCAATAGAACCTTCACGCCAGAGTTTCGGAATCGACTGGATGCTGTCGTACCTTTTGGTCCTCTTGGCGAGGACGTTATTCTGACAGTGGTCGACAAGTTTCTGACCGAGCTGCAAGGGCAATTGGACGAGCGACAGGTAGTCATAGACGTCGACGAGGAAGCCCGGCTGTGGCTTGTTGAAAAAGGCTACGACGCTACCATGGGCGCCAGACCGATGGAGCGCGTAATCCAGGAGCACATCAAAAAGCCCCTTGCCGATATGGTGTTGTTCGGCGAATTAGTCAAGGGCGGTGCTGTAGCAATATCGGTCAATGCAGATCGCTCTGATTTGGCGATCTCTGTCTTGGTCGAGGAGAGTGAAGCCGTCGAGGCCTGATGAGCCTGCCGCGTTGTTGTCGCTACGCAGCCTTCAGCAGTGCTCGGTAGGCGTGCCGCCTTCGCCCCTCATGCCGCTGAAGACCGGCGGCTTTAGGGCTGGGCGCAATGAGATCTATCTTTCTCGGTAAGTAATGCGCCCTTTGGTCAAATCATAGGGTGTCAGTTCTACCCTCACTTTGTCACCGGTCAAAATACGGATGTAGTTCTTGCGCATCTTGCCTGATATGTGCGCGGTGACGACATGCCCGTTCTCAAGTTTGACCCTGAAGGTGGTATTGGGGAGGGTGTCGACGATTTCCCCTTCCATTTCGATTTGATCTTCTTTAGCCATTCAGGCTACGCCTCATTGATTAACAGGCCGGCACTGTATCGAAAAGTCTCGGATGAGGAAAGCGTAAGTACAGCAATTATTCATTCGCTGTCGTCAACGCGCGGATCAAGCAAATTGACCACCGCTGTCGTGTCTGGTGGAAAGGTTTGTTGGGTTTTTTGCTGTTGCCAGTGGCCATCAATGAATAACTCAAGCGGTGAGAACCGCGCCTTGTAGGACATTTTGCGACAGCCGTCGATCCAGTAGCCGAGGTAGATATAAGGGAGTCCTCTTGCTTTGGCCTCTCTGATTTGTAGAAGAATCGCCTCAGTGCCTAAACTCCGCTGAGGCTGATCGGGATCAAAAAAAGTATAAATAGCGGCCAGCCCATCTAACATCTCGTCGGCGACCGTCACTGCCACTAGCTTGTTGCCCTGATACAGCCTGTAATAGTGAGCGCAGCCAAGACCGTCATTCAGAAACGATTCATATTGCTCCCGCTCAGGAGGATACATGTCCCCATCAGCATGACGTGACTCAATGTAATATCGGTATAAATCGTAGGCTTCATCATCAAGAATGGATTCTGAAACTTCTAAACGTAGGTCCGCATTGCGGCGCTCGATTCGCCTTTGCGTGCGACTGAGTGTGAACTCGTTAACGCGAACGCGAGAGGCAATGCAGGCACTACACTTGCTGCAGTGCGGGCGGTATACATGGTCACCGCTTCGACGGAATCCCAGCAAGGACAGTTGTGTATACAGTTCCTGGCTCAGTTTCTGCCTTGGGTCCACGAACAGTGTTGTCGCCTCTTCCCCTGCGAGATACGAGCAGCGATGAGGAAAGGTGGTGTACACCTTAATCTCTCTAAGCGAAGCTGTCATAACAGATTCCGCACCTCCCGTGGCACC
Source organism: Halieaceae bacterium (assembly GCA_002683335.1). Taxonomy (GTDB): domain Bacteria; phylum Pseudomonadota; class Gammaproteobacteria; order Pseudomonadales; family Halieaceae; genus Luminiphilus. The sequence continues at coordinate 79,589 of NYTE01000015.1, forward strand.
TGCCCTTGCAGACGCACATCAAGCGCCTTAGGGGTGATGGGCAGTAAACAATGTGGGTTGTCTAAAATCGATGCCATAGGTTGCTTTATAGCGTCCCGCAGGGCTTTTTCAAAGTCTTGACGCGATATTAATGTGGCGCCAAGTGATTCGAGGTGAGGACTATAGACCTGGCAGTCTATGACCTCGACACCATAATCAACGCAGAGTTTCGCGAGAGCCGTAAAAGCGGCTTTCGATGCGTCGGCCTCCTCGTGGAACATGGATTCACCAAAAAAAACATTGCCAATCAAAAGGCCATATAGGCCACCTACCAATAAATCACCCGAGAACACTTCAATCGAGTGCGCAATTCCTAAGTCGTGAAGTGTCATGTAAGCCTGCAACATTTCTCCCGTAATCCACGTATCAGCGCCCGTACTTTCACGCTGACGCGTCTTAGCGCAGCAATGGATCACGCTTGTAAAGTCCGTGTCGTAGCGGATCAACCAATCTTTGTTTCGTAGTGTTCGACTCAGCGACCGACTGATGTGAATGTCAGAAGGCCTAAGCACCATCCTAGGGTCGGGCGACCACCAGAGGATCTCTTGTCCCTCATGGAACCAAGGGAAAATACCTTGCGCGTATGCAAGCAGTAACGTTTCCGGAGAGAGGTCACCCCCGTGAGCCAGAAGCCCATTAGGCTCTGATAATGCTCGACTTGTCGGAGGGAACGGGTTGGGCGCCACTTCAGTCCTGGCGGAGTCCATCTAGGTATTTTTCAGCATCTAGCGCAGCCATACATCCAAATCCTGCAGAGGTGATGGCCTGTCGATAAACGTGATCAGCCACATCTCCTGCCGCGAAAACACCGCCCACACTGGTGTGAGTGACACAGCCTTCGGTGCCGGAATGGACGGTTAAATAGCCGCCGACCATCTCTAATTGGTCTTTGAATAAGTCGGTATTAGGTTTGTGGCCTATAGCGATAAATACGCCAGATAAGGTGATTGAATCGCAGTCTTCAGGCTCAGTGGTTGAGCGGATGCGGATGCCCGTGACACCACTTTCATCCCCGAGCACTTCATCCAAGGTGCGATGCCAATGGGTCTCTATTCTGCCTTCGTCCACCCGCTGCATGAGGCGGTCTTGTAAGATCTTTTCGGCCCGGAGAGAGTCTCGACGGTGAACAAGATGTACCTTGGAGCAGAGATTGCTCAAATAAAGTGCTTCCTCGACCGCGGTGTTGCCGCCGCCGACCACCGCAACTTCTTGACTACGATAGAAGAATCCGTCGCAAGTGGCGCATGCGCTAACCCCTTTGCCCATGAACGCCGTTTCCGATGGCAGGCCCAAGTATTGAGCCGAGGCCCCCGTCGCAATTATCAAAGCATCACAAGTGTATTCCGACGTACCCGTTAACTGAAACGGACGCTCCTGCAGATTTACCGATTCAATATGATCAAACACCACGCTGGCTTCTAACCGCTCTACATGCGCCTGCATCTGCTGCATGAGTTGAGGTCCCTGTAGGTCATGGCTTCCGCCAGGCCAGTTTTCCACCTCGGTAGTGGTGGTCAGTTGACCGCCTTGCTGCAGTCCCGTGATGACCACTGGGCTGAGATTGGCGCGAGCGGCGTAGACCGCTGCGGTATATCCGGCAGGGCCTGACCCCAAAATGATCAATCGGTGATGAGATGCGTTGCTCATGATGGTGTTCCGTTACAGCTGAGGGGCAAGATTGTAGTCAAGGTTGAAGGGTATCGCAGGTCGCCCCCTTAGACCAGACGAACGGCACGCGAAGGTCAGAAAATAAACCCGCATTGGTCTTATAAAACGTCGGAAATTCATGCCATTACGAAACTAATCAGCTGAGTGCCTGTGGTAATATAGGGCTTTACCGAACGGGTTGCATAGTGGTGGCAAGCAAGGCAAAAACCGCTCAAAAGACAGAAGGGGCTGATCAGGCTCGCGGTCGGCGGCGCATCCGTGACGTCCTGTTTATCAGCGTTGGCGCGATGTGTTTGTTTGTGCTGATGGCGCTTATGACCTTCAGTGAGACGGACCCGGGCTGGTCCGCCAGCGGGACTGGGGTGCCCATCGAAAACCTGGGTGGTGTGACAGGGGCCTTTTTTGCAGATGTGTTCTACGCCTTGGTAGGCTCGGCCGCTTATTTGGTGCCGCTTCTACTTGCCTATCGCGCGATTTCACTGTTATTCACCGAAGACCAGCATCAAGCCGTTGACTGGCAGATGATGGGTTTGCGGACACTGGGATTGCTGCTTTTGGTTGTGTCTGCTACGGCGCTGCTGTCGCTCAATGATGGAGGTTTTTCCCGCCTGCCCCAGGGAGCTGGTGGCATTTTGGGTGCGGCGATTGGAGAGGGTTTCGATCAGGCTTTTAATCCGGTGGGGGCCCGGCTGGTTCTGGTGAGCTTGTTTTTATTGGGGCTCACCGTATTTGCCGACATCAGTTGGCTTGGGGTGGTTGATTGGCTGGGAAGCAAGACGCTCAACGGCGGGCAACAACTCAGGCAACGTGTCGTGGAAAAAATGGATCAACTGCGCGACCGGCGCGCCAGAGAAATGCAACTTGAAGAGCGCAAGCTGCAGATTGAACAGCATGTGGCCAAGGAAAAGAAGCGAGCGCCGCCCAAAATTAAGGCCCCCAAACCAGTCGCTGTCACAGGCACTAAAGTCGAGCAGGAAAAACAGAAACCCTTGTTCGATATTCCGTTGTCAGGTGAGCTGCCACCGCTAGATCTTTTGGACGCGCCGAGCGAAATAGGGCAGAGGGGATACTCTGCTACCGAGCTGGAGTCGCTATCTCGTTTGCTGGAGTTAAAACTCAAAGACTTTGGCATTATTGCAGAGGTGGTTGCCGTTTATCCGGGGCCTGTGGTTACTCGTTTTGAAATACAGCCGGCAGCGGGAGTAAAGGTATCAAGAATATCTAATTTGGCCAAGGACTTAGCAAGGTCTTTGGCAGTGATTTCTGTTCGAGTTGTCGAGGTCATTCCCGGTAAGAGCGTGGTCGGGGTTGAAATTCCAAACGCTGATCGTCAGACGGTTAATTTCCGTGATGTGCTTGCCTCCCGGACTTTTGAGGATTCCAAGTCGCCGCTGACACTGGCACTGGGCCATGACATTGCAGGCGCCCCTGTAGTAGCCGATTTAAGCAAAATGCCGCACCTGCTGGTTGCAGGGACAACGGGCTCCGGCAAGTCGGTGGGGGTAAACTGTATGCTGGTTAGCCTGCTGTACAAGGCGACCCCTGCCGAAGTTCGATTAATACTTGTTGATCCAAAAATGCTTGAGTTGTCAGTTTACGACGGCATTCCGCACTTACTGACGCCGGTCATTACCGATATGAAGGACGCGGCTAACGGATTACGTTGGTGCGTTGCGGAGATGGAGCGACGTTACAAGTTAATGTCGTTGTTGGGCGTGCGGAACCTCCAGGGCTACAACCGAAAAGTGTCTGATGCACTGAAGCAGGGCAGCCCCATCCCGGATCCTATGTGGAAACCCGATCCGGTACTGGAACTGACGGAAGAGGAGCAGCCGCATCCCGTCTTGGATAAGCTGCCCAGCATCGTTGTGGTAATCGATGAATTCGCCGATATGATGATGATAGTGGGCAAGAAGGTGGAAGAGCTCATTGCTCGTATCGCCCAGAAGGCCCGGGCAGCAGGTATTCATCTAATACTGGCGACTCAGCGTCCTTCTGTGGACGTTATCACAGGTCTGATTAAGGCCAATATTCCATCACGAATCGCCTTTTCTGTGAGCTCCAAGGTCGACTCGAGGACCATCTTGGATCAGGGAGGTGCTGATCAGCTTCTGGGCTATGGTGACATGCTCTATTTGCCCGCCGGGTCCAGTGTGCCGGTCCGCATTCACGGTGCATTTTGTTCGGATGATGAGGTGCATCGAGTAGTGGGTGACTGGAAACGACGGGATGATCCTCAGTATCTTGATGGGTTATTGGACGAGGGTGGTCAAACGCCGGTGACCGCGAATGAAATCCAGACGGCAGCGGCGGGGGATGAGGACCCCGAGGCGGATCCACTGTACGACGAGGCGGTGGACTATGTGTGTCGAAGCCGGCGCGCCTCTATTTCCTCTGTGCAACGTAAGTTAAGAATTGGGTACAACCGGGCAGCCCGCCTGATTGAGACGATGGAGATGGCGAGCGTCGTATCCGAGATGGGCAGTAACGGCCAACGAGAAGTACTGGCGCCACCGCCGCGGGAAGACTAAATGCAGCATTTAACACTGTCGATTTTTATTGGGCTGTTTGCCCCCGCTATGGTTTACGCGGACGTGCTACATGACCTTGTAGAAAAACACAGTTTTGCGGGACGGTTTACACAGAGAGTGATCAGTCCAGAGGCGACTGTGCTGGAGACCGCCACTGGCCAATTCCGGTTATTGCGCCCCGATTATTTTTGGTGGGAGATTGAGTCACCTGAACGCCAATTGTTGATTGCGGTGGGCGATACATTGACGCAAATCGATTGGGATTTAGAGGTGGTGGTAGAGCGAGAAATCACAAATGAAACGCGCAGCACATTGCACTGGTTACTCGCACCTCGGTCAGACCTGGAGAGCGCTTTTGAGATCACATTGTCAGATGCTGAGGCGCTGTTAACGCCCGTTGGAGAAGGTACAGGTGTCCTGAACATCGCCATCAGCCGAGTGAACAATGAGCTTTGGACGCTCAGGATTACCGACTTGGGTCGTCAGGTGCTGGAATTCTCTCTCCTCGAAAACCCGGAATTATCCGTAGAAGTCAGCGCGTTTGATGTGCCAGAAACCGCCTTTTAGAAAACGTTCGGAACATTTTGTATGACAGAAGGGGATCTATTTGAGGTGGTGCGTCCGGCGCACGAGCCGCTCGCCTCGAGAATGCGACCCCAATCTTTAGAGCAACTGGTGGGGCAGAACCACCTCTTAGGTCCCGGCAAGCCGTTACGCCACGCGATTGAATCCGGCAAGCTGCACTCTTTCCTGCTCTGGGGGCCGCCCGGCGTAGGTAAAACGACCCTGGCACGGATGGTTGCTCGCTACAGCGACGCCTTGTTTATTCAGGTATCCGCCGTTTTCTCGGGGATCAAAGATATCCGTGAGGCNGTCGATCAGGCGAGAGCAGCTTCGGCGCGACAGCGCGCGACGGTCTTATTTGTTGACGAGATTCATCGTTTCAACAAGAGTCAGCAAGATGCGTTCCTTCCTCACATCGAGGACGGAACAGTATTCTTTGTCGGTGCCACAACGGAAAANCCCTCCTTCGAAATCAACAACGCTTTACTCTCCCGGCTACGAGTCTATAAATTAGAGCCGGTTACCGGTGCAGAGCTGAGAGGTTTGCTGAAGAGGGCGCTGGCAGATTGCTACCCTGAGATCGAAGTAGACGCAGATTTTTTGAGTGGCTTGAGTCGCTTGGCCGACGGTGATGTCAGGCAGGGTCTGAACTTACTTGAGATGTCCGTAAGTCTCGCACCGCGCGAGGGTTCAATTTGTCGTCTTCAGCAGGACCTGCTTCATGAAGTGGCAAGTGCGACTTCACCGCGGTTTGACAAACGAGGCGATGCGTTTTTCGACCAGATCAGTGCTTTGCACAAAGCAATCAGAGGTTCTGATCCTGACGCCGCGCTGTACTGGCTTGCTAGAATGCTGATAGCGGGTTGCGATCCGCTTTATGTTGGTAGGCGCTGTATTCGAATAGCATCTGAGGACATTGGTTTGGCAGACCCACGGGCGTTGCATCTGGTAATTGATGCAGTATCTGCGCTAGAGCGACTGGGGAGCCCCGAAGGAGAGCTGGCGCTAGCCCAGGCCGTCACCTATCTGGCGTGCGCGGCCAAAAGTAACGCCGTATATCGAGCTTTTGACAGCGCCNTGGAGGCGGCGCGAAGTACCGGTTCTCTTGATGTGCCGTTGCATTTGCGTAACGCGCCCACGCGATTAATGCGGGAGCAAGGGCATGGGAAAGGCTATCATTATGCGCATGATGCAGAGGATGGTTTTTCGGCCGGCCAGCAATACTTTCCTGATGGTCTAGCACCGATGGTATTTTATGAGCCAACGGAGAGAGGATTGGAGCAGCATATCAGCGACAGGTTGACACATTGGCGCGCTTTAAACCAAAAATCAGAAGGCAAAGTTCCCAGCTAGACACTGGTATATAGCCACCTAAACCCCGGCTCGAGAGACGTGCGGTGGCCAGACAGCGGTGATTCCGGTTACACTCCCGCGCCCCAAAAAAGGCAACGGCTTTATGCTTGATATTAAAGCAATTCGACAAGATCCCCAGCGAGTAGTGGACGCNTTGTCAAAGCGCGCTGTGCAATTTGACTTGGTGCAGTTCGAGGCTTTGGATGCGCGTCGAAAAGACGCTGACGTCAGGGCTCAAGGGTTACTCGCGGAGAGGAAGGCTGCCTCCAGAAAAATCGGCGAGCTGGTTTCTTCTGGTCGCTCGGTTGAGGAAGCCAAGGCGGAAGTGGAACAGGTCCTGTCTAAAATATCGACTGAGTTGGAGGCTGCCACCGAGGAAGCCAGTACAGTGCAAACTCAGTTGGATGAGATATTACTCTGCACGCCCAATCTGCCCGATGACAGAGTGCCTTTCGGCGCGTCAGAGGCAGAAAACGCAGAGGTACTGCGTTGGGGGACGCCAAAGCAGTTTTCATTCTCGCCCAAGGACCATGTCGATCTGGGAGAAGCGCTGGGGCAAATCGATATTGAGGCCGCAGGGCGTATTGCCGGCTCTCGGTTTTCGGTTTTGAGAGGCGATCTTGCGCGACTTCATCGCGCGCTAATCCAATTTATGTTGGATCGCCACACCATAGAACATGGTTACACCGAGCTCTACGTACCCTATATCGTCAATGAGGCGTCTCTGACGGGCACGGGAAATCTGCCGAAATTTGCTGAAGATCTCTTCAAGCTGGAGGGGGATCAAGGGTTCTACCTAGCACCAACTGCGGAGGTGCCAGTTACCAATATTGCAAGAGACAGGATCTATGACGCAGCGGATCTGGGTGAGGAGGGTATTCGTTACGTTGCGCACACGCCCTGTTTTCGTAGCGAGGCCGGCAGCTACGGGCGAGATACTCGGGGGTTGATCAGGCAGCATCAATTTGAGAAGGTCGAGCTCGTCCGTATTGCTCGCCCGGATCGGTCAGAGGCCGATTTGGAGGCGCTGACGGGGCATGCCGAAGCGATTCTTCAGGCGCTGGAGTTACCTTATCGAAAGGTGATGTTGTGCGGCGGCGATCTCGGATTCAGTTCATCAATGACCTACGACCTTGAGGTATGGCTGCCCGGGCAGTCTGCGTATCGAGAGATTTCAAGTTGCTCCAATTTTGGCGATTTTCAGGCTCGTCGCCTTCAGGCCNGGTGGCGTAATCCGACTACGGGAAAGCCGGAGTTGGTGCACACGCTGAACGGGTCNGGGTTGGCCGTGGGTAGAACCCTTGTNGCGNTCTTGGAAAATGGCCAGAACGCCGATGGCAGTATTNCGGTGCCCGCGATTATGCAACCCTATTTAGGTGGGCAGAGCAGTATAGGACCGTGACGACAGCTGCCCGGGCTANAANCCTTTATTGCCTTGGTTTTGCGCTCGTAGAGCGATACTCGTGCCCGAGCGCATCGCTATGGAATCGACCAGAATGCGCCCCGTCTCGAGCAACAAAACGTCAGCAGTTGCCTCTTCTCGAGTGTCCTCGGGTGATTCTGAGCCAGGCTCTGGTGCCGTCGTTGTTGTTTGCTCTGAAGGCGTCATTGCGTCCTCAGTATCCTCGTTGACACTCGCAAGATTCTCAAGTGTCGCTAATCCTTTGGCTGATCGACGGCGGTTTTCGATNGCCAGTGCTTTCGCTTCCTGTTCGTCACGCATAGCCAAGCGACCGGACTCCTGAAGCGGGAGGGCGCTTACTTTGCGCGCTTCTCGCGCCATTTCAACTTGGTCCTCTAGATAACGATAATCAGGATCGTTGGACGCCCGCTGCTGGTGTCGAGCCATTAGGCCCGGCAGAATCGTGTTGTAATCTTGGTAGCGGTTAAAACGGGCCGGCGAGATTTGATCCCAAGACAGTGCGTTGTCCAGCGCGCTCTCGCCAATCTGAGCCGGATCAAATACTGAAGGGTAATCGATATCGGGTAGTACGCCCCTGTGTTGAGTGCTACCACCGGATATTCGATAGAACTTACTCTCTGTGATCTTGAGCTGCCCTTCCTGCAGCGGCACCAAGGATTGAACGGTGCCTTTACCAAAAGACTGTTCTCCCACGACGATACCGCGACCGTAGTCTTGAATGGCCCCAGCAAATATCTCCGATGCCGACGCGCTCAGGCGATTAATCATCACTGCTAAGGGCCCCTCGTAATAATTCGAGCGGCGTCGTTTTCCATCGCGCCACACCCGGCTCTCTGCCGAGCGAATTTGCACGGTCGGACCATACTCTATAAATAATCCTGTCAGCTGATTGGCCTCCTGTAGGGACCCGCCACCATTGTCCCGAAGGTCGATCACAAGGCCCTCCACACCTGCCGCCACTAATTCATCAATCAGGCGCTTCACGTCTCGAGTCGTCGAACGGTAGTTTTTATCTCCTCGACGATAGGCCTCAAAATCGATGTAAAAAGCCGGAATGTCGATGACGCCAATGCGATGCTTTATCTCGTTTTCGTCCTCGAACTCAATAATCTCCTTTTGAGCCGCCTGTTCCTCTAGCTTTACCTCATTGCGCTGTATCGGAACCACACGACGCTCATCTGTTTTGCCTTTACCGGGAATGACCTCCAAACGCACTGTCGTATTTTGCGGCCCACGAATGAGGTCAACGATCTCATCGAGCCTCCAGCCGACCACGTCTTCGATTGGACCATCATCTCCTTGNCCAACTCCGATAATGAGATCAGAGGGTCTTAACTGTCCCTGCTTATCCGCTGGGCCCGCCGGCACCAGGCGAGCAACTTTGGCGTATTCATCGTCTATTTGAAGAATCGCGCCAATACCCTCAAACGACAGGCTCATGTTGATGTCGAAGTTTTCGGCACGCCGTGGCGAAAAATAATTGGTGTGGGGATCGTATTGCTCCGCTAGTGTATTCGCGTAGATCTGAAAAACGTCTTGCGCGTTATATTGGCTCAAACGATTCAGTTGATTCTGGTACCGGCGCTCGAGCGTTATGGGTATTTCTTCAGGTGCTTTGTCGGCAATTTTGAGACTCAGTGCCTGATTCTTTAACCGCTTTCGCCACCGATCATCAAGTTCAGACGTGTCATCCGCCCATGGCATTAGCGAGTGGTCAATAACCAGAAACTCCTCAACGCTATAATCGAAATTCTCCAAGGTGTCGGGAAGCGACGTTAGAATGCCTTCAAGACGCTCCTTAAGCCTTTGATGATAGCGGTCAAACATCGTAAACGCGGGATTCAGGTCGCCGCTTCTGCCAGCGTTATCGAGCTCCAAGCGCCATTTTGCAAATTCCGAAATATCCGAAGCATCGAAAAACATTCTCTGCGGATCTAGCGCATCGATGTAGGCCGCAAAGTGTTGCGCGGANAGGATGTCATCGTAGCGACGACTGGCGTAATGTCGNTCCTCTATAACCTCCACGAGCTCTTGAAGCGTGGCACTTTGAGCTTCGGTCGGTGCAAGCGAACAGGCTGGCGCGGCGATCATCGCCGCGCAACAAAAGCCAACACTGCGCAATAAAGTCGTCACTGGCAAAATCTAGGTCTCCTCACGCCCAGGTCGCATGCTTATGTTTCTTAAGCCTAATGGAGTCAGAAAGAATGGCCAAACCTGAGATATATGGCTTCGTTATCACTTTTACCCTTGGCTAATTCCAATCGGATCAATATTGACGCAGCTTCATCCAGTAAATAAGAGACCCCCAAGCCCACAGAGGGGTAGGTGTTGTCCGAACAATCCATATTCCTCCCAGCAATATCGTCTCCAAACTGACAACCCACGCCGCCAAAAGCAACGAGACCCAGTTTCCTTGAAAGGGGNAATCGTCCATCCACTAAGAGGTGGGTGAAGTGCTGGGACAGATAGTTGCCCATCGTGTAACCCGGCAACGAGACCCATGAGTAACCCGATAACGGGGCATCTGAGGTGAAACGGCTTTTGATCTGAAGGGCGATGACAGGCTGGCGGTTACTGCGCGCTGACGAGAGGCGCTCTATTGCCCGGTACCAGCGCAGGTCCGCATAACCCACGTCAAAAGAAGACTCTCCGCCGAGACCCTCGCGATAAGCAAAGTTGTGAAAGGTTAAGAGATGACCCGACTCGGGCGCTCTTTGCTGATCCATTGTATCGTGCTGCAGAACCAGCCCGAGCCCAGTGGCGTCGAAGCCCGACAGGCCCACGAGGTTTAGCATTCCATCGGCAAGTCCATCGGCACCCACTGCGTAGTTTGTGCTGACGCCTTGTATGCCGGCAAACCAGCCGCCCTCGCGAAGTTGGTGGAGATAACGAAACCCCACCGTATGCATGCTGTCCTGCGTCTCGGCTGTTTGTCCAGTGCCCAGAAAATCGTCGTACTCGTTATTGATCTCAGCGCCCCCCAGCAGCATGGTCAGCCGGCGTGAGTCCGCTCCCCAATAAAGCTGCGCGCCAATNCCGCCCGATATCGAGTCAGTGTCGGAATAGGATACGGCGAGCCCTAACATCGACGGGGTAGATTCGGAGCCAAACTGTTTGACGTAGGCAATGACGCCGCCAACATTGGTGCCCATTTTTGGGTCAGCCGACAACGTGGGCGTAATAAGCCATGACTTTTCTTCGTCCGATTTGCTGTTCTTTGCGTCTGGGACGCCATCCGTATCCTCGAGTTGCACACCTTCAGTAGTCGACCCTGTTGGTGTCGGAGCGGCTGATAGCACCGTGGAAAAAAATGAGAAGAGCACGAGTAGTCTCAATGAGGAGGCTCCCCGTGATGTCTTGAACATTGGATAAATCATGAGAATCTTCTTAACACTTTGTACCGTTGGCGTCGATTGGGCTCAGTGACATNCTCGTGTCAACTTGTTGGGGTGTGACTGGNAACCCCCGAGATTAACAAAAAGCCAGTGTAACAGGTGCGTCAAATGCGCAGGTCGCCTAATGCGGCAACTTGAGCGGTTGTAGTGAAGTTNAAGATTCACGCTGTGGGACCGTATTGGTTAGCGTGTCGATGACGGTTCCACAAGACTTCATCATCAGCCACGGCAAGCCTGCCTCCTCGAGCCAGCTTTGAGCGTGGTTGTCTGTTTTCAGGCACGCCACCGTCGCGATTGCGCCGGCAGTAAGGCATCGTTGGTCGAGCACGCTCACGGTTATCGGACCGTTAACTGGCCAGCCAGTGCGAGGATTCAAGAAATGGCTCAGTGCACGACCGTTGTGCTCTATCGTTCTGGCGTAGTTACCACTTGTTGCAACGGCNCCGTTGTCGAGAGACAGCGTAAGCAGGCTGTCGCTGCTGTCGGGGTCCCGTATTCCTATTTGCCATGGTTTGCCGTTTCCTTGCTTGCCAATGACAACGACATCGCCGGCCAGTTCAATTAGCGCAGATGCGATGCCTGCCTCGCGTATTGATGCAGCGACACAATCGGCGGCATATTCCTTCACGATGCCACCCANATCGATTTGCATGCCCTGCAGCGGTAAATAAATCGCGTCACTTTTGTATTCGACAAGGTCCCATCCTACCTTGGGTAAATATTCAGCTAGCCGCGTGGGTGATGCATTGCCGCCGCGTTGGAAGTCCCATGCCTTGCGAAGAACGCCTGAAGTGATATCGAATAATCCACCAGAGGCCGCCCAAAGTTCGCCTGCAAAATTGAGAAGTGTAGACATTTCAGTGTCGATTTCAGTCGGGATCCCCGAGCCGGCGCGCCGATTTATGGTGCTGATAAGACTGTCTGTTCGATATCGGCTATATCTCGTCTCGAGACAGGTGAGTTTGGCAAGCAGCGCATCAAGGAGTGGTTCGTAGTTGTCGAAAGGGCGCTTTGCAGCATCAATGACGATGCAGGCGGGCCCTCCCATCATTTTAAAGCGCCGCTCTACACGGTGCGACGTGTTGTTAGTCATAGCGCCAGGTTAAGCTCACTGTGCCGCGCCAAAAGTTGACTAGTGCGGGAGCCTCAGCGCCGCTGTACAAGCTCCAACTGGCATCCGTCTCATAACGCTCCGCTTCAAGCTGTAGGGTCCACTGGTCTCCAAGTGCAACAGCCCAACGCGCGCCAATCGTCAGCGCACCAAAGGATGACAAACGATANTCATCGGCGTAGTGACNNGCGCTTGTATCCGCAATAACGGTATAGAAGTCCGCCTGCCGCTGGCTGTAGTAACGCAAATAGGGCGTGATGAGATGACCAGAAAGGTTTTGTGCCCAACCCAATTCAACTGTATGTGAGTCTATGCCCCAACTGTCACCGTAATAGCGGTAATCCATCTGAAGTGAAGCATCCGGAACAATAAAAAACTGACGGTAACCCAATGATAGCGCGACCCGCTCATGGGTCTCTGGCCGCGCATCGAACAGCTTGTAAGGGTCGGATAGGTACCCCTCGCTGTAAGTGTAACTGAGCCCCACTTGTGTAATCGCTGTACGAGACAGGATTTGCGAGACGCCAAAATAAGCTGACTGTGTGTCGAGNTCTTCTCGTTCGACGAAGACCGGTATCGCACCCTGAGAGGGAGTAAGAGTGTCCTCGGATGAGCTGAGGGAGGCACTCCATGTCCTAGAGTTGTCATCGGTATTCCATGAAGCGTCCATGGCAAGAGAAGTCGCGGCGTAGTCGTCTTCATCCGAGTGGCTCGCCGTGAAGCCGGCATTCCCGTCGGCCCAGAAGTAACGGGTCGTAACGCCAACTTCCAGACGATTATCCTCAATGCTTGCGCCGCTCATAATGACGCCAGGCTCGCCATTTTGNTGCGCGCCGACAAACCAGGGAGAGGCACCCGTTTGATAGTCATTTTGTATGTCGAGNGCGACGGACCAGTTAGCGCCGATGGGGCCTTCTATCCAGAACTGCGTGATGTCGATATCGTAGCGTCCGCGCGAGCCAAATAGCCATTTCTCCGCATCCAAGCTGTCCTCACTGTAGCGGCTATAACGAAGCCCCACTTCAGTAAAGGCCGGGGGGGCATCTGCATGCGCCGGGATTGTCTGGTAGGCGGGTAGCACGGCGAGCGCCTTGCCAAGGCGGCGTATTAGCTGACTACGAGAGTGAAGCGCGTGGTTTNGAGGTTCAGTTACAGCCACAGCCTCCTCCAGCGGCNCCAGCGGCTCCAGAGGAGGCCTCCTTACTCGTGTGAACATGGCCTCTCAGCTTGGCGCTCCGTGTATCAGGCTCCCAAGCCATCCCCGGCTCCGCAAGGTGGCCCCGGTCGAAAGCAGGGACCGGCTGCGTCGTGGCGCATCCAGAGACGCACAAACACGACAAGACCAATGCGCAAAGGCGGACGGCGGCCATTACTTGCAAAATTCCTATAATAATCGAACTCACATGATGATCGACTTGCAATGCATTCACAACGTTCAACCCGCCTGGTTACGATATCGTATGCAGAAAAACAGGAAAAAATTGCTCCCTTTCTTTTCGTGGCGCGTATGTAAGCAAAACTGAATGCTGGCTTATCTTTTCTGGAGNGCTTTTTATGAAAAGCAATTTTTATAGGGTTTTAGAGGCCATTTTGCTTTTGACGACCCCCCTATGGAGCGTTGATGCGCTGACTCAAGACGCTGAGTCTTACTACGTCGAGAACGTAGAGGCCATCGTTCAGTCCAAATGTATTAGTTGTCATCGTTCGGGGGGGCAGGCGGGCTATACGCCTTTGANGTTTACGTCTTCAGCACTGTCTAACCACAACGTGTTTGATTCNTANGTTAACACCCCGTCGCTGGGTTCCCGCGCCAATACTGTACTCGCTAAAATTCGAGGTGCAGCAGGGCATGGCGGCGGTGTTCAGGTCACGGAGGGCTCAAGTGAGTACCAGAGATTTACCCAGTACATGGNCTTGTTATCCGAAGTGGCTGAGCCCACGCCATCGGTGCCTTCAGAACCTCTAAACGTCTCTGCTGCTGCAGGCAATGCAAGCGCGGCCGTGAGCTTTTCAGTGCCTGCTGACGACGGGGGCGCCACGATCACTTCCTATACTGCGACCAGCAATCCTGGAGCGCTTTCGGGCAGTTGTACCGCCTCACCCTGTCTTGTGGAAGGTTTATCCAATGGCACTGCTTACACTTTTACCGTGAGCGCTACAAACGAGGCGGGTGAGGGGCCTGATTCAGACTCCAGTAACGCAGTTACGCCCAATGCCCCTGGGGTAGATAATGATCTTTCTCCGCCCTCACTCACTGCTTTCCTGAATCTGTTCTCGAGTGTACAAAGTTTNTTAAACACCAACTCAAAAGCCACCTCCAGCCGTGCACCAGCCTCTAGGCATGTGGATAATCACAGGAAAGAGCCCCAAGAAATCCCCACCATTCCTATGCTTAACATCATCATCCTTAGCGGTTTACTTGGCCTGTTCGGAATCCGACG
>NYTE01000016.1 GCA_002683335.1 Halieaceae bacterium
CAGGAACGTGCGTGCAAATGGAGTGAGCGATTTTGGTTTCACTCTCGACCTTCCATAACGAACCGATCCGCTGAGTCTGGGTATTCCAAAATGCCTGAGAAAAAAAGAGCCATTGGTCCTGCCCCTCATTAAAACAAAGACCCGCCAATAGCCCTGCTGCAGCCACGTTCTGGCTGGTCTGCTGCTGTAGTCGTCCAAGGGCATAAATTGACGTAATCTGTGCCATAACTATACTGGGTGGTGGGCTTGAAGTTCCCCTGGCCTGTCACTTCAGAATCGCCGCCAGTGAGGCGGCAAAAATTGGTCTGCCAGAGGTGGGCCCTGCTAGTGTTCCCGCGCGAGGCGGCTCAGCCAGGTTGCCAAGGGTGGTGGGATCCCAGCACGCGCTGGATATGATTCTCCGAGCCAGGAAAATCGATGGTGTCGAAGCGCTTCGCGTCGGTTTGGTCACGGAACTCGTGCCCTTGGAACAGAGTAAGGAGTGGGCACAAGCGCTTGATGAGGAATTGGCAGCGCAGGTCAGGTTGGCAGTGAAAGGCGCTTTGGATACGGTGTTCAACTCCGACTCTAAAACTCTCAACCAATCAATTGAAGACGAAAAACAAGCTTCAAAAAACACGCTCAATACACCCGACTGGCAAGGGGGATGGCAGCGTTTGCGGAGAAACGCAGGCCAGTTTTCAATCAAGACTAAGGGTGATGAAAGGCACCACTTCAAGCTTCTGTTTTCAGCGGATATCTTCCCGTCAGCCGTCTTGGAACAGTGCTCGGTCGGCCTGGTAGTAAGCCAGTTTCTGAGGAGTATCGGAGGTGGCTGAGGGGTATTACCCATCGCCGTTGTCAAGAGTAATGCAGGAGATCTGCTTCACTGTCGCTAAAACAAAAAAAGGCTATCGTGCGGGTGGCCTTACGTCTATTGCTGGAGCCGGTGGGATGTTAGCGCGGTGCTTTTCGCATCAATAGGGACTCTCGTGGCAGTGTCACAGATAAAGTCACCATTGACGCCATAAGCCCTAGGTAGCACGTGGGCTGTAGACCCAGGCGCGCAGAAACCGGCCGGCCACATCTGCACCGCTACGTCGCGACGGCCTATCGCCCTTCGCTGAAACGCTCGATAGAGCAGGACTACTTAAGAGGATGGTTTTGGACAGAGGCGCTTAACGCTTCCTCAAGCCCGCTCATCCTCTGTAGCTACCAGTTCTTCAACCGTCGTTAACGCCATCAGGAGATCACGATCGTCCCTGCAGCGTTGCCATCTACACAGTTGATTGATGATTTGGTTGCGAAGGTAAAGCGTTTCCGCCGCAAGCAGTTGCTCGCGAAGTTCGTCTGAGTTCATGGTTGCCCCGCTGCGTTTCTAACGCTGTCACCCTAGACCCTCAGGAGTGTAGTGCATTTGGTATGCAAATGCAGAATTTTCTGCCCCACACAGGATGTACCGGCAGCTATACTGTCAAAGCGGCGCCACTGCCTATGCCACTGGCGATGTTGCGCCAACAGTGAGCAGTTTAATTATTCATAATCAGCGTGCGCATCTGCTCCAAATACTGAACCCAGGCCTGCCGCCCTTTATCACTTAGCGCATATATNGTTTGGGGCTTGCGTGAGTTGAAGCTCTTTGTCACGTTTAAGTAACCCGCTTCCTCAAGCTTACGCAGATGGACAGACATGTTGCCATCACTGGTATCGACAGCCTTTTTGATCGAAGTAAAGTCCGCTTCGCCCGCGCCCGATATATACGCCATGGCAGCGAGCCTTACTCTGCCGTGTATCAAGTCGTCGATATTATCTGCCGAAAAATGCGAGGGCGTGTTCATGGGAAATTAAAGTGGTTTTCGATCATTTGGATCGTGTAAGAAAGCCAGGAATGACTGCGCTGGCGAAGATTCCCGCCGCCATGACCAAGAAGATTTCGTAAGTGCCGATTGCAAAAAGGCTGCCCAATGATGCGGCGACGGCCGTCCCCGCAAATAGGTATTGTCGCCGATCCTGAGAAACCTGGGCCGTTGTAGAGTAAGCGACTGCGTATAAAGCAAAAATAGTGACCTGAAGTGCCCCTAAAGCAACAGTAGCACTCAATGAGAGCAGACCTAATGCCTTGGCAGTCATAGTTGACGCGTAGAGCACGCCAATGATAATTCCCACTGCATTCCACGCTGCAGCGGAGGTTTTGTTGCCGAAGCTGAGNCTGCCAGTACGCTTGACGAGAAAAAGCGTCAGTAGCACGCCAATTGGCATCGGAATGATAAATGCTACGGCAATCGTCCATGGCTGCAGCTGAATGGAACCTGTCAGAACGGCGTACGCATATAGCGCCGACGCCGTAAACATGCCCCCCCAAATCATGCCATGCTCACCGCCTCGTAGCGGCGCTTTTTGTCCCTGCTCTGCTACCTGTTTCAAGTATGAAATATCTGTTTCTAGATCTACGTTCACATTTAATCCTNNNNATAAAGTACTTTATATTACAAAGTATCATGCTGCGCCAGATAGTGCAACAGAGCGATGATCTTTGCGCGTTCAGCTTAATTACCGCCGCCGTCTAGCACACCCGCAGCCGTTCTCTGCTAACGCGGTCTAACTAATCTGCCCATAACTGTCTCGGTTTATGTCGAAGATGAGAGTCCCTTTATTCAGACCCTCGGCGAGTGTTTGAAAAAGAAGCGCTGTATCGAGTACCGTCACCGCTGCGGATCGTCCTGTGAGAGAGAAATGATCGTTGTAACGGTAAAAGTTGATTGGGGTCGGGAAATCATTCAGAAAATCCTGCCCGAACTCAAAAAGCACGCGAAAATCACGCTTCAGGAGCCGGGTTGTGATGACTTTTCCTTTGCCATTGATGTGAACGACCCAGATATTGTTGTCGCTACAGAGGTCTACACAGATTACCCGGCCCATAAGGATCACTTCAAAACTGCTCAATGGGGACACTTCAGTGGGGTCATGGAGAAATATCCGCCGCGCAGTATTGACGTCAAGACTTATGAGGCGTCTGAAACTAAACATGCGCTGGACGAGTAGCCCTCTCGCGTTTCCACTGCTCCGAACCCAAACTCACAGAGTCAACGGGTGTTGAGACAGCTCTAGATGCAAGCGGGTGAAAAGGTTGCTGCTAAGCGGATCAGAGAAGCATTGTGCATACAGGCGATTGCAAAGATGGGTGCTGCACTCGGCCGAATCAGAAAAGCTTCTTCAATCCGCTGCTGATTTTGGCTGCCTCCAAGGCAAGATCCGGGTACCGCCCGTTGCAAAAAAGTTGATGAGCCAGCACAGGGGTGCGAACCCAAGAATGAACCATCCCTGCATCTTGAACACGCCAAAGGCATAAAAATCGTAGACCGACTCAGATAGCGGTGTTAGCGGGTTTTCGTCTGAGATGTTGATTACGCCCCACAGTAAAAAGGTGACCGCCATCCAGCTAACATGAAAGAAAGCCCACCAAGCTAGAAGTCCCGACAATGCTCTTCTCATTTCCCCTCCATGCGCAGGTATCAAACCTGCTCGATCTCGTCGTTTTCCTTGTGAATTCTCTGATCCCAAGATGCCATACACAGGAATTTAACACGGAGCTAACGCAGATTCTTTCAGAGCCGATAGAGAGCTCCAGTGGTTCATGTGCCGTCGCGACGCATCATAAATTGGAGGAATGATGAGGTCGCTCACTGTCATTATTGTCCTTATAGGAATCACGTTTGCCAACGCGTCAGCCTTACGACTTTTGCCTGGTAGCATTCCCGAGGGACCTACTCTCGACGAGNTAAANNTGAATTACTCCGCTTCGGTAAAGCCAGCAGGGTGATGCGACCGACACGCTGCCCACAACTCTCATACACGTGCGCAGTGAGTTCAAGTGTTTGCGATGGACGCCAAATGTGATCTGTTGCTGCGGTTTGCTACTCAATTGCAAAATAAATTCCAGAGGGTAGTCTAGTTGAGGATCCTGCTAGCGGAGAGACACGTGAATAAAACAATGGTGATGGCACTCATCGTATTTCTGGCTATTAACTACATGGTTTTGTCAGAGAGTATGACGCTATTCATTGATGCGGCATCAATAGTTATGGTGCTTGGCGGTGCAGTCTCGTTTGCCTTGTGTAGAAGTGGTGAGTGGTTGTCAGTCAGTAGACTAAGTAATGCTGCTGAAGGCGCCGTGATTGCCGGTTGGCTAGGGGCCTTATATGGAGGGGTCATGATTTTAAGCAACATTGACGAGAGACCGCTATATGAGTGGATGGGTTCTGCCTGTGCGGTCATGCTCCTAACGGTCGTCTACGGATATTTCATCAAGGCTCTGTGTAGATTGGTGGTGCTATCGCGAGTACCTGACTAGTCCCGCGAGGAAGGAGGCGCCAGATCCAAGTATGGCATCAGCTCTTTTACTTTTTGGCCTGTTGATAGCGCTTAATGCTTATTTCTATATGCGGAGTAGGTGTAAAAATTTGGTGCGGCGAAATGATGATGCGGACAAGTAGCGTATGAAAGATGCGTATCTGATCTTAGTGTCTACCGTATNTATATTACTGATGACTGTGCCAGTGGCGATTGCCCAAAGAATAGATGAGCCCCTGGCNGCTTATTGGTTGCAATTCGCTTGCTCACAAGACGNTAACCAGAGTGCCAGTGGCTATTGTCAAGGCGCTATCGAGGCNTCATATAGTGTTATGGAGGGCTGGTGTGTACCTAGAGATGTAGCCCCTGCAGAGGTAAAGCGCACTGTCGTCGANGCGCTGCTTTCTGCGAGTTTCTCGCCACTGGAGCCAGCAGCAGAATTTATTTGGGGCGTTATAGCTTCAAGCTGGCCGTGTACTTAATTTCTGTGGCTTTATGAGTGCCAGCGCTGCGGCGCGGTTGCAGTATTTCCGTTTGAAGCGGGTGTGGGTACCTGCGAGACACCACATCACTTCCGGGCTATACCCTTACCGTCGCCCATAATCATTCCAGCGATGCGCGCAGATCCGAGAAACGCCTATTAAGCGGGCAGCCTCGCTCAGGGTCGTCCCCTGTTCCACGAGTGTATGTAGTGCCTTTAGTTTTCTTTGGTGTTCGATGTCAAAGATACGGGCTTCAGTAAACTCCGAGCTACTGGTACCTGTGCTCGACGCACCTTGCTTGTGCGNTCGTCGCTGTAACATGCTTGGAGCGGGCAAGTAAGTGCTGAGGCCAAAAATCATTAGCTGTAGNGCCAATAAGGATGAGCCCTTTGTACCCTAAGCGCATGTTTTCGGATCAAAAGATTTTTTCGGGTAGCCAGAGACTGAGGCGCGATTGCGGGAATAGACGCTGTACTGACTCCGAGACTGGATAAGGTTGGTAACGCGCTTCAGAAAAAATCTATCAGTAAAAATCAATTGTTTGCCCATCGACAAATACCTNGGCTCAGTAAGGTATGGCATTATGNCNTTTTTAACATTGAAGAGTTTAGNGCAGTCTTCGCAAAGCTTTTGGAAATTACCACGTGCGAAATTCATGACCTCTATTCCTCCAAGCAGGTGCGAGAAAACTCGAGAAACTGAAATCTNGAGACGTTCGGCAAGACGCGACAACACTGGAGTGCAGGAGAAGGTAGGCGCAGTATGAGTTTCCAATTGCTCAAGTACTCAGGGGCCATGACTTGAGTGTCATTGTGTTTGATCACTTTAATATCCGCGCGCCGCGCGCACTCTTGGATGCAGTGCGAGATTTTTACCTGCAGGCTGTGGGGCTCAAAATTGGAGAGCGTCCTGAGCTTGCTTCCTACGGCTTCTGGCTCTATTTGGCNGACCGGCCCGTGTTGCACTTGATGGAATGGCCGGATGCGCCAGCTGTGGATACGCTGCCGCGAGGATACCTCGATCACGTTGCGTTCGCCTGTAGTGATCTTGAGGGTATGACCCAAAATCTCGATGCGCTGGATGTCAAATATAGCCGCCGAANCCTCGATCATCAGGGCCGCGCCATNACGCAGCTCAAAATGACCGACCCCACAGGCAATGTGGTTGAGCTCAATTTTAGTGGGGGTGGTGAAGGATGAGTGTGACGCAGGCTTCCGTGATCCTTTTGGCAGCTGGGGTTGCTGGTTGTTCCTCAATGCAGGATTTGGAAAAGGGGCCATCGGAAAAAGAGCTGGCTCTTGATGCGCCGCCTTACTTCCCCCGATGTGTGGCACAGGAGAGCGGGACGTATCGGCAAAGAGAGATCGATCGACATATGTGGTGGCCCGTTGAGTTTCAGGTTGACGATGCAACGCCCATTACTGACGAATGTATGTTGGTGCAGCCCTGATTCAGCGATTCGACGGGCTGACAAATTAGTAATTTGGGTGTGGGCTATGAAGAGGGTAAGAAACCTTGAGGCATTGTTCCTGAGGATTGCAAAGGTGATAAGACGTAGTTCATTTTGAGAAAGAGAGAAGAGGGGGATTCACGATGTNTCAAAGAATACTGATCATAGCAGTCATGGTGATTGGGTTGACGGCTTGCCAGGGTGACTCTAANCAGGACGCAGCCAACATTGCGGCGGCAAAAGCGGGATATGACGCTTTCGCATTGGGCGATATGGAGGCGTGGGCACAAACTCAGGCGCCCGACGTGAAGTGGGTTATGCCCAAGGGTTTCCCCTACGGAGGTGAATATGTGGGCGCCGAAGAAGTCATCCAACGGGTTTTTACCCCTATCGGTGAATTGTGGCCTGATTTTAAGGTAGAGCCACTCTCGTTTCGTGTCTCAGGTGACGTCGTATTTATCGAAACCAAAATGACAGCGGGAGGACACACAAGCGACTCGATCCATAAAGCGGTCATTAGAGATGGTAAATACGCTGAATTTCAGGTTTATGACGACGCGGGCTTCATGATGTCCCATGCGGTCAATACTAGTGGTATTGGCACCCAGTATTTTGAGGATGGTTCTTCTACACCGCTGTTGGCAGGCGACAGCGCCAATATCCAGATTTGGCTCGATTATATTCAGGCTCACAACGATCGTGATTTCGATAAAATTGCTGCAATGAATGCTAACGATTTTCGCGGAGTCGCCGCGCACGGCGAGGTGGTCTCGGGTTCCGCTGCTCACACCGCGTTTTTACAGAACTGGGTCGCTACCGAGAATCCGCGATGGAGGGTGTGGTGGGTCATCGCCAACGATGGCCAGAATAGCGAAGGCGTGATGGAAGAGTGGTTGGCGACAGGCAATGTGGTAACGACTGAGGGGCCCGATGGTGAGCCGTTGAAAACTTATGAAACGGTCGATGTGATGCTCGAGGGAGGTAAGGTCAAACTACTCAATGTTGCTGCGCAGACTATGCCTCAGGAGTGAGCCCATTAGGTCGATGGAGCATTGACCTCAGAATGGCGTGTCGAATCAGCCCCCTCGGGGGCTGACTCTCGTTTCGTGATGTCAATCAAGGCGAGCGAATGACTTCCGAGTGATACACACGGCTGGAGTCACAACTGACGACTTCTCCATAGAGCGTATTCCAAGCGCTTCCCAATCCTTCGTTCCATAATTTATGGGTAAACCCGGTATACGCTGAGAGGTTTGGGTAGCCTCTCACCCACTTGAAGCTTGCAACATCTGCGATTCCCGTGGGCGCTCCGGCGCGCGGCCAAAGTTGTACCGACCCGAAGTCCGCAGCAGTGACACCGTGACTTTCCAGCTCACTAGCGTAGGCAATGTTGGCACTCAAAAGGTCGGCATCGCCCTTGCCCTCCAGATAAAAGCAGTCGGCAAACTCCGTCACATGATGCTCTTTAGTCCAGTCGCCGGCAGAGAATACATCCCAGGCTCCCCATTCACTGTGGGCGCATTGCTCTAAAAAAGTGTCAGATTCGGCATACATGGGCGCACCATTGCGTGCCCGGATATCCATATCCTTGCCAGCGTCCTCGTAGTTCGCCCAATACCCGAGCCAGGTAAAGTCAGTGGCGTATTGGCCATCTGAGAATTCTGGCCACATCATCTGCGCGACATACCCTTCAAATACCTCGTTTTCGTTTGCCCACTCGTTCCAGCCAGCCGCGAATTTTTGAGACTGTTTATAGCCATCGATGCCCTCTTTGAAACGACAACCGTAGATCTCTACTGGAGCACCCATGCTCCAAGTAGGTTCTGTTCCAGCATGGTTGTCCGCGATAGATTGGGTGTGGCATAGCACCAGTGTGGCAAGTAATAAGAGTTTGCTTTTCATTTCTTGGGTCTCCCGTGAGTGTTATCAAAGCGGGCACGCCGGATTCGGCGAGCCGCTTGTTGATGAGTTTGATTACTAGGGGCGATGCAGCACTGTTTCTGTATTCAGCATTTCGCCAGTGCAGTCAGCGTAAAGATTGAAATAGTCACGCGTCACCCTCCAGCCGCCGTTTGCCAGCATTGATCGTCTGGTCATAAAGCTCTCCATATCGGGATATACTGCAACATGAGCAAATTCTCCGGGGGAGTCGGCACCGCCCGCATGAGGCAGCATTACTAGCCAGCCAATGATGCCGCCCGAATCAGTCTGCATATCCTGAGCATATTCACGGTGCTTCGCTGAGAGTTCTTCAACAGTGACTCCCTCCTTACGAGTGCACCAGTTCCACGTAACATAGCGTTCGTCATCCTCGGCCATGGCTTTCTGGTCTGCATACAGCATGGAGGCATGGGCCTGTTTGACGTGACATACGGCCAAAGATTGCCAGCGATCATTGAGCGCCATTCCCTCCTCGGAGGTGAGCCAAGAATCCCATGCAGCGCCCCAGCGTTGGTAGTCGCTCACCAGAAACTCGACAAAATCGTAAGGCCAGGGTCGCGCCAGATTCTGGTGGGAAAAGAGTGGAAACTGCCTAACGAGGACGGGGTCTATTTCGTTTTTTTCTGCCCACGCGAGATAGTCATCTATCATCGCTTGATAGTCTTCGAGACTGACGCCCGGGTTGAGCTTGCAAAGGTTGGCTTGCACATTGAAAGGTTGACTCACGTTGATGTTGTCAATCATGTGGTCATTGGCTAGCGCAAACGATCCTGTGCACATTGTGAGCAAAATCGTCCATACGCTCGATGTAATAAGTTGCTTCATTTTTTATCCCCCGATGATAGTTTTCATTTTGTGAGATGCCCTGAATAACGAGGCTTCCTTACCGAAAATACCAGAGAGTTGGGGTCGGGTGGGACGATGCGAAGGTGATGCCGAGTGATGCAAAAACGCAACAGGCAGGGGGGTTGGGGAGGATAGTCACCCCGACGTCGTAGGGCGCGTGAGCAGGTAGAGCACGCCCCCACTGACAATAATGCCGGCGCAGATGAGGGCCTCCAGCGGGCGCTGCAAGACAATATAAATCAATGTCCAACCAGTTATACCCAAAAATATCAGAGGCGTTATGGGGTACAAACTCACTCGAAACGGTCTCGGCAAAGTCGGCTGTCGCCAACGAAGCACGAACAGTCCCAATACTGTGGCAAAGGTATTCAGTGCCATGGTGGCGCCCGCGAAGACGAGAATCTGCTCAAATGAAGCTGTCCAAAGAAACAGCAGAGCCAGTCCGGATTGCATGGCAATGGCGGTGACGGGGATGCCATCCTGATTTTCTTGGGCTAACTGCGCAAAGCGGGGGTAATCCTGTCCGATGCGATGCAGGACTCTGGGTCCCGCCAAAATCATTGCGCTGATGGTAGAGACCAGCAAGAGAGCAAGAAGTGCGCCCATGAATACACCCAGCGTAGGACCAAACGCATACTGGGCAGCGATCACGCCGACCTCTACTTTGCCTGTCATGGCTTCCATCGGGGCTACTGTCAGGAAGACAAAATTGAGCAGACAGTACAATCCAGCCACCAACGTTGTACTGATGCCCAGGACCCAGGGCAGACTGCGCTGCGGAGAAGAGAGTTCATCGCTAATATAAGTGGCGGCATTCCAGCCAGAGTATGCGTAGTTAACGTAGATTAGCGATACCGCAAAAGCACCACTTCCCAACGTGGCAACGACGTCTTCAGTCCATGCAAATTCCGCCTGCTTATTAGTTGGGCTCAGTGCAAGCGCTGCCAGCGAAAATCCCATAATCAATAGGATTTTGACTGCAGTAAAGCTCGTTTGGGTCTCACCGCTTCGACGATGATTGCTGCAATGCGCAGCTGTCAGCGATACGATTGCAAGCGTGGCGAGCCAGAGCGGATCAACGTGCAGTCCACTGGAATTCAGATAGCTTCCGAAGGTGAGCGCCGCAAGGGCGGTCGGTGCAGCGAACCCCACAGTGGCGGATACCCATCCGGATATAAACCCTGCGCAGGGATGATAAATCTCGTTGAGAAAGTGGTACTCGCCGCCGGATCTCGGCAGGGCGGCACCTAGTTCGGCATAGCTGAGTGCGCCGCATAGTGCCGAGATGCCCCCCACCAACCAAAGCATCATGATGGCCGGCGCGGACTGAATATCGATCAGCTGGAAACCCAGACTGGTGAAAACACCGGTCCCAATCATGTTGGCAATGACAACCGCAGCGGCGACTTTAGGAGGATAGTGGGACAGTAGAAAAACCTCTTTAGGCCTTTAAAACCTTAGGGCGAGAATGGGCCGGCGATCGCAGATAACTGTGGCTGGTAAATGCTGCGTTGGTATGAGCCCCAACCGATAGTCGTGGTTGGGGTCCTTAACTCACTGAAGAGTGATGCGCTATTTATAGGTCACTTTATGGACCACCTGATGGTCGATCATCGTGCGGATTTCCTCGTAGCCTTTCGCAATCGCATCGAGTTCATCATCATCATCGGCATACCGCTCAGCCAGAATCTCGTTCACTTTGTTCCATTTTTCTTCGCTGGGTTGGTAGGCCGCCATGTTCGGGTATTCAACATTGAGCCATACGTTGGGTGAATCCGCGGCAGTAGAGACAAGGATAGTGTAGTCAGTGACATAGCCCAGCTCTTTTTGCACTTCCATACTGCGCACCCAGGTGCGCTCCAGTCGCACCAAGTAATCGTCGAGGTAATTACCTTGCACGGCAATCACCGTATGCTCAATGACCTCCTCACTCAGTGAGTAGTCTTCCCATATCTCGGCGTTAGAAAAAAAACTTACGCTGACCAGCAACGCACCTAATAACGACTGCTTGAACATGTTAACCCCCGGAGCAAATTAGTGTGTTTGACGTCGATCAATTGATCAGACGCCTCGTTTTAGCACTGATCTGGTCCATTGAATACCTGAGTTCGTCGACAGCGCTAAAAAATACGTTAGCGCCTCCACTACATGATCCATCTGATGGCCCAGAAGCTACCCATCCCCGCGAGGAGCGACAAGATATGGTTGCCTGTGAATTTTGCGACAGTTGCTGCCAAAAGCAATCCTAATGATTCAGCCCAACCTGCTATGAGCTTACCCTCGGCGCTAGTCATCATAGAAATGACCAAAGCAGCCATGACGGTGGGGGCTACGTATTCAAGGGCTCTAAGCATAATGGGGGGAAAGGAGTACCTCGCCAAAGCAAAGATAAAAAAAGCGCGCATGGCGTAGGAACCTAGGCCCGTCAGAATGATGGCGGTCGCAATCATGATTGCCTCCGGTGTGTCAGGAGCATGATACCGACCGATACAGCAACAGCGATCAGTATGCCAGCGCGATGAGGTAGGTGACTGAAGGCGAGGGTGATCCCCATTGCGATGCCGGCGGCTATCAGTTTGTCTCGGCGATCACTGGCGGCCATCATCAAACTGACGAAGAGGACGGGTGCGGCAAATTCAACTCCCCAACTCTCTGGTATGGCAGGGCCGAGAAGGATACCCAACGCGGTAAAAACCATCCACAGGGTCCAAAATGTAAAGCCGGTCGCAAGAAAGTAGCGTCGAAAGATTACTGGCTCCTCAATCGACTTTGTCTGAATCAGCACGAAAACCTGATCGATCAACACATAGGAGCCAACCCACCGGAACCAGCCAGGCTGATCTTGAAATCGGGGAGCGAGAGTCAGCGAATAGAAAAGATGTCGTGCACCTACGATTAGCGCGGCGCTGACTGCCGCGGCCACGGAAGCGCCCTCACCCAGCAAAGTAAATAATGTCACCTGTATAGCGCCCCCGAAGATAATGGGTGAAGAGGACCAGCCAAGCCATCCTGGGATACCCGCATTTGCCACTACCACGCCAAAAACAAAGGCGAATGGAATGGCGGGTATAAAAAGAGGCAGGGCGTCGATAGATCCNCGCACAATGATCGAAGAGGGAGAGGGGCTCATTTAAAGTTCACTTAGCAGTATTCAGGATGGTGTTATGCCGAGGCAAAGTTAGCACAACGTCCATGATAGTAGCGTCAAAGAGGGCCGGAATAAATGTGATCCAGTCCGTCACCTAGGGCTGTTTCACTCCGCATGCTGTCGGCTTAGCATCAGTATAATCGTCATTTTCTCGACGAGNTGTTGATAAGCGGAGGAAGCTTACGCTGTGAAAACACCGGAACAGGCTAGTCATCGCATCGAATTTTTGGATGTGCTGCGTGGCGTGGCGCTGTTTGGCATTCTCGTTGTGAATGTCTTCAGTTTTGGCGCAGACATTCCTGCCTGGCCAAGTGGCGCAGACAAAATCGCCTGGCATCTGAAGCATTTTCTTTTCGAGACGAAGTTCTGGGCGTTATTTAGCCTGTTATTTGGCATGGGTTTTTATCTTCAAACGCAGGCCGCGGGTTACCGGANGGTGCGCTTTATAAGGCGGATGGCAGCACTGATGCTTTTTGGATGTCTTCATGCGCTCTTTTTTGAGGGCGACATTTTGATGCTGTACGCAGAGCTGGGCATCATCCTGTTGCTGATTTATCGATTTTCAAACAGNGCTCTTATTGCACTGGCGGTGCTGCTATGTCTCAGTTTTCCGGCGGGTCATCTGTGGGGCGGGGACAGAGATGACGATTGGCCCGTTGAGGACCCGAGAGCAGCACTAGATTGGTTAGCAGAAGAACGGCTNGANTCGCCTTTGGTCGGGACCGATATATCTGGGATTGTGAAATACCATGCGCAGTTTATTCCCGAGCGATTCTGGGTCGATTGGCAGTATCCGGACTCGGGCTTTTTGGTACTCGCCTACTTTATTTTTGGCTTCGTCTTTATGCGTTCGGGCTGGCATCGGCTGCAGAGCTTATCGACCACGTTATTGCTGCGCAGTGTTGCATTGCTTTGGGTTTTCGGGACCGTGCTCATGCTGCTGGAGCGCTACTTCAACGCGACATTGGGGTACTCGGTTTTTGATCGGTCTCAGGCGTCAAATTCTGTTATTGCTCTCGGAGATGTGACATATCTGATTGGCACCGGTGCATTAACGTCTGCCTGGTTTTTGTCTGTCTGGCTGTGGGTCAATGTTGATGTATGGCCCGCATTACGCCGACGTTGCGCAAATCTGGGAACAATCAGCTTGAGTGTGTATCTGAGCCAGACTGCCATCATGATGGGAGTATTTCACGGGTATGGTTTGGGAGCCGCTTTTCAGTGGGGCCCCGCCAGAGTCGTGGTGCTTGCCTGCGTCGTCTTCCCCTGTCAGATATTCGCCGCAGAGTGGTGGTGTCGGCGCTTCAGTGTGGGACCTGTTGAATGGGTGTGGCGCTGTTTGACCGACTGGCGCTGGTACCCTTTTGCCCGGTTGTGGGNAGGGCATCAAGGCGGGTGACCTNCNCGNCAGTTGGGCTATCTGGTCAGAGAGTGCGNGAGGCTTTAGCCGCCTGGGGCTGTNGCCATAACATCGGTAACCGCNTGGGTGGGNCAGCCGGCATGACGTCCGCTACTCAACTGCATNGCCTTTAGCACCAGAGACTGTGATTCCACAGTGACACCGGTNTCCAGAGTTGCTCCACCCATCAGCATCGCTCCGTGATTAATTACCGATCTGTTGCCGATCTTTGTGCGCCTGACTGTTAGTACGCGATTTTCAAAGCTGTGCAGCTGCATTTGACCGTTGATGACGCAGTCGTCACCGATGTCGACTGCGTGCCAGTCTGACATCTGCAGTGGTAGACCGATCAGTGAGCGCTTGCCAATAGAGCAGCCAAACCGACGCAATAGGGGATTTGCCAAAGCCGTGCCTGAGACAGCGCCCATAAAGCCCGCCATCAGCCTGAAAAAGCTGTCTTGCGCAAGAAAGTATGTGAAGTGTCGGATTGACCAAAACGGAGCACTGTTTGCTCGCCCCCATCGNTTGCCCACCAGTATCAATTTGATACTGAGTGCGAGCAGTGGCAGCAGGAGGGGAACGATCAGACTGGTCAACAAGGCGGCTTCGGTATTGCCAAAGCCCGCTTTATTGAGCGCGACCAGAAAAAATGTTGCGAGAAAGATAGTCAATCCTGGGATAAGGCCCACGGAGGCGAGGTCATTTAGAAAGAACCTTGCAAAAAAAGATGCGCAGACTGGGCCTTGCGTTCATGGCGGGCTCCTGCTGATCAGTAGAGGCCACCTCCAGCGGAGGATTTCCTACCAGTATNCGCTCAGGATCGAGACGGTCGCTATATTGCGGCCTGTAGAGTTGNGGTCCGAGCGGNGTCGAGACGCCAAGCAGAAGATTGCCTGGAATGGGGCCCGATTCNACCATAGCGTTGTTANTGGCNAAGAATCTGGGTGGAATTTGGGCCGGTTTCACCAATAAATGAGTACCGAATTCATCTAGAACGTTGCAGTAGCAGCCCTGCGCGATAAAGATATTGGCGTCAGCATGCAGGTGCTCGGGCAACAAATTGAGCAGCGCGTCGCACTCCGACGCCCCCACTTTAGAAAATTTAACGCCGGCGAGCGCACGTAGGTATTGCCCAGTNAGACTCCAGCCCCATAGCTGTTGAATTTGATTCATTTTTGTCTGGCGATAGCGCGCCAGTATCCCCTGTAAACTGNTGGCGGACACCCAGCCGCAAGGNGTGGGCGTTAGACGCAAGAACAGACACATACCGCAGGAAACCGCCAGCGCTCCAAGCCATAGACCCATCACCCCCGAACCGGACATAACCAGAAGATCAATGGCATCCACTCGTTGAGTGTCCAAATTGACTTTACTCAATGANTCGAAGCCNAGCGCCCAAGTCGTCAGNAGGCCAACNGCTGCACCCGGCACGANCACCAGTCCAATTTCGAGAAGAAATTGAATGCAGANGTTTCTGGCATCGAACAAGACGGTCAGAAAGGCAGATGANCGATCGNNAAGTGGCATCCGTGGCGGCATATACCCACCCACAACCTGTCCTGGTACGCCGTCGANCTGGCTATTGGGAGCGCAATGGGTTCTCAACTCTGACAGGGGTGTTAGCCAAGAGTTACCCCCAAGTGAGGCGCCGCCTGAGACCATCGCGCGGCTTCCAACGCGAGCGCCTGCGCCAATGTTAATTGTGTCGAGCACAAAACTTTGGTCCTCCCAACTGACGCTGCTGATTTGCACTGCGGCCTGCACAACTGCGCCTCGTGCGATAGTGATCAGGGTTAGGGGGCCATACCATTCGGTGCTTTGCGCAATGAAGGCTTGACTGTGGATATTTGCGCCTAGATGCCTGAGCGCCCAATTAAATAAGACGGGACTTCGAAGTCCATTGACGAGCGGCTTTAGAACGAAATCTGTTTGTTGTTCCAGCCACCACAGCTTCAGATGCTGGCTGGAGAATTTAAGGTAACGCCCTGGATTAAGTTCTGCGCCTCCAAAAAGTATTCTTTCAAGATAGCGGAGTAGGAGCACCCAACCCAGATTCGTGAAAGGTAGGACCAAATAAATGCTGTAGGCGGCGATAGCCGCCACCAGAAAACCTGTGACCTCGCCCGTCAAGAGGCGCTCTTCAGGGTCAACGATGGCCAAGCTGATGGCGGCTATGAGCAGTAGCGGAACGCGGAGCAATACTGCCAGCGACCCCTGCAGCAGACTAAATGTCTTAAAAGGGTATTGCCTCTCAGATACCGGGGATTCTTTAATCCTTTCATGTGAGTTATCCGCACTGCTCTGTTTCGGGCCTTTCTGATAGGCGACAGTCGGTGAAAGCCGTGCAATTTTCCGAGCGCTGCGATGATCCGTAAGGAGGTCTCTCACCGATACCGTATAACCAGCGGCCTGAAGATGTTGGGTCAGGCGAGCGATGGCAATGGAATGTGCCCCCCAATCCGTCAGATCATCATCCCACGAGAGGTCAGCACCGAGCGCTGCTCGGCAAATCTCCAGCACCTTTGCATCGAGAGCAGGGCTTTCATCGTTGATGGGTGCTGGCTTGGGTGCAGATCGCGCAGAGATGCCACGTGTGTTGGTCGACACTCGCGGCAGCGCGCGGCGATTAATCTTTCCTGATGTCCCTACCAGCTCAAAGCGCTTTACGATAAAAAATCGGCTGGGTATTGCGTAAGGCGGAAAACGCTCACTGATGAGCGCTTGTGCTTGTGCTATCACCGGATGCGCCACCACCGCTGTGGTCAGAAGTGGATCCTGAGGGTTCTCCAGAGAGGGAGCACGAATAAACGCAATGAGTTCGTCTTCTTGATTGTCTAATACGGCCGTTTCAATTTCGGAAAAGTTATCCTGTAGCAAGGATTCTATCGGTTGTGCTTCGATCCGATATCCGCGCACTTTCAGTTGCGCATCTATTCGACCATGAAAATGCACGCGCAATGTTTCANGGTCGACATGGCAGCGATCCCCTGACCGGTAGAGACGCCCGAGTCGGGGATGGTCCACAAATCTATCTTCGCTTGCNTCGGNTAGATTGCGATAGCGGCGTGCGAGTTGTACGCCGCCAATACAGAGTTCTCCCTCCTCTCCGTGAGGCAGCACAGNGGACGTATTANTGTCTAGGATGACGTAGTCGACGCCGGGAAATGGGCTGCCGATCGTTACGGCCTCATTCGGTCTAAGTAGCTGTCTGCTAGTGTCGGTGCTGACCTCAGTTGGACCATAGGTATTGATGATTTGCCGACGTGCTCGAGACCAGGGTTCGACCAGTGAAGCGGGNAACGCCTCTCCAGCTGGCACAATATATCGACAGATGGGATAGGGCAGATCNAATTCTGGCCGATCANTGAGCGTNGTCAGCAGAACTGGCGGGCAAAATAGCGCCGTCACCTGTGCCTCGCGCAACAGGGGGAGCAAGTCTGGCCCGGAGCGTAACGCCGCTTTGGTCACCAGCACGACTTCGCAACCCGCGACCCATGCGCTNTANATCTCGGAAATGCTGCCGTCATATCCGAGAGAGGAAGTGAGNGTGGTGGCGTCGCTTCCTGGAACGAAATCGTAAAATTGAGCGTAAGAATTAGCAAGATTTATGTATCCTGCATGGGGGCATTCCACACCCTTGGGACGTCCGGTTGTTCCACTGGTATAAAAAATTGACGCAAGCCGCTGTGTCGGCTCATCGAGCCATAACGCCGGGGGCAACATGTCCGCTGCTGGCGCGANCGGATCAAAAAGGCTCTTGAGGGTGCGNACAGGCGCGCCACAACGGGTGAGGGTATCGTCGGTAATCAACAGAACCGGATCGGCGTCTTCCAATGCCTGCCGAAAGAGCTCCTCTGGGGACTCTGGATCGATGAAGCATTGTGTTGCACCCGCNTTAAGAATGCCCAGATGAAGAGCAACGATCGTGGCATCATCTTGTGCAAGTCTAGCAACGACAACTTGATCTGCTCCAGTAACGTACTGGCGAATCGATGTCGCGATGGCATTCGCTAAAAGATTCAGCTCGCGGTAGGTAAGTGTGACTCCGCGCTCGGGGACAGAGAGCGCTGGAAGGTCAGGGAAGTGTGCGGCCGAGCACTCAAAAATCTCGTGCAGCCAGCGTGTGCCTTGCTGATGTTCGTGATTGCCCCAGATTGCCGGTGGAGGAGCCTGTCTCAGAACTCCCTCCGGAGCAGAGTGAGGAGTGCTGTCCGATAGAACTTTTCGGTACCGAAACCACGCCGCTGTGACCACGGAGGGTAGCAATGCTATCCACAGCAGCGTCATGGAGTAAGCGATAATACGATCATGGCCGATCTATCAGGAGAAATAAGATTCCATGGTACCGCGNCGACGGGTATCGAGTGTGACGCAGTGGAAGCCACCGCCCAACATCCGCGAGTGCCGCAGTTTCAGGGGAATCACTTCCATTTGTTTGGCTTCCAGTAGAGCAATAAGGGCCCGCTGATCACTGTCGACGACCACGGTATCGGGTCCCAAACTGAAAAGATTCATGTCGATCCACTCACTGCCAATCGCCTGTTGCAGATACTCCTGACTATGGCGGCTTTGATTCTCCATTGGCGGACTGAATATGACCTCCCAGTCCTTGAGGAACGGAGGAATGGTCTCTGGTGATAAACGTCCGGGGTTGGCGAGGATTAAGCCGGGACGCAGGGCCACCAGTGTCGAATCGATGTGACTACCAAAGTAGACATCCTTTAAAAAGTGGACCCGAAAAGTCTCGCCTAGCACACGCTGTAACCAGTGGCCGCCCAATTCGTTGCCTGTGGCACTGACCAGATAGAGCAAGTCGTAGCCAAATCTGAGCACATTGGCGGCGTCAAACGCCGGCTCCAAATTTCGTGGCGTGGGCGCCAAGGGGTCATATTCAAATAGCNCATCGTCCAAAACAGGCTTNGGGGCGCTAAACCAGTTGGCACCACTTTCATAATATTCCATCAAGAGACGTCGGTAGGAGCNGGTTTCGAGTGATCGTCCCCTGATCACGTTNGGTGTTTCAATAATTCGGTCGCCAACCACTAGAAAAATATCCCGGGGACAGTAGTTGTAGTAACCCCGAGACTCCCATTGCGGTGTCTTGATCCAATGCTCATGGGGCCAGCGGTCGGGTCTTTTTGTCGTGATACCACGATGCTCCATTACCTCTATGAATCGTTGCAGGTCTTCTTCTGTCTCCTCAATNATCCTGTCTGGAAACGGNCCCTGGGGGATGTCTTCAATATCTCGATCGGGGTACTCAGCGAGTCGGGTGCTGGCATCCGCGTGGGGAAAACGCGCGCCGAGAGGATTGCCCACAACAACTTCTTCCAGAGGATCCCACTCGTTGCANCTCCAGATTAGGGACATAGCGAACAGCTCAAAATAAAATAGTTAAAGGGGCCACAGTGTCTCCGCNNTNATGGAAAGGAAAGGCGCGATCAACTGTGTGGAGAGAGATAAAAAAAGGGCCGCCAGAAGGCGGCCCCATGCGATGCTTTTTGAAGCAATCAGATTTCGTCGCTCTCCCAAAGAGCACTGCCGTGGCAGGTCATGGTTTCGCGTTCCATTTGCGCAACATCTGAAGATGGGTAGGCATCCCACCACTTACCAAAGTCACTGAAAGATTCCCAAGAAACGGCAAATAAGACATCGGTGCCAGCGCCGTCGGCACCGACAGAAACCGGGAACATCGTGTAGACGCTCATGCCGTCACCGCCCTCTAGCGCACCAGCGGCTTTTTTCCATTTGCTTGCTTGCTCCATCACGTCTTCTTCATTGACATCACCATTAACGTTGCACTTCCACATCTGAACGGGATCACCAGCAGATGCAAACGGCGACACAAACACCATGGCCGCAGCCAACGAAACAAAACCTTTGAATTTCATGGGAACTCCTCAATTAAACCACCNCTCAATCTATCAAGCACCGGGGGGTAGATCAAATTCCGGGTTGATCTTGTCACCTTTTGCTAAGGTTCTGGGCCACTAGTTCTCGCTAGTTGGTGATGTCCTTCAGCGAGACAAAGAGGCTCTGGCTAGCTTGGTGCCCAATAGGCGACCGAATGTGATGGCTGGAGTCACCAGCATACCGTTGGTGTAAGCCGCTCCAGAAGTAGCGCCCGCACCGATCACCTCTCCAATCGCATACAAGTTGGGGACAGCTTCATCGCCTTTACGCAAAACTTGCAGATCGACACTCACTTTCAGGCCTGCAAACGAGACCAGAGTCCACCCTTGCATGGCGATACTGTAATAAGGGGGAGTCGATAGCGGAGCGGGACGCATCTTTCGTCCGAACGCGTCCTCCCTCCCNTCCTTAAGTCGGCGGTTGTAGTCGTCTACGGTGCTGTGTAGCGCGAGGGGGTTGAGGCCCGCGCTGAGGGCAAGCGCCTCGACAGACATAGCACTGTGAAACATCGCATTGCTTCGATGCTCGTTAGCCAGACGTTCTCGGGTCCATTTTGGAATAATCGGCTCCGATCGCTCGAGCATGGCGGCGTCAAAGATGGCCCAATGTCGATGNGCAGGCTGCTGATATACGCCGCGTTCGATATGATGAACGCTGGGATGATCCTCTCGCACAAAGCGTTCACCGCGCGCATTTACCAGAATTTCCCAAGGTGCCCGAATCGATGGGTTGAGGGGAGCGTAGGCAAACATCTGGCTGGGATACTGGAATGCATCGGGCACTAGCCCGGGCAAAGAGGCGTATTTGTCACCACCAACGATGGTGCCGCCGGCCGAGAGACCTAGCAGCAACCCATCTCCCTGGGAGGTCGGGTAAGCAGTTTTGGCATAGAGTGGAACGCCGTGCAATTCCTCAAAGAGGCGTGCGTTTGCAGCACAGCCACCTGTCGCAATCACAACGTTCGATCCAGNNATATCCCGAAGTCCTTCGGGCCCTGCTGTCGTGACTCCGGTCACCCGACCATCGCGACTCTGAATCAGATTGGCAGCGGTGGTCCCCGTCAGCAACGTGATCTTTCGTTTGGCGACCATGGCGTTCAGCGAGGGAAGAAATGCGTCAAGAATCGACAATCCACTTTTTACACCCTGCTGATAACGCCTCGCGGTAAAGTGGTCGTGGCCAATTCCCGTGACGGGGTGTCCATCCATTACTTCAAAACCATGCTCCGCCAGCCAGTTAATGGTCTCTCCTGCATGGTTAACCGTTAGGCGTGTGAGTGCGGGGTCGGCAGTTGCATGATTGATCCGCATACAGTCTTCAAAATGCGCCTGTGGCGTATCAGTAATGCCCAGCCGCTCTTGAAATACTGTGCCTGAGCCGGCAATCTGTCCCGTGGACCAAAACAGCGTGCCGCCCAATGCNGGGCTTTTTTCGACCAACAGAACCCTTGCGCCGCCCATCGCGGCAAAGAGTGCGCAGGGGATCCCTGCGGTGCCACCGCCAATCACGATCACGTCATAATGATTAGAGGTATTGCCCCGGGCAAGCGCTGCTGGCCACATGGGTAGCGAGGCGGCCGCGGTTAATATATCCCTTCTATGCAGACCTCTCACGAGTTGATCATCTTCGGTTCNAGGCGTGTACCTAGTAAAGCTAAAGTGNTCACTCGGGACGCGCCTTGATGCGGAAAAAGCGCCGCGTCCAGATTGATTGAAAGATTGGATCGAGCCACCGATAGAGCCTCCCGGATACCACAACAGCTTTGCCTCTTTGCACGCCATCGAGGGCGTCTTTTACGACGACTTCGGCATCGTACCAGAGCCACTTGGCCATCTTGTTTT
The DNA here is from genome assembly GCA_002683335.1 of Halieaceae bacterium. Classification (GTDB taxonomy): domain Bacteria; phylum Pseudomonadota; class Gammaproteobacteria; order Pseudomonadales; family Halieaceae; genus Luminiphilus. The sequence goes on from NYTE01000016.1 coordinate 21,350, forward strand.
TCATCTCCATCAGCCCCGCTGTCTCGTGAAAATCGGTATGGGTGAAACCGGGGCAGAGAGCAGAGACGTTCACCCCAGAGGAGGCGACGGTAAGGTGCAGCTCTTCGGACATCGCCACCAGATAAGCTTTGGCAGGGCCGTAATTGCAGCCGCCAGATCGCGGAATCCGGGCAGCTACCGAGGCAACATTAATCACGCGGCCGAAACCGCGGTCAGCCATTTTGGGCACAAAGCGATGACATAAATCAGCGACTGAAAGCATCATAAGCTGGAAAAAGGTCTGCTGCGCCTGCCAGTCACGATCCTTAAGAAGGTCCGGCCCGGCGATGCCGGCATTGTTAACTAACCACTCCACCTGCCAACCCTTGCTCGCGCAGATATTGGCAATGTCTTCAGCCGCATGTGGGACACTGAGATCTGCTGTAATGATTTCTACCTGAATGTCATGCTGTTTGCGGAGCGATGCGGCAATGCTCTGGAGTCGTTCCTCGCGTCTGGCGACCAGAATCAAAGGTTTACGCATCGCAGCCAGCTGTCGGGCGAATTCTTCTCCCAAGCCGGCCGAGGCCCCGGTAATCAGCGCAAAGCCTTGGTGATAATCGGACTGGCGGATCGCTTTTGGGTTCACAGTGTCATGGACCAACTGTGTAAGCGAATTTTCCAGGCGCCGGTATCGTCTTTTGCTACCACATCGATGTAGTGCGAAGTGGTGCTGTCGCCTTGTAGCGCCCCCTTTGGCAGGGCTGCTCCCGAGGCGGCGTTCACGATGCGTTTAATGGTGTAATCGTATTCAACAACCGCTGCGTCACCCATCATAGTAATGCTGTGTGGCACATCGACAGTGATTTCATAACGAGCGGAGTCAAATACTGGGCCCAAAAATACGCGATAGTTTTCGCGACCATCAAGCCCCTGCACTCCGGGTGGCCGAAGGCTCACGTCGGGGTGCAATCCCCCTACATAGGCGTCGATATCGCTTCCCTCAACTGCATTGATCCAGCCCTGATATAGCGCAAGGATTTCGTTCTGGTCAGTCTGCGCGTAACTGATGGCGGTGAAGCAAGATATTAGCAGCGACAGTAAGGTGGCACCGGCGAGTTTAGGTCGACGCATAGCAAAATTCCCTGTTANCGNGGTCTGAAAAATGACCNCTANATTGTCNNGCAGTTGGGTNAGAAACATCAAGNATGTNCATCGCCATNACCGCAAANNTAGCGCCGGGNGACGGTGTTCCTNAGGTTAATCTACGGGGGCTCTGTTCATTNGANATATGTNCTGCCACAATNTCTCCCTCAGTCATNGCTACTCTTGGGTGTGTGCCATGTCCGACAGAGTCTCCGTCTCGATTGCCTCTCATATTGCTCATGTGACTCTGACGCGGGCAGATAAAATGAACGCCCTAGATACTGCCATGTTTACAGCGATATGCGAGACCATAGACCAGCTCGCAGCGGAATCTCAAGTGCGCGTTGTGGTGGTGTCGGGGGAGGGCCGTGGCTTCTGCGCCGGCCTTGATCTCTCAAATTTCGGCAATAGTGAAGAGCCAACGGCGCTGATGCCCCGCACCCATGGCCTCGCCAATCAGGTGCAGCAAGTTGCCTGGGGATGGCGTAACTTATCGATGCCGGTGATCTCCGCCGTTCACGGCGTGGCTATCGGCGGTGGCTTGAATATTATGTCGGGGGCGGATATTCGCATTGTTCACCCGGATACGCGCTGTGGCGTAATGGAGATGCGCTGGGGACTGGTGCCGGATATGGCGGGCTACCCGCTTTGGCGAGGCAATGTGCGGGATGACCTGTTGCGGCGGCTCGTGTTTACCAATGAGGAGTTTTCGGGAGCTGAGGCTCAGGTGTTTGGGTTTGCAACAGAGACATCTGAGGTGCCGCTAGAGCGAGCTATGGCACTTGCCGAAACCATCGCCCAAAAGAATCCGGACGCGATTCGTGCGGCAAAACGCTTGTCTAATATGCTGGCCCACGCTAGTGATGAGGCTATTTTGCTCGCTGAGTCAGCGGAGCAGGAGCAAATCTTGGGCCGACCCAATCAAGTAGAAGCGGTAATGGCCCAAATGGAGAAACGAGCCCCCTCATTTTCCTGAAGCGCGATGACGGGATGCTACAATTGGCGGCACCTATCCGCTGCTCCTGACAGCATCCTCGACGGGAGCCTCCTAACCGCGAGTTCACTATGAGCGAATCAAGCATCAAAACGCATCACCGCGTGTGCCATCTTTGTGAAGCCATGTGTGGTGTGGTGATTCAGACTAATGGTAGCCAGGTGGTTGATATAAGGGGCGATCAAAACGACCCTCTGAGTCGCGGGCACGTTTGTCCGAAAGCAGTGTCCCTGAAGGATATCCATGAGGACCCGGATCGATTACGAAAGCCGCTGAAGCGCGTGCTCAATGATGGTGGAGAGTTCCAGCACGTCGAGATTGAATGGAACGAAGCGCTTGATCTGGCGGCGTCGGCAATAGCTTCAACTATCCAGAAATACGGTGTCGATGCCGTTGGCGCGTATTTCGGCAATCCCTCTGTGCACAACTACGGCATGATGACCCATCAACGCAATTTGTTCCGTCATATCCGTACACGAAATCGATTTTCTGCAACGTCGGTCGACCAGTTGCCGCATCATTTGGTGTCACTATGGTGCTACGGGCACATGTTGCTCCAGCCTGTTCCAGACGTGGATCGCACGCATTACTTTTTAATGTTGGGCGCCAATCCGCTTGCCTCGAACGGAAGCATGTGGACGGTGCCTGACGTTCGCCGCCGTCTTAAAGCGCTGAAGGCACGTGGTGGCAAGCTGGTTGTGATTGATCCGCGCAGAACAGAAACCGCAGAACTTGCCTCTGAACATCTCTTCATTCGGCCTGGCTCAGATGCGGCTTTTTTGCTCGCGGTGATTCACGTGCTGTTCCGAGACGATTTGGTATCGCTCGGACTTGTATCGGGTTTTACCGATGGTCTCGATGATGTGGGTACAGCGGTCAGCAGTCTGACGCCGGTATGGGCCGCTGAGCGAACCGGGATCGTCGCTTCTGATATCGAGCGCATCGCTCACGATTTTTCGCGAGCCGAGGCAGGTATTTGTTACGGCCGGATGGGTGTCAGTACGCAGGCATATGGTGCGTTGTGTCAGTGGGCGATTCAGGTCATTAATGTTGTCACTGGTAATTTGGATAAGCCGGGAGGCAGTTTGTTCACGCTACCCGCGATGGATCAGGTAACCAATACGAGCCCCGGCGGGTTTGCCCGTTTTTCGAGCCGAGGAAGGGGTCTACCAGAGTTCAATTACGAGCTTCCCGCGGCGGCGATGGTTGAAGAGATTCGAACTCCAGGAGAGGGGCAGATTCGACTGATGTTTACCGGCGCTGGTAATCCTGTGCTCTCGACTCCGAATGGCGCGGCCCTCGACGAGGCACTTGAGGAGTTGGAATTCATGGTTTCACTGGATCCAGCACTCAACGAAACCACCCGGCATGCTCATGTGATTCTGCCGCCAACCTCTCCGCTCGAGCATGACCATTACGATATCGGGTTTCATAACCTTGCTGTCAGAAATACAGCGCGCTATAACCCACCCGTATTCGAAAGGCCCAAGGGTGCCTTGCATGACTGGGAGATTTTCGCCGAACTGGGTGACCGGTTAGCCAATTTGTTGGGACTTGAGCCGATGCCGCGCCAACCGCCGCATGAGCTTGTGGACAGGGCGTTGCGCTCGGGACCCTATGGCGGTGCCAGCGATTGGCAAATCAGTATAGAAAAACTGGTAGCGCATCCGTCGGGAATCGATTTCGGACCTTTGCAGCCGTCTTGTCCAGATCGACTTCAGACTGTTGATAAGCGCATCCGGCTCTCTATTCCCGAGGTATTGCGCGATATTGATCGACTGATCGAGGACGCACCCGCCGAGGGATATCGGTTAATTGGCCGACGTCACGTTCGCGACAATAATTCGTGGATGCACAATCATCAACGGCTGATGAAAGGCAAGCCGCGCTGCCAACTTATGATGCACCCGGACGACGTGGCAAATGAAGGTTGGAAAAGCGGTATGATGGTGACAGTTAGTAGTCGGGTGGGCCACCTTCAGGCCGAGCTCTCCGCGTCTGATGAAGTGATGCCCGGCGTAGTGAGTCTCCCCCATGGATACGGCCATGGCCGCAGCGGCACGCGCGGTGAAATTGCTAATCGACATCCGGGGGTTAGCTGCAATGACATCACGGATGAACAGTTTGTCGACCAACTCTCTGGTAATGCCGCAGTGAATGGCGTTCTCGTGAGCCTGAGTGTGTCTGCAGCGTAGCTGTGGGCGGTGATTGAATGGAACTGAGCGGGCCATAAGGATTCAATCGATGAGCAATGATCGTATTACCGCCACACAAATCGACAGTGGTGAGAAGTTCACCAATGATCGGGGTATGCGAGTAATCAAGGACGGCATCAAATCGTCCAATATGGGCGGTCAGCGCCTCGCCAAGCCCGATTGGTTGAAAATGCGCATCCAGAATAGTCCTAAATTTGAGGCGGTGCGGTCAATTGTGCACGAGCACCGGCTGGCGACCGTCTGCGAAGAAGCAAAGTGCCCGAATATGAGTGAATGCTGGAGTGCGGGGACGGCGACGATAATGCTGATGGGTGACGTTTGCACTCGGGCTTGTCGCTTCTGTTCAGTCAATACCGGTAACCCAGGGGGCTGGCTAGACCCCGATGAGCCTGCGAATACCGCGGAAGCGGTGCGTTTGATGGGTCTCAAATACGTGGTGCTGACCTCAGTAAATCGCGATGATCTGTCAGACGGCGGAGCGAGCCATTATGCGGCAGTGGTCAAGGCCACCAAGGCCCTGAACCCGCACACAGCAGTGGAAGCACTCACGCCCGATTTTATGGGAGACAATCATGCTGTAGAAATACTGCTGGATTCCGGTATCGAGGTATTTGCACAAAATGTCGAAACGGTGGCAAGACTCACCCATCCAGTACGAGACCCTCGCGCCGGATACCAACAAACGCTGACCGTTTTGGCGCATGGAAAAGCATACCGGCCCGACGTGGTGACAAAGACATCACTGATGTTGGGGCTGGGTGAGCAAGAGGATGAACTGAAGGCCTGTATGGATGATCTTCGCAGTCACTCCGTAGATGTGCTGACTCTGGGGCAATACCTGCAACCAACACAAAACCATCTGCCCGTTGAGCGATTTGTGTCTCCAGATAAGTTTGCTCTGTACAGAGAGTGGGGGCTGGAGCGCGGATTTCTCGAGGTGGTCTCGGGTGTGTTTGTCCGCTCCAGTTATCGGGCGGAGCGCGTGCTCGAACACAACAACGTCGGACTCGGATCCGCCTGACGTGTCGACGGGTCGTCGTCTCCGAGGGGTTTATCGCACCTGGGCACACAAAGCTGACTCAAACCGGTGTGGGACCTTTCACCGTGATGGTTGTGCTGAGCTCCGTGTGCATAAGGATCATCTAGCCAGTCCGGTGTCGTTTATGATGCCGGTGTGGATGCTCGGTCATGCCGTATTGTGGGGTCTAGCATTACATTTCGTGGGAGCCGCACCGTCGTCACCGCTTGGGTAACTGGTTCCTGCCAACGATAACGTTTATCTTCCGGGTGCCGGTCGACAGCTTTTTCGTCACGCTGACCACCGAGCAACCGGCAAATTTTGAGCTCGCGTAAAGTCTGCGGTGGGTATGAATGAAAGTAAAAGAGGAGGGGGTGAGGCGATGAAGACGACGACCGTTACCCGTAACCGATGAATACGACATTTAATCACGTTGGCCTACTGGGCCGCAGAGAGCATCCGGGCGTCGAAGAGATTGTCTCGGGCCTGCTCGACTTACTGGATGATCGCGGGTTACAGGTCACCATCGAGGACCGTATGGCGACTCTCTCGCATTTTGAAAAGCGCGCAATGGAATCCCGGGACAAAATTGGTGCGATGGTGGATCTCGCCATTGTCATCGGTGGTGATGGCAGTTTGTTAAGCGCCGCTCGGACACTGGTCAAGCACGATACGCCTGTCATCGGCATCAACCGTGGTCGACTGGGTTTTTTAACGGATGTGAGTCCCGATGAGCTGTTAGAGCAGGTGAGTAACGTGCTGGACGGTCAGTATCTCAGTGATCGCCGTTTCCTGCTCGATGCAGAGGTGTGGCGCGGTGAGCAGGTGATCGGGCGTGGTGATGCGCTGAACGATATCGTCGTGAACTCCGGCGCTTCTGCGCAGATGATCGAGTTTGAACTCAGTATCGATGGCGAATTTGTCTACCGATTGAATGCCGATGGACTTTTGGTGGCGACGCCAACGGGATCCACTGCTTATTGTTTGTCCGCTGGCGGACCGATCATGTATCCCGGGCTGGATGCGATGGTCCTGGTGCCCATGTTTCCGCATTCACTCACCAGTCGTCCCATCGTTGTCAGTGGCACCAGTGAGATCCGGGTCGATGTCGTTTCTCGCAACGATATCCATCCGCCGATTACCTGTGATGGTCAGATATCCATTACGGCGCTGCCCGGGGATTCGGTAAGGATTCGCAAGAAATCACGCGAGCTGAATTTGCTGCATCCTCCGGGATATAGCTTTTATGCCAGTTGCCGGGACAAACTTCGTTGGTCAGATGCCCTCGTTAAATAGTCTCCCGTTACCGATAAGAAGAGCCCCCGCGACATTTTTGCTGATTGTCGTTACCAGTGTCTGCTTTTTGCTGTTCTACCCGGCACAGTGGGTTGGCATGCTGGAGCTGTTCAACTTCGTGCCTTTCCGATCGGCGGGTGGCTACGTGGCATTCGGCGGACTCAATGATGAGTGGTGGCGCCTTCTGACGCCGACACTTATCCACTTTGGTTGGCTACATGTGGTCTTCAATTGCTTGTGGTTGTGGGAGTTTGGGCAGCGTATCGAACACCGGCTTGGGGCCATCAATTTGCTAGGCCTCTATGGTGTGACGGCGATGGTCAGCAACTATTGCCAATACCTATGGGAGGGCCCTTCTATATTTGGCGGCATGTCCGGTGTGGTCTATGCTTTTCTCGGCTTTATCATGATGCTCAGTTGGCGACGACCAGGCTGGATCACACCGCCACCAATGGCGGTTTTTGGTTTTATGCTCATCTGGCTACTTGTTGGAATGGTGGGCAGCATGGATTTTATTGGGGCAGGTGCGATCGCCAACGGTGCACATGCGGGGGGTCTAATCATTGGTTTGATTCTTGGTGTTGTCGTAAGCGTATTGCCTGTGACATTCAGAGGGAGTTGAAGTGGCAGCCGATTATCTAAAATCGATCCAGCAAATGGATCGAGGCTTGTATGACAGGTTGCGTGAGTCGCTGGCGACCGGTCGATGGCCGGACGGTCGGCCGGTGACAGAAGCCCAGCGCCAGCATGCCATGCAGGCCGTCATCACATGGGGAGAGCTTCACTTGCCGCCTGATGAGCGAGTCGGGTTTATTGACAAGGGATCCAAGGCCGGCGAGGACTGTGATGCGCCTGCACCTCTCAAGTGGGAGACGCGGCGAGGAGGAGTCGACTCATGAGTGACTGGCGAGGCGATTTGAGGAAGATGCAGACGGACTTGGCGGATACGGTCAGATATACCTTGTTTCCCGACCAGAACCCCCTCAACCTTAATGATTGTCTGGGGCGGCACCTCTCGCTGTCGTTCACTGGCGTGATTCGCTGCGTTGCCTGTGAGAGAACGATTAAAAAAAGTTTTAATCAGGGCTACTGCTATCCCTGTTTTCGCAAGCTGGCTGCCTGCGATAGTTGCATTATGAGCCCCCAGAAATGCCATCTTGCTGAGGGCACGTGTCGAGAGCCCGACTGGGCGGAAAAGCACTGTCAGGTGCCTCATATTGTTTACCTGTCCAACACTTCGAGCGTCAAGGTGGGAATCACCCGTGCGACCCAGACGCCCACTCGTTGGATAGATCAAGGTGCCACACAAGCAAAGCCCATCGCGAGGGTTCAGACCCGCTATCACTCAGGACTGCTTGAGGTGCTTTTTGCCAAGGAGGTGGGAGACCGAACGGCCTGGCAAACCATGTTGAAGGGAAATGCTGAGCCACAGGATCTGGAAGAAGTCCGGCAACGAATCGTCTCACACTGCCGAACCGACATTGCTGACCTTGCTTTGCGGTTTGGTGAAATGGCTTTTGAGCTTATTGACGATGCACCCGAGATTTCTATCAGTTACCCGGTGCTGGCTTGGCCTGAAAAAGTAAAAGCCCATAATTTCGATAAAGCGCCTTTGGTTGAAGGGACGCTGATGGGTATTAAGGGCCAGTATCTTATGATGGATACCGGCGTTCTCAACATTAGAAAATTTGGTGGATACGAAGTGGAAATAAAGGTGGCAGCGTAATGGGATTGCGAGAGGGTATACCGGGAACGGTTTTTCGGGCCGACTACCAGCCTCCGGATTTCAATGTTAGCCACGTTGCACTGGAGGTCAGTATTTTCGACGGCCTTACCGAAGTGGTGGCGACACTTAGCATTGAAAAAAACGGTCCCGAGGGCGCGCCACTCAAACTGGATGGTGAGCAGCTTGATTTGCAATGGATTGAGTTGGATGGCCAACGTTTGGCGGAGTCGGGGTTTGAGTTGACTGCCAATCAGCTGGTTATTCCTAATTTACCGGACCGATGTGTTGTGCGTACTTGTGTACAAATTTGTCCTGAAGAGAATACCTCGCTTGAGGGCTTTTATCGTTCACAAAGCGCTTACTGTACGCAATGCGAGGCAGAAGGCTTTCGCAAAATCACCTACTACCCAGATCGTCCTGATGTCCTTGCGATCTACACCGTTACGCTGGAGGCCGATCGACAAACTTGCCCCGTACTTTTGAGTAACGGCAATCTGATGCTTGAGGAGGAGGTTGCCGAGGGAAGACATCGTGCAACATGGCATGACCCCTTCCCAAAGCCTGCCCATCTATTCGCCATGGTGGCGGGCGATCTTAAACAGGTCTCCGACGTCTTCACTACCTGCTCGGGAAAACCAGTAGATCTGCGGATTTGGGTTGAAGCAAAAGACCTGAATTACTGCGATTACGCAATGCAATCCCTGAAAAATGCCATGCAGTGGGATGAGCAGGTTTATGGGCTTGAGTATGACCTTGATCTCTACAACATTGTCGCGGTCGATGATTTCAATATGGGCGCGATGGAAAATAAAAGCCTCAATGTTTTTAACACCTCATGCGTGCTGGCTCATCCGGACATCACTACGGATGCGGGTTTTCAGCGGGTAGAGGGTGTTGTTGCTCACGAATATTTCCACAACTACTCGGGAAATCGCGTGACCTGCCGCGACTGGTTCCAGTTGACCCTTAAAGAGGGATTTACTGTATTTCGCGATTCAGAGTTCTCTGCAGATATTAATTCTCGCGGTGTGAAACGAGTGGAAGATGTCATTTTTCTTCGCACTCACCAATTTGCTGAAGATGCAGGGCCGATGGCGCATCCTGTTCGCCCAGACGCGTTTGTTGATATCTCTAACTTTTATACGCTGACGGTTTACGAGAAAGGCTCCGAGGTCGTGCGCATGCTGCATACCCTTTTGGGACACAAGCAATTTATCGATGGCGCGAGTCTGTACTTCCGCCGCTTCGATGGCCAGGCGGTCACCTGCGACGACTTTGTCGATTGCATGGCAGAAGCCTCAGGTCGTGATCTCGCCCAATTCCGCAGGTGGTATGCGCAGGCGGGTACGCCGGAGGTGATTGCCAGTGGTCATTACGATCAGGCGGCGGAGCAATATCATTTGACGCTCAAGCAACTTAATCGGCCGACCCCCGGGCAAACCGATAAAGCACCTCTGCCGATACCGGTAGCCACAGGATTGCTTGTCGACGGAAAGCCAATCCCGCTGGATAGCGGCACGACGCGAATATTGGAGCTGTCCGAGCCAGAACAAACTTTTACGTTTGACGGCGTCTTGGCCAGACCAGTGGCGTCACTGTTACGCGGGTTTTCTGCGCCCGTTCGTTTGACAATAGATCAGTCGGAGTCTGACCTGCTGACCCTGATGAGCGGGGATGATGATGATTTTGTTGCCTGGGACGCAGCGCAAAGCTTGCTGGCACGAGCGATCGAGGCCCTCGACCTTACCGGACAAGAATCGAAGATCCATAGCGCGTTACGGGAGGCGATAGAGCGCGTCTTGGTGGGTCCAATGGATGCGGCGATGAAGGCGCTGACATTGTGTCTGCCCTCTGAGGAATATCTCGCGGACCGAGCGGCTCAGCGAGGTTTGGTTGATATGACGGATATTCACTTGCGTAGGAGGGCGATGAAACGACTGGTTGGTCAAGCTCTGGAGAGTAAATGGCAGGCGATCTCATCGCCGTCTGATAGTGGCAGTCCGTATAGTGCTAGTGCGCACGAGATCGGCGTTCGATCGCTACGCCATTTGGCGCTGGATTATCTGTTGGCGGCGCAATCTGGAAGCCTTACGCGGGCGGAGCAACTGCTTGAAAGCGCCGATAACCTCACTGATCGGTTGGCGGCACTACGATGGATTGCCCAATACGCCGATGGTGCTCAACGCGAGCAGACATTAGCCAATTTTTATGATCGTTGGAAAAGCGAGTCGCTGGTGGTGAATCAGTGGTTCACAGTTCAGGCGACGAGGCCCGATATTTCCTGTGTCGAAAGTGTTCGTGAGTTGCTTAACCATGATGCTTTCGATTGGCGTAATCCCAATAAATTGCGGGCGTTGGTGGGCGCTTTTTCTGCCGCGAATCCTCTTGCGTTTCACAGAGTTGATGGCGCGGGTTATCAGCTGCTGGGCGACGTGATCATGCGTATTCAGTCATCAAATCCGCAAATAGCCGCGAGAATGTTGGCGCCGCTCACCCGTTGGCGCCGCTACGCCGTCGGTCAAGATGCCATGAAGGCTGAATTAGAGCGTATCGCAGGGATTGATCCCTTGCCAAAGGATGTATTCGAGGTGGTGAACCGCTCTTTGGCCGAGCCCGATTGATCTACGCCGCCTTTGGCGGCGCTTAATCGGAAGGGTAGAGGCTCAGCGACGCGTTGCTTTGCGAACGGGCGTTTGCAGGGCCGGGCTCTTCGCGGAGGGATGCAATTAGCGATTCGGTAGCGGCGCTATCGGGGGTTGCGCTGTAAAGAGCTCGATCGAGAGCAATGAGAACAGCTTTCAGCTGTTCGCTGCTCACGTCAGCAAGTTCTGCGAGAGAGGAAAACGCTTTGCCGTGATGTCCGGCACCCCACTGTAATACTCCGTGCCGCAGCGCAGCAGGGTTCTGCTGCTCCAGGGCGCGTCGTATGCGCACCATGGCTTGTCTGACACTGGGCTCGTTCGATGCCGCTGCTCGCCGGGTCGCGGGTGACGGAGCTTTGGCACGTGCACTGAGGACTAACCAGAGCAGTACTGCGGCGACGATCCAACCTGAGCCGGTTACACCCCATAGCCAGGCGGAGAATGGCGGTCGATCGCCGCTAGCTACCACAGTAGTCGTTGCATCAGGAAAGATATCTGTCGTGGTCGCGGACCGCACTGAGACGGTCCGAGCGGGCAGTGATGCGTAGCTCAGTGTGTCGGTTTCGGTATTCCACCACGGGACGCTAATCTCGGGGAGCGTCCAGCTACCACTGGCCCGCGCTACGAGAGCTTCACTCTGGACACGGCGTCCCTGCAAACCCCGCCCCAACTCACTTTGATCTATCGCTTCCTGATCCGGATAAAATCGAAGCTCTGGAATATCTGTTGCGCCCTGCAAGCTGTTGAGAGGGGGGAGTTGACTGCCCTGAAGTCCGTTTGCGACCAGTGTCAGCGTTCTGGTGGTGGAGTCGCCCACTGAAAGCGCATGGGGTTCGACGGACCAAGTCTCTTCAAGCGTCATGCTTCTTGCAGGTAGCCACACCTCTCCGGGAAAATCCTCAGGTACCGGTTTGACTTCAACATCTATGGGTTCCGAGGCCATCCGCAAGCGGCGACCGAGCCGCGCCCCCAAAAGAGATCGCCCGGGTTGGACTTCTCGGGCAGTAAAACCGATAGCCGGCACTTTTAATAAACCACTTTTTTGTGGGTAGACGGCGAAACGCAGTTCCGTGACCAGCCATGTACGATTCCCCAGACGTCTTTGAAAGGACTTGCGCTCCAGCGCTTCAATCACGGCATCCGGTATATCAAATGCAGAAATCTCTCCGCCGTCGAGGTTGATGGCTTGTTGCAATGTCACCGTTAACATCAGCTCAGCTTGAACGTATACAACCGGCTGATCTAAGCTTGCTTCAAACAGCACTAGCGCATCACCCGGCGCGATGGCGGGTTCAGGATTGACCCGGATTGACACAGGCGTCGTGCGTCTTCCGCCAGATGTAAGCGAGGGAATACCCAGTGTTCCTTCACGTAGGGGGGCGAGTTCCATTTCCAGAGTACGGGTGATCTGATTCTGACCGTTGACAAACCGCGCATTGGTCGCGCTGGAGCGTGAGAGAATTTCCCAATCCCGGTTCAGAGGTGTTAGATTTATTTCCGCTGGTTGCTCTCCCGCATCACCCATTAGGGTCAGCCGCAGTGTCTCACCGAGGGCGATTTCTCTCCGATCAACCGATGCGGTGAGCTCTGCCATTGTCGGTATCGGGAGCGAAAGAAGTAAGATCACTGCGTAGCGCAGCGATCGAACCGCCGAGCGATTTTTACCAGCGAATCGATTCATCAGGCTCTTCGCCCTCCCTCAAACGTTGCATGGTTTGATACCGAAACTTGCGACGCAACAGGCCGCCCGGATCGTCTGGGACGCGCCGTAACCATTGTTCCAAGGCCTGTTGTTCTTCCAAAGCCTCATCAAATTTAGCCATTTGCTCTTGAGTGGCTGCGTCCAGTGCCTCCTGATCTGCTTGCGGCGAGTCTGCGAAGGGTGGGTCCTGCTGGCGCTGATCCTCCGAGGGCTGTTGTGTCTCCTGGCTGGCTGAGTCGTTATCGGCTTCCTCTCCGGGCTCTTGATTTGAGCTCTCTGAATCCGAGGATTCAGATTGTTCCTGATTATCACCCTTAGAGTTATTGTCGTCCTGAGATGAGTCGTTCTCCTGATTTTGCTCGTCACCCTGTTGTTCTTGTGGCTCCTGCTCCTGTTGATCCAGTAAGGCTTGAATGAAATCTCTATTGGCGATCGCGTCTTCTGCGTCTGGAAGCACCGCGAGGCTTTTCTCGTAGGCGGTCAGTGCGCCCTGCAAGTCGCCCTGCAACGCCAGCGCATTACCCAAGTTGTAGAGACTGTCAGCGCTTTGCTCGTTACCAAAACGTCGCGCAGCCTGATCATAAGTTTTAGCCTCATAAGCTGCGACGCCCCGCCAGGCCGGATCGTTAAAGGTTGCCGCTGCATCTGCGGCCTGACCATTGGCAAGTTGCCGGGCGCCCTGCTGATCCGGGGTGAGCCAGAGATCTTGCCACTCGGCTGCCTCGGGTGGTGGCGAGTGGTAAACCATTAATAGAGCAATACCGGCCACTACGCCTTTCCGAAAGGCCGGTAGCAGTACAAGCGCTACCAGTGCGGCTAACCAGTATCCCTGGTCCTGCCAGGCATCGGTTTGTCTATCGAGATCGAGTTCCCCCTCAGTGATTAGCAGATCGCGCTGGGTCAATGTCTCTATGTCTGCCTCGTCAAGGGTGATTTCCTCATAGGCAGCATTCAAGTCCGATGCGATTGCTTTGATCCCTCCGCGATTTAGCACGGGGATGACGATCTCTCCCGCGTCATCCTTTAGGAATCCACCGTTGGGGAGTGGTATGGGGGCGCCTGAGGGAGTGCCAATGGCTAAAATTGAGACGGTGGCGCCACCTTTTTTCAGTGCTGTTGTCACCATGTCGGTGTCAAACCCGGGCAAGCCATCCGTCATCAGTAAAATCTGCCCGCCTTGTGCACCCGCAGTGATGAGTAACTCCGTCGCCATTTCTATAGCGCTACTGGCATTGGCACCCGGGAGCGGCATCATGGTCGGCGACAATGCAGGCATCAGATTGGCAATTGTGCGGGTGTCGTCTGTCAGCGGTGTGACAACGTGCGCATCACCGGCAAAAACGACCAATCCGGTGACGCCCTCTTTGCGCGTTTCTAAAAGATCCAACACCTTTTGTCGCGCACGCTGGATCCGGCTCGGTTGAATATCTGCGGCTAACATAGAGGCGCTCATGTCGAGCACAATAACGAGCGCATCTGCTCGTTTGATGACAGGAAGCTCCACGCGCTGGAGGCTGGGGCCTGCCGCGGCCAGAATCACAACACCGAGTAGAAAGGTCGGTATCCAAACGCCGACGCGTCTCACCTCTCGGGTCTGGTCGGGTAGTAGGTAGGGCAGTAGTTCTGCGTCAATCACCCGACTCCAATCACCTTGATGCGCGCGGCGATACCACAGTGCCAGTGCGATCACGGGGCAAATGCCCAACATCCATAGTAACTCGGGGCGGAGTAAATGAAAGCCATCAGGCATAGCGCGGCCTTACCCTAAGAAAGTTGAGCCAATGACTGCGGAGCACGGCCAGCAGGCTTGCCAATGCCAGACCAGCTAACAGTGGGATCCAACTCAAAGCCCGCTTGGGCCGGAACGTGCTGGCTTCCTGCTCAACCGGTTCAAGCTCATCAAGCAGTGCGTAGACGGCTTCAAGCTCAGCAGGCGAGGTCGCCCGAAAATAGCGACCACCGGTAGATTCGGCCACCGCATTAAGCATGGCTTCGTCGACTTCTGCTCGACCATTACCGGATCGCCCGAGGTTTCTGCTGATGCCAATAGTATAAATTTTGACATCCAGCTGTGCTGCCAGCGCCGCCGCTTCCATGGGATCCACAGTGCTCGCTGTATCCTGACCATCAGTCAGCAGGATAAAAATTCTCGAAGAAGCAGGCCGTTCACGTAGTCGCTTAATGGCCAGCCCCAGAGCGTCGCCAACTGCTGTGTCTTCACCGGCAAAGCCCAATTGCGCCTCTTCTATGAACTGGGTTACGGTATTCAGGTCGAAGGTGAGCGGTGCCTGCAGGTAGGCGCGTGTACCGAATAGAATCAGGCCCACTCGATCACCTTTTCGGCGTTGAGTGAAATCCGCGGCGATGGCCTTTACAGCGGCAATTCGCGATACCAGACGACTGCCTATTTGCATGTCTTCAATTTGCATGCTTCCCGAGAGGTCCAGACCTAGCATCAAATCGCGCCCTGTGTTGGGTAACTCAATTGGCTCACCAATCCATTGCGGACGTGCAGTGGCTGTGATGAGCATCATCCAGGCCAGCCATAATAACCACCAGTAACCACGACTCGACTGAGCGCCTCTTCCGGAGCCCGACAAATTTCGCCACCTCGCTGCGAAAGGTGCGCGAACGGCAGAAGATTGGAGTGATTCCCCTCGGCTGAAAAAATGAATCAGTAAGGGAAGTGGCGTACAAAGAAAGACCCAAGGCCATACCCACTCAAGCACGAGTTACCTCGTGACGTTTCAGCCAGCACTCTGCTGCATCAAACAGATACTCGCTGATCGATGGCGGATGGGCTTGGTAGGGCAGTTCGAGGTCCCGTATTTGCTCTGCACTGAGTTTTGGGCATGTACTGCATAGAAATTCGAGCCAGGATTTGCCATGTAGAGCCGCCACGGCTTGGTTCGGATAGGCACGCAGTGCTGCCGCTTTGAGTAATCGATTTAGCGCATCTACAGCACCCTGATTTTCGCGCAAAAGCTGCAGTTCTGTCAGTGCCAGTTTTCGGTAACGGCGATCACGTCGCCTTCGCAAGTACCACCGCAATGCAAAAGCCGAAGCAATGAGAGCTGTGATGAGCAAGGCCCACCAACCGGGAGCCAGCGGCCACCACCCTATCTCAGGGGGTTCCCTCAGGGGCGCCAATTGCGTGAGCATTTCCTCCGGATTCATCGAGCAGGGAACACCGTCAGGAGGCGTTTGAGCGGCTCGTCATCTGTTCTCACGGCTAGAAGAGGGATGCGTAACTCCCTGAGTCGCCGCGCTATCAGCGACTGATGCGACTGATAATCTGCGGCATAGGACTCCCTGATGCCTGATATTCCCGTGTCCAGTTGGGAGTGATTATCTCCATCGGTGACAGAGTAATAGCCCGCGCGAGGCAGCTCTGCCTCCAGCGTATCAGCCACTGAAATGGCAACAACCTGTGTTTTGCGAGCGAGGCGCCGAAGCGGTGCCAAATGGTCTTCATCCAATAGGTCGTGGAAATCACTGATCACGAAAAGCCGCGTGCCGGGCCGTGAAATCCGCTCGAGCTGCTGGATCAGATCTGCTATCGACGGTTGCTCAGCGCTGTTATCCGACTGCGGCGTTCCCGCATGTACGAGATCGCGAATGACCTTGAGTACGGCGTGCTGGCTTCGTTTGGGGCGAGAATCTGCTATTCCTTTGTCGCCCAGTACCGCGCCTCCTACTCTCTCTCCGGCTTGCAGGCCTGACCAAAGTGCGAGGCAGCCGATATGTGCGGCCATGACTGACTTGAAGCAGCGCTGTGAGCCAAATTTCATCGCTGCCCGCTGGTCAACTGCTACCAAAATCGGCTGTTCTCGATCCTCATGGAAGAGCTTGGTGTGAGGTGTGCCAGAACGGGCCGTGACGCGCCAGTCGATGGCGCGCACATCGTCACCTGCAGCGTAGGCGCGAACTTCGTCAAACTCCACGCCACGTCCGCGCTGTCGCGCACGGCGCATTCCTGCTAGATTGGCAAGCGCGCGGGTTTGCCCAGTGACGTCAATAAAACGAGCGACGAATCGCGCAGCAATTAATGCCTCGGCGCGCACGGTAGCGCCTCGGGCAATGCTCGCCGCGAGTTGGGAATGTGGGTCAGGCAACGGGGATATGCTCTATCAGTCTGTCAATGATAAGGTCGCTGGAGATGCCCGCTGCCTCCGCTTCGAATGACACAATCAAACGATGACGCAGACAGTCATGAGCGACAGCCTGCACGTCGTCCGGGCTGACGTAGTCTCGTCCGGCAATCCATGCGTTGGCTCTGGCACACCGATCCAACGCGATCGTTGCTCTGGGGCTGGCACCAAATTCTAGCCAGTCGCCTAATTCGCTGTCGTATCGGCCCGCCTCGCGGGTACCGACTATCAATTGCACGATGTACGCTTCCACGGCCGGTGCCATATGAATATTCAGTACAGCCTGACGTGCGGCGAAAATTTCTGTTTGAGATACCCTCGCAGCGGGACGCACCCGCTCGCCACTGGCCTCGTTGCGCGCAAGCCGGAGAATCTGTTGCTCGGCCGCTGCATCGGGGTAGGACACACGAACGTGCATGAGGAAGCGATCCAGCTGCGCTTCCGGCAGCGGATAAGTGCCCTCTTGTTCGATCGGATTCTGGGTCGCCATTACTAAGAATAACTCGGGTAATTCATAGGTTTGGCTACCAATACTCACTTGTCGCTCAGCCATTGCCTCCAGCAATGCAGACTGCACTTTGGCGGGCGCCCGATTGATTTCGTCTGCCAGTACCAGGTTGTTGAAGATAGGGCCCTGTTGAAACTCGAAGGCGCCTGTCTGAGGTCGAAAAATGTCCGTACCGGTAATGTCCCCCGGGAGCAGATCAGGGGTGAACTGAATCCTATGAAAGCCACCCTCTATCCCCTCTGCCATCTCTTTGATGGCTCGAGTCTTGGCCAGCCCAGGGGCGCCCTCGACAAGAATGTGGCCGTCGGCCAGCAAGGAGAGCATCAGTTTGTGGATCAGGTCTTGTTGGCCAACAATTTGTTGCCCCAGCCAAGTTTCCAGTTGCGCGAGGAGTTGATAATTCACAGGTCAGGCCTTTTTTTACAGCTTTCTCAGAATTGGCGTCATTTCTGACCATTACAAGGCCTAAATGTTTGCAGATGCCCTCGCTAGAGCATTATTTTTTAGGCTGAGGTTCAGAAACCTGACAATTTATAGCATGTCAGGGCCTCTGTGAGGCCCTCTCGCCAGTCATTTCTTCCCTCGCGCCAGCCGTCCAGCCATCGCACTCGGGCGATACCTGTCAAAAAGGGGCAGTTTTCCTTGGACCGTCCGGCCAAGCCGAGTTGGTAGCCTTTCTCAAAAGCGCGTTGAATTCGATTGCGTTTGGGTCTCTTCATGCTGTCATCTCCCTTTTACTTCAGCGGCTCGGAGACGCTGAGCGCCGTAGGCGCCCGAGCGGTCCTTACTACTCGGCGGTAGCGTTGGGAAAAAAAGGCTACTCAATGCGCGCGTCTAACGGGCTACATTGAGGGCAGGAACACAGGCACCGGAGTTTCGCTCTCTGATCGTGCCTTGTTACTGCTAGCCGGGAAATGACTCCTTCAACGCAAGGTAACGTGTTCTCGATTTGCTGTCGAAAAACAATTTCTTCTCAAAGCACTCGCTCGACAGACACGATAGGCATAAGGCAATACGGTCGGGGCCTGGGGCGGGGCGAGCAGAAATATTTTTGTCCTCGTGGTGATCCATCCAAAAAGGCATGGCGTATTTTTTACCAATCGGACGATCGACTCTCCGGCCAAGCCATCTTCCCCCAGGTGGCGATTCATTGCCCCGGCCTTTGGTCGGGGTTTTTTTTGAGACCTCATATGTCTAATCGAGCTGTCATGGTGGCGCTGGGCTGCGCGGGATTGGTGCCCTTTTTTGGGTTTTGCATGGGTGCGTGGTGGCTAGCAGACTGGCCCGCAGCTCTATCGCGACAGGGATTCATCATTTACTCCCTTGGAATCCTCAGCTTCCTCGGAGGAACACTTTGGGGCCGAGTGCAAGGCTTGGAGAGTGCCAATATTGCCCGGTTACTGGTGAGTAATGGGGTGGTTTTGTTCGGGGTGGTTGCAGTGCTAACGGCACAGGCATGGCTCGCGGCTTTGGCGCTGATGACGGGGTATCTGGCGTTACTGTGGTACGAGCGGGAATCGGAGGTGTTGCCGGAGTGGTATGCCACAATGCGGCTACGGTTGACCGCAGGAGTGGTGCTGGCCCATCTTCTATTCTTTGCAATGCAGTCTTATCAATCCGCGCAGTGAGTTAGCAAGTCAGCAGATGAATCCGCGTCTAGCAACCATCTAGACTCTACGGCAACTCTGCGCGCCTGTAGCGTTGTGAGTAAGTCGTTTAATGTAGTGCCGCCCTGGTCAATAAAGGCGCAGCAATCCTCAACTGCCTCCTGTGCGAGGCGCATGCAGGGAGAGTGACGGCCATGCTGGTCGGTGAGCACGATGGCGCGATCTGCGTCTGTCCAGGCCTCCTCAAGGGTGGCAATGACTTGCTTACCGGAACCGATCAGGTCGGTGGGTAGGATGATTAGAGTGGCGCTTTCACAGGCAGAAAGCAGGGCGGTTATGCCCGCACACGGCCCTCGGTTAGGTTTGCTCTCACACAATATGCGGTCACCGTAATGGCTGTAAAAGTAGGCATTGTCTCTACAGCAAATCAGGGTTTCCCGCGCACTCGCGGAGCGCCGATCACACACATTCGCCAGGAGCGGGTGTCCACGAAATGCAATGAGTCCCTTATCTCGACCACCCCATCGCCGGCCGCGACCACCCGCCAAAATACCCAAGCTGAAGTCTCGTCCTGCATTCAAAGTCGTCTGCCTCTGTGGGATGATGACATTATACCTGTTTGACTATAGCCCATGCCCTCCACGCCGCGTATTTTGGCGCTCGATACTGCCACGCAAGCTTGCTCTCTCGCTCTCTTTGGGCGCGGAGAGCTGCGTCGTCGACATGAGATGCTGGCGAGGGCGCATAACCGGCATATCCTGCAGATGTTGTCGGATGTCTTACAGGGAGAAGTTCTTGCTGATTCGGTTGATGTGGTCGCCTGCGGTGTGGGTCCCGGGTCATTTACTGGATTGAGGGTGGCGGTAAGTGTGGCCCAAGGGCTGGCATGGTCCCAAAGGCTGCCCGTGCATCCATTTTGTTCCCTAAAGGCACAAATTTATGCCGCTGCCGAGCAGGATTTGCTTGTCGAGGGTGATCATGTGCTGTCGACTATCGATGCTCAAATAGGCCAGCTTTATGGTTTGTGGGGTGTCTGGACAGGGTGTGCAGTCGCGACAGACCGTTCGCCTTTTATTTGTACACCGGACCAGGTTCCGTTGCCGGATGGAAGCGATAAGCTGGTGATTTTGGGTTCTGGTGTCAATTACCAACAGCAATTCTCAGCCTCCCGCCTGGCGAAAGCTGCGCAACATGGCATGATTACTCCCGATGCTGGTGTTATAGCGACGCTTCTGGCGAGCGGCGCCATATCGCTTGATTTGCAGGCCGCTCACCTTCTAACGCCACAGTACGTGCAGCGTAATATCGGTTGGAAAAAACTGTCGGAGCAGGGCCGTCATGACTGACTGGTGGCAAACAATCTTATTAGCTGTGGTGCAGGGCGTGACCGAGTTTTTACCCGTGTCATCCTCTGCCCATTTGATTTTGCCTTCACAGATTCTAGGGTGGCCAGATCAGGGGTTGATGTTCGACGTGAGCGTCCATGCCGGCACCCTTTTGGCAGTGGTGTATTACTTTCGCGCCACTGTGTCACGCGTACTCCTGAGCCTGATGCCGGGCGATGGCATTGATCGCTCCGAACTCTGGGCCCTCTTTGTAGGGACGGTGCCCGTGATAGTTGCAGGGTTTTCGCTGAAAGAGTTCATCGCGACCGAGGCCCGAGGTGTTCTGGTAATAGCCACCGCTACTATATTCTTTGGTCTGTTGCTGGGATGGGCCGACCGCAGTGCGCGTTGTCGCGCCACCCAGCGCGATGCCATCTCTCTGCGTGACGCCTTTTGGATTGGTCTCGCCCAAGTTTTTGCTCTGATTCCCGGGACCTCTCGATCTGGTGTGACCATCACGGCAGCGCTTTTTCTGGGATACCCTGCTACAGCGGCAACGCGCTTCTCTTTTTTGTTGAGCATGCCCGTTATTTTGGGCGCCTCGATAATGATGCTCGCATCGGCTCCTAATGAGGACCTACTATTGACTGGGAGTATGGTGTTGCCGCCACTCATCGCCTCGGCGATATTTGCTTACGGCACGATTTCGCTATTCATGGGACTGGTTGAGCGAGTCGGTTTGATGCCTTTTGTGATTTATCGCTTGATCTTGGGTGCGTTATTGCTCGCTTGGGCACTTCAGTAGGCATAATGTAAGAGGATCCCGAAAATGGCGGAAACAACGGAGCTACTCAGGTTTCTCGGTGAGGCGGTAACGCCTTTCCACGCTGTAGAAGCCATGCCCCAGCGTCTTTCGGCTGCAGGGTTTATTCAGGCTGAGCAGTTTGACGGCGCGGATTTGGTGCCCGGGCAGGGCTATTTTGTCACGCGCCAAGGCAGTTCTCTGATCGCAATGCGGGCGGGCCAAGCGGCTCCTGCGGTTGGCTTGCGACTCGTTGGAACGCATACCGACAGCCCCAATTTGTCGATCAGACCCAACCCGGTAAGCGGCCGAGATGGCCGTGTGCAGTTGGGGGTAGACGTTTATGGTGGCGCGTTACTCAACCCGTGGTTTGATCGTGACCTTGGTGTGGCTGGACGGGTAACACTGCTGGCTGACGGCGATGAACTTGAATCTGTCCTGTTCGACACAAACCGACCGGTTGCTGTTGTGCCCAGCCTTGCCATCCACATTGGCCCGATTACCGCAACTGAGACGGGTATAGCGACCACGGATATCGGAGTGCCTACCTTGGGTATGCATTCCATGCGCGAGCTCGCCTGCGCTGCAGATGTACCCCAGATGATTTCGTTGATTGAGGCGTTTTATCGTCGATTGGCCTAGGAGGAGAGGTTAATACTATGAGCATTGTTCGGGTCTTAACTGGCATCACCACCACTGGGACGCCGCATCTAGGTAACTACGTAGGGGCGATTCGTCCCGCTATAGAGGCTTCGAAGGATGTGAGCACCGAGGCCTACCTTTTTTTGGCGGACTTTCATGCACTGATAAAAAATCAGGCTCCGGATCAGGTGGCACAGTCAAGCCGAGAGATTGCTGCAACGTGGCTGGCACTCGGGCTCGACCCGGAGAAAACATTTTTCTACCGACAATCCGATGTCCCCGAAATTGCCGAGCTTAGTTGGATACTGAGTTGTTCTGCTGCTAAGGGCCTTATGAATCGAGCGCATGCCTATAAGGCCGCAGTGCAGGCAAACGAAGTGGCTGGGGAGGACCCGGACTTTGCTGTGACTATGGGGCTGTTTTCCTATCCGATACTCATGGCTGCAGACATCCTCATATTCAATGCGCATAAAGTGCCTGTCGGACGAGATCAGATTCAGCACGTGGAGATGGCTCGGGATATTGCACAGCGCTTCAATCATCACTACGGTGATATTTTCACGCTTCCCGAGGCGGTTACCGATGATAATGTCGCTGTATTACAGGGCCTTGATGGTCGGAAGATGAGTAAGAGCTACGGCAATACCGTTGCGCTTTTTGGCACGCCCAAGCAACTTCAAAAATCCATTAACAAAATCAAAACCAATTTGCTGGAGCCCGGGGATCCAAAAGATACCGACGATTCCACGGTATTCCAGATATGGTGCGCTTTCGCGAGCGACGCTGAGCGTGACCTGATGCGCGCAGCTTTCGCTGACGGTATTGCGTGGGGAGAGGCCAAGAAGCAATTATTTGAGCGAGTCAATGACGAACTGGCCCCCGCTCGCGCGTCCTATGAGCGCCTAATGGCTGCGCCCTCAGAGGTGGAGGAGATACTGCAACAAGGAGCGGATCGACTCAGGCCCAAGAGCCAGGCGCTGATCCAGCAGGTGAGACGGGCTGTCGGTCTGCGGGCCTATTGCTGATCGCGGCGCTTGGTGACCGGCAACGCTGCAGAAGAGCGACCCGGCGCGTCTATCAGAGCGCGAACGTGACGCCCAAGACTGCGCTCCTGGGTTCCCCCACAAAGTAGCGGTAGTTCCCGAATCCGTAATCCGCTCTCTCTGCATAGCCCTGGTCTAGCAGATTGGTCGCGACCAGCGTCAGCGTGGTGTTCTGCGACAGCACCCATCGGGCTCTGAGATTCAATAACTCGTGGCCTCGATATTCATGTTGATTGTCGGGGTCCACCCAGTATTTGGCTACCCACAACCATTCCGCCTCTGCGCTAAGAGGAAAACCCATTGAGGCAAAGTCCGCCGTTATCTGAAGTGATCCAAAATGCCGTGGTGCAGTGTCAATGTCATTACCTTCAATGCTGCCGCGTGAGCCCAGAATTTGGATATCGCTGTCGTAGCGATGCCTCGCATAGCTGGCATTACCGCCGATGGACCAGATGGATGACAGCTGCCATTGCAGGGTGCCTTCAATCCCGCGATGGGTGGTTTTGGCACCCGATACGTTGTAGCGGTCACGATCCTGAAAAATGACGTCGCGCTTGCTCATCAAATAAGCAGAGAGGTCGTAGCTAAGATGCTCATAGTGATTACGTATACCAAACTCCACACTGTCTCCGGTCTCGGCATCGATCTCCGCCACCGCCTGCCCCGACTGCAGCCGATAAAGCTCTGTTGCTTGCGGTACGCGAAAACCCTTTGCCAACCTTCCGTATAGCGTTGTCGTATCTGTGTGACGACTAACGGCGACATTCCCAGTCCAGTCGGCGAAGCTGTCTTTGCGACTGGCTGGCCGGTAAAAGCGGCAAGCCGACGCGGAGGGGGTACAAGCAGATCCATCTCCTGTCCGGTTTGTGTAGTCATAGCGTGTTTCTTCAATGCGAAGGCCGGCATCCACACTCCATAGCGGAGTAAGTTCCCAGCTTAAATGGGCAAAGGTCGCCGTGGTTTGGGCGTCGACCTCGTAATCATAGTGAGTGCCGTCGGGTTGATTAGGGCTAAAAAAAGCCGTTTGGGTCTCGACTAATTTCCCGGTTGTTTGATCAAAGTCCATCCCCAATAGCCAGCGGAAAACGTCGCGGTGGAGAATGGCAGATGTCTGAATACCCACGCTGTGATGGCGATTCTCTTCGGTCGACTTCCAAGGCAGGTAGTGCTGTAAAAAAGTCATGCTGTTATTGCGCCAGTAGGGACGGAGGGTAACTTCGGTGGTGTCGTTCCAGCTTCTACGGAAACCCAGATGCCCTCGGGCTGACCATGCCTCTCGATAGGCTTCTGGGTTGGGGTTTTCCTCGCTGGCTTGTTCGTCTTTGTAAGCCTCATAACCCTGAATATAGCCCGCCGTGTCCTGGTCGAGCTCGCTGGCCTCAAGGGCGCCATCAATGGTCCAGTCGTTCCATTCATTGTCGAGTCGCAAGGTGGCTTTTTGCTGGGTATAGCCGGAGTCAGCTTGATAGCCACCATAGCGACTGGTTTGAGCAGACACCGCGACTTTTTGTCCGGCTCCGCTGGCGGAAAGGCGGTAGTAGTCCCGCGACCCTGCCTCGACGCTGAGTTGATTGGGTGTTGATGCAACGGGCCGCGTGGTGACATTGATAATGCCGTGCAGTGCATTGGAACCAAATACCACTGCGGCAGGTCCCTTCAGTACCTCGACGCTACCCGCTTGTAAAAGATTGGCATCAAATAATTGATTCACATTGCAAAAGCCCGGAGCGCGCAAACTGATCCCGTCCTGAGCAGTCATGAATGCGCCACAGCTGCCGGCACCCGTTAATACTGGCGACCTCAGTGAAATCAAGGACTCCTGCCCATTGCCCCGGCTCACCCAGGCGCCCGATACACGGTTAAACAGCTGATTGCTGTGTTGTGCCGCTACCCATGCGATGGTGTCCTCACTCAGTGACACCCAGGCATTGGGTAACGTGGCTCCCGCTTGATTCGTTCGAGAGGCAGTCACGATGACTGTTTCAAGCTCGCTGGGAGAGGTCGTCTCCTGAGCCGATGCTGCCAAGCTAGCCATGGAGAGCAGCAGGGGCAAGCCCAAAAACACAAATCGGTGTGTGCAGCAATTTCGATGAGCAATCATGCATTAGTTCCTAGGGAGGTTTCTTGCTGACACAGGCCGTGACAAGCGGTCGCATTTTGAGCAAAACTGGCGCCTATGCCAAGTCTGCGGGAAATATCACTGTGAGTTCAGAAGTGCTCGCTGTTAACGACACGTTGCCTATTCGGACCAGCGAGCCTGTTCATTCAGGCAAGGTGCGGTCTGTTTACTGGTTGTCGCAGGCAGACAGCGCACGCCTGATTGCTGAGCGCGACTACGCAATCGCAACAGATTCGCAGTTGGCGGTAATGGTAATCAGTGATCGTATCTCTGCGTTTGACTGTATCTGGCGCGGCGAAGGAGATCTTGCCGGAGTACCTGGCAAGGGTGCCGCACTTAATGCAATCTCGAAATTCTGGTTCGATGAATTTCAACGCCATGGGTTAGCGCGCAGTCACATTCTGGAGGTTCCCCACCCGCTAGTCTGGATTGTTCAAAGGGCTTCACCCGTCATGATCGAGGCGATAGCCCGACGATACATTACTGGCTCCATGTGGCGCGCCTACGAGCAAGGCGAACGTAGGTTCTGTGGTATCGAGCTACCTGATAACCTTCTGCGTGACCAGCCCTTGGCGGAGACGCTGGTGACGCCCTCTACCAAAGGAGTGCTCACGGGATTGCCCGGTGTTCCCGAGACGGACGATACCAATCTCTCGCAAAAGCAGTTGCAGCAGTATTGGCAGGCGTTTGGTTTCCGTTCACCCCAGGATATCAAGCACTATGAATCATTGCTCAGGGAGGGCGTGGACCTTATTTCGGATCATCTCGCTCCTCTTGACCTAATGTTGGTCGACACCAAATTTGAATTTGGCTACGCGCGGGACGCTTCTGGTAGGGACTCATTGATTTACATGGATGAGGTGGGCACGCCGGATTCATCCCGTATCTGGGATGCTGCGGCCTATCGAAAAGGCGAGGTAGTGGAGCACAGTAAGGAAGCCTTTCGACAATCATTGCTGAATCACGTCGAAGATCGCGAGTTGTTGCTGGACTATCGGCGGTTTGACGAGCGAAAACAATTCGCCCGGGAGCACGCATTGCCGGCACAGTTCCTGTACTCGCTCTCAGATACCTATCTCTCTGTTGCGGAGAGAATTACCGGGCAACCACTGGTTGCCCCTGAGCGGCCTATGGAGAGTATGATGAGCGTGCTGGCCGAGGACTTTGGGCTCGCTAGCGAAGGGTGACATCAAGTCAATCGGATGAAGGAGCAGATATGCCCTTGTTTGCGTTAAGCGATACCTTATCTGTCGCGGCTCAGATAGGTGTAGATGATGTTTCTGTGCTGCGTGCTCAGGGGTTTACTGTGATCGTGTGCAATCGTCCGGATGGTGAAGTGTCTGACCAGCCCACGATGAATGACATCGAGGCTGCCTGTGCGGCCCAGGGCATACTCTTTATCCGTTACCCGGTGACAGCGATAGATTTNCCGGGGCCGGACCTTCAGGGGCTGGGCGCATTATTCGATGACCCGGCGCAACGAGTGTTGGCTTATTGNCGAACGGGTACGCGATGTGCCAACCTNTGGATTGCTTCGCGAGACCAAGATGGCGTTTCAGANGCGNTTCGCGCNGCCAGAGAGATTGGTTTTGATGTTGGAATGGCGCTGCGGTAANTTTTTATCTTGGCTACGGTTAGCCGCTTGTTNCGACTACTTTAGATTTGCAAGCAGGGTCTCTAGCGCGGCCTCTTCAATCATCTCCATTGGGTTTTCGCTCAAACTGGCTAGGGGAGGCAATACTTTTTTGGGCGCTATGTGTTCCGGGTGGTGTGCCTCGGCAATCGTTGCGTAAGGACTCAGGGATCCCTCGAATATGCCCGCATCCAAACGGTACAGTCGCAGAACCAAGGGTGTGCCGGGGCTGACGGTGCCAGCGCTCAATAATTCAAACGAAGCGCCGCTGGGTGTCATTGCCTCAAGCAGCGATTCTCTTTTGAGCAGTAGGCCTGTGCCAGACAAAGTACTGCCAATACTATGGCCCTGTCTGATCAGTTGATCAGCGGACATCACCTCTGGTGGGGTCGGGCGGCAGAAATAGGTGACCGCCAACGTGCGGCACACCGCGTTGTTGTCGTGATCGCTATACAAGCTTGCGACCCGGTGATCCTGGTCCTGCTGCATCACTTTAACGTGATAGCTGCCGAATCGATTTTTGATGTCTTCGCTATTCACTCTATGCTGGTCCGTATCGATGGCTCGCCAGGGGCTGCATGATGCCTACTCCCCCGCGGCGAAAGGACACTAACCTGACCGCGTTGAATCTGCAATGTGTTCGCGTTGGTACCGGGAATTCTGCGGTATTATCCGGGGCAGGCTGATGCAGGAGAGGATCATGCAAACAATTGCTCATATTTTGAGAGCTTGGCTGGTGGTTTTCGCCATATTACTTCCGAGCAGTTTAGTCGCCGAGTCGCTACGCGATGATGTTAACGCCCTCTATCAATCAAAACTTGAAGATTTGTTTCTGTATTTTCACCAAAACCCCGAACTGTCGACCATGGAGCAGCAAACTGCTGTGCGTTTGGCCGATGAGTTAGAGCAACTGGGTTACCGCGTCGAACGGAATGTGGGTGGAACGGGGATAGTGGCTTTACTCGAAAATGGTGAGGGTCCGTTGGTAATGTTTCGCGCCGATATGGATGGTCTGCCTATTGAAGAGAAGTCGGGTCTCGCTTATGCCTCCAGGGCACGCCAAATAGATCCTAATGGCAATGAAGTCTTCGTGATGCATGCTTGTGGTCACGATGTGCACATCACTAGTCTTATCGGCACGGCCGAGATGATGGCTGAGAGGCGAAGCCAGTGGCGCGGCACGTTGATGCTGATTGGGCAGCCGGCCGAGGAGCGAGTGATGGGAGCAGCGGCCATGCGGGCCGACAATCTTTGGGAGCGGTTTGGCCAGCCGGACTATGCCATGGCGTTCCACGTAGCGTCGACTCTGCCAACCGGCATACTCGGTGCCTCAAAGGATTCTCCTTACTCAGGTGCTGATACGGTTGATATATATATCACTGGAGTCGGTGCTCACGGGGCCTCACCTCACCGGGGTATCGATCCCATTGTGCTCGGATCCCAGATTGTTGTGGGGTTGCAGACCGTCGTGAGCAGAACTCTGCCGCCGCGGCGTCCCGGTGTGATCACAGTCGGAGCATTTCACAGTGGCACCAAGCACAACATCATTTCTGATGCTGCTCACCTTCAATTAACAGTTCGCAGCGAGTCGGCAGAGGATCGAATCTTGCTCTTGGACGGTATTCGACGGGTTGCAGAGAACATGGGCCGAGTTGCAGGATTACCCGAAGATCAGTTACCCAGAGTTGTCGTATCGGAAGAGAGCGTGCCGCCAACGCTAAATGATCGGGCATTAACTGAGCGCATCATGGATGTATGGGGCAATCACTTTGGTGATGGCGTATTGTTCTCGGGAGAAAGACTGGGAATGGGCGCAGAAGACTTTCCGGTTTTTACGATAAATCCCTATATCCCGAGCCTTTATTTTGCCGTTGGCGGAACGCCACCTGAAGATTTTCTGCGCGAAAAGTCGGGCGGTGAGCCGGTGCCTTCTCATCACTCCCCCTTGTTCAAAATTGAACCTGACCGATCTGTGTCCCTTGGCGTCGAGGCGTCGGTCACTGCGCTGCTCGAATTACTGGCGAGGTGAGTTCGCCGTCATCGTCGGTAACTGACGGCGAGTACCCTGTTTGGGATCGCTATGTACGGGTAGTGCATTGGTATTTGCCGCTGGCTGTCACTGTTATGTGGTGGAGCGGTGAACAGGGCAGGATGGACATTCATCAGTGGGTGGGGTTGAGTCTATTATGCGTGGTGTCAGTGCGCGTGATCTGGGGATTTATTGGCAGTGAACCGGCGCGCTTTACTCATTTCCTTGCTTCACCGCTTGTTGTCTGGCGCTACCTCCGTCGAGGGGGAGAGTATTCTGGTCACAACCCGTTGGGCGGCTGGTCGGTAATGGCAATGCTGTCTGTATTGCTTGTGCAAAGCGCTTCTGGATTGTTCAGTCGGGACGATTTGTTGTTTGAGGGGCCTTTTTCCTACTGGGCGTCGGAGATCTCCGGGACGGTGACGGAGTGGCACTTGATAAACTGGCAAGTCCTGCAGGTATTGATAGCGTTACACCTGTTGGCGGTTGCCTGGTATCAGTGGCGAAAGCGCCAACCGTTGATCCAAGCGATGTGGAGTGGCAAAGCCGGGTATAAAGTGTCCACCAAGCCACCTCGACCGCTCTGGCTTGCATTGCTTCTGCTCATGACGGCGGCAGTCGNGCTGTGGGGGCTGATAACGATAGCGCCTCAGGCCCCCAGTTTTTATTGACCTATGCGCGCCCGCGGGTGCTTTCTCAATATAAGTAGTCCTTAGACTTGTACTCATCGTGACAGGCCTTGCAGGTACCTCCGGTTGCGATGAACTGCTCGCGGCTTGCAACAGAATCACCCTGGGCCGATATTTCGGCTAGCTTCGCCGCCGCGGAACGGAAGTCCTCTAACTTGCTTTGAAAGTCTGCCATGTTGGACCAAATCTCCGGTTTGGCCCGCGTAGTGCCCTGCTCGCTACCCGGCGCAAAGCCCCGTTCAACACCAACCTGCGCGACGTTTTGGAGGTCGTTCGCCCAGCTGTTAAAGCGGCCATTATCCCACTCGATTTTNCCTTTCACCATGTCGCCCATTGGGGCAAATGTCATGCCCAAAAGCGCGAAATAGGATTGTCGTAAAGATTGAAATGGTTCGCTCTGTTCGATGTGCGCCATCGAAGGGAGCGAGAGCCAGATCAGGCCTGACAAAGCGCTAGTAAGAGTCAGTTTTTTCATGTGAATACTCCTGTCGTGAAAATCAAATATGAGNTTCTGGTGCGATACAGCAATGCATTCCCTACCCGATGTGGGGAGTGTGCACTTGTTCGCCTGGGTTTACACTACCCCGCAAGAAAAGGAGGACCCATGTCCGATCAGCTGTCTCTCGATGCGTACTGGATGCCCTATACGGCAAACCGGCAATTCAAGCGAGATCCTCGCATTATCGTTGCGGCACACGATGTGTGGTTTACGGATAATCGGGGCAGGCGGATTCTCGATGGTCATTCTGGTTTGTGGACATCGGGTCTGGGGCACGGTCATCCCGAGATCTCCCAAGCGGTGACGGAGCAAATCGAGACGCTGGATTTTTGTCCGCCATTCCAGTTTGGTCATCCCACTGCCTTTCAGCTGGCAGACAAGCTCAGGCATTTGATGCCGGGAGATCTTGATTATGTGTTTTTCACCAACTCAGGATCTGAGTCTGCTGATACGTCGTTAAAAATGGCGCGTGCTTACTGGCGTCTAAAGGGACAGCCTGCAAAAACGCGGTTCATTGGTCGCCAGAAGGGTTACCACGGTGTGAATTACGGTGGCACGGCTGTTGGCGGCATTGGCGCCAACCGCAAACCTTTTGGTCCCTCGCTGGAAGTCGATCATCTGCGGCACACCCTGCTGTCCGACAATGCGTTTTGCCGAGGTATGCCAGCCTCTGGCGCACATTTGGCGGAAGAGCTTGCTGAGTTGATTACTTTGCACGATGCATCGACGATTGCGGCCGTCATCGTAGAGCCGATGGCGGGCTCTGCAGGGGTGATACCGCCGCCGGTAGGCTACCTGCAAAAACTGCGTGAGTTATGCGATGCCAACGATATTTTGTTGATTTTTGACGAGGTGATCACGGGGCTTGGGCGCTGTGGCGCCAATACGGGAGCCGAGGCCTTCGGTGTGACCCCGGACATTCTGAATCTTGCCAAACAAATCACCAATGGCGCGATTCCGATGGGTGCGGTAGTCGCGACGGGCGAGATCTATGAGACCTTTATGGCCCACGGAGGGCCGGACTACGCGCTGGAATTCGCCCATGGCTATACCTACTCGGGGCACCCGGTTGCGTGCGCTGCTGGACTGGCCGCACTCGAAGTGCTGTCACGAGAGAAGCTGCCGGCGCGTGTCGCAAAAGAGGCGCCTTTTTGGGAGGGGCTTTTGCATGACAATCTTGCGGATAAACCTCATGTTGCGGATGTCCGGAATTACGGATTTGCAGGCGCACTAACTCTTGAGCCTTACCCAGGAGAGCCGATGCGGAGGCCTTTTGAGGTGGCCATGCGAATGTGGGAAAAAGGCTTTCTCGTGCGTTACGGCGGTGACACCATCCAGCTGGCGCCTCACTTTGTTATGCAGCGGGATCAAATGTCGTCCCTCGTGGGTGCGCTGTCTGANTCGCTAACCGAGCTGGCCTGAACTCGCTTTGTGATGGGAGGGCCTTAACGCGCGGGGCACCCAAACCCAAAGTTTTGAAAACAAAGGCGCTCCAAGATTAATGCGTCAACATCGGCTACGGTTGAGCCTCGCTTAATTGCTGCTCAAGCCACTGGTCCATTCGCGCCTCAAGAACATCGAGCGGTGTGGCGCCGGCACCCAGTAGCGCGTCGTGGAAGGCGCGAATATCGAAATCCCCACCCAAGGCGATTTCCGCTTCCTGTCTCAGCTCCAGCATTTTTAATTGTCCAATTTTGTACGCGAGAGCCTGACCGGGCCAGCCAATGTAACGGTCGATTTCATTGATGATGTCTGTTTCGGTTTTGGCGGCGTTGTCGAGAAAATAATCGATCGCGCGCTGTCGGCTCCAGCCAAAGTAGTGCATACCGGTATCCACGACGAGTCGCACTGCACGCCACATGTCATAGACCAACTGTCCGTAGCGGGAATAGGGGTCGGTGTAGAGCCCCATTTCGTAGCCCAAACGCTCGGAATAGAGACCCCAGCCCTCTATGAATGCGGTAAAACCACTATTGCGTCTGAATTCGGGCAGGTTGGTCATTTCTTGTGCCAGTGCGATCTGCAGGTGATGGCCGGGTACGCTTTCGTGCACGCTCAGCACCTCCATCTCGAATTTGGGTCGCACCGAGGGGCGATAAAGATTGACGTAGTACCAGCCGGGGCGACTGCCGTCTGCTGCAGGGGGCAAGTAATATGCGGTGGTCGTATCCGGCGCTTCTTCTTCGGGTATGGGGCGCACGCCGTAAGGCGCGCGGGGCAACTTACCGAATAGCTTGACTAATGCGGGATCGAGGCGTTTGGAAACGGCCTGGTAGCCCTCTAATAACGCCTCGGCCCTGTCGTAGTAAAACTGCGGGTCGGTGCGCAAAAACTCATTGAATGCGCGCAGATCACCCTCGAACCCCACTTCCGCAATGACGGACTGCATCTCTTTGCGGATACGCTTAACCTCGCGGAGGCCGATCTCGTGAATCTCATCAGGTGTCAGGTCTGTGGTGGTGTAGTGCGCCGCCAGGCGGGCGTATAGCTGCTTCCCTCCTGGCAATGCACCGATGCCTGGTGGGCGTGCCGCAGGGAGGTAGTCTGTCTGTAAAAATTGGCGTAGTGAGGAAAGCGCAGGGTTGATTTGCTCGGATATGATCTGTTCTGCTTTTTGCTGCAAGCGCGCTTTGTCTGCTGAGCTCAACTCCGGAGGCAGGTTTTGGAATGCCTTATAGAATGGACTGTCAGTGGCCGTACCTGCGAGGAGGTTTTCGATCTGACCAGGAACTCGAGACATTACGATTTGTGCTTGCACTCGATTTTCTGCGATGCCTTGCTCGAGTAATTGCCGGTATTGCATCAGCTGCTCGGGCATCGTGCTCAGTCGGACAAGCCAGTCTTCGTGGTCCTGTAGCGTCGCCATGGGCAGCCGTTCGATCATGCTGTGCCGGTGTTGCGGCCCTGACCGCATGTCGAGCGCAATCAGGTGCATCCCGTCCTCGTATTCAGTTTGCTGGTCGCGCAGTAAGCGCAGCAACATGGAACGATTGACTCGGCTCAGAGACGAGAGTGTGGCGGGTTCGATTTGCTCGAGTTGCTGCACGAACTGTCCCGCCTGACGGTACCGCGCGGTGAAGGCCTCAGGGCTCATGTCGGTCCACAGTCGGTTGCCAGAGCGATCTCCGTAGTCCAGCCTCATCTCTGGATACTGGGCTAATGTCCATTGCCAGTGTGTCTCAATAATCTGATTGAGGATGGTTTCGTCAGAGTTTTCTGAGGACGCTATGGCCTGGCCCCAGCAGACCAACAGGAGTAGGCCAATACAGTGGACGTAACCTGACCNGTAGTTTTTGGCAATGCGCGTTAGCGNCCGCGCATTGCAATGTCCAGTTGTTGCCAAAAGACGCCTACGCGAGATCGCCATCACTGTTTTGGTTCCTCAGCGCGTCGACTCACTAGATCAGCGTCCCAGCATCGAGCGGGCAATCAATTCGCGCATGATTTCAGAGGAGCCCCCGTAGATTGTCTGGATCCGGGCGTCCACGTAGAAGCGCGAAATCGGATACTCTGAGGTGTAACCATATCCTCCAAAAAGTTGCAGACATTGGTCCGCTACGCGGCATTGCATCTCGCAACTGGCCAATTTCAGCATGGCGGCGGTATCGGGTGTCAATGAACCGTGAGCGTACTGTTGGGCGCACTGCTCATAAAACGCGCGGTTGATCGCGATATCTGTTTTGACTTCCGCCAGCTTAAAGCGCGTATTCTGGAACTGGGCAATTTTTTGACCAAAAGCCTCCCGTTCCTGAACATACTGCACGGTAATCTTTAGGGCGCCCTCTGATGCAGCCACCGCTTGCGCGGCAATACCCAGTCTTTCTCGAGGTAATTCCTCCATCATGATGACGAAACCACGATTCTCTTCTCCCAGCAGCGCATTGTCGGGTAGCCGAACATTGTTGAAGAAGAGGAGGGCGGTATCGGAAGTGTGCTGACCGATCTTGTCTATTTTACGAGACTTCTCGAACCCTGGGGTGTGGGCATCCACCAAAAAAAGTGATGTGCCTTTGGCGCCCTTTCCGGGGTCAGTAATGGCAGCAACGATCACCAGATCGGCATGAATACCATTGGTGATGAAGATTTTTGAGCCGTTCAGCACCCATTCGTCGCCGTCGCGGACTGCATTGGTACGAATGCTCTGAACGTCCGAACCAGCCCCAGGTTCGGTCATGGCGAGGGCACCTACGACCTCACCCTTTGCCATTTTCGGAAGCCATTGAGATTTCTGTTCCTCGGTGCCGTGACGACTAATATAGGGCGCGACGATATTGTTATGAATACCGTACCCCGAAGCGAATCCACCAAAGCCCATTTCCGAGAGTTCTTCGATCATCGCCAGGGTGACGTGGGGCGCAGTGCCGGCGCCGCCGAATTGCTCTTCCATATCGGGACAGAGTAAGCCCGCTTCTCCCAGTCGATTCCATAATGTGCGGGGCACCATGCGATCAGCTTCCCACTGTTCGTAGTGCGGTGTGATTTCTTGCTCAAAGGCCCGCCTGGCCATATCGCGAAATAGAGTGAGTTCGTCCAGGTCGATAGCTTGATTCATTCGTGTGCCCTGCGTAATTTNCGTGCCGAGAATGTGAGTGATTGCGACCAGATTATACAGTTGTGGCTGATGCGGAGACACGAGCCATTAATCGAAGGAAGGCCATATTCATTGACGCCACAGGAATGCAGAGCGGCTCTCGGTGCTGCGCGATCAAAATGGGTGTGTTATTCCAGTGTGTAAGGAAGTTACTAGGGCACTCCATTCACCCCCCATTTATGGGGTATTCTGNCATTGTGCATCTGGAGCGGGCGCTGATATAAAGTCCCGCAGGTTTTTTCTATCTCAAGGCATAGACAGCGAGGTCATCATGCGCGAACACACCAAGTTTTATATCAATGGTAAATGGGTCGACCCCGTGACACCCAGAACGTTGGAGGTACTGGATCCCTCTACCGAGGAAGCATGCGCGACGATCTCTCTGGGTTCGGAGGCGGATGTGGATCTCGCAGTGGCGGCGGCCAAAGCGGCGTTTGATTCTTTCAGTCAGACCAGTGTGGAGGAGCGGGTGGCGCTGCTTGAGCGTCTCGCCGCCATTTTCCAGCGTCGTATCGGAGAAATCGCGGAGGCCATCCGATTGGAAATGGGCGCGCCGATCAAGCTAGCCAGCACTGCTCAGGCCTACGCGGGGTTGGGCCATATTACCGAGGCGGCAAAGGTGTTGAAGACCTACGCGTTCACTGAGGACCTCGGGCCTCATAGAGTGGTGAGGGAGCCCATCGGCGTGTGTGGACTCATTACGCCGTGGAATTGGCCGCTCAATCAGGTCAGCTGCAAGGTGGCGCCAGCACTGGCGGTAGGGTGCACTATGATCCTGAAGCCGAGTGAAATCGCGCCGTTGTCGGCTTATCTTTACGCAGAAATGATGGATGAGGCGGGTGTCCCCGCGGGCGTCTTTAATCTGGTGAACGGCGATGGTCCTACTGTCGGCGAGGCGCTTTCGCGCCATCCCGATGTGGATATGATGTCATTTACTGGTTCCACCCGGGCAGGTTCTCTGGTGGCGCAGAATGCCGCGCCGACTGTCAAACGAGTGACTCAGGAGTTGGGTGGAAAGTCACCCAATGTCATTCTTGAGGATGCCGATCTCGAGGCTGCGGTGACACGGGGCGTAATGCACATGTACAACAATACAGGGCAGTCCTGCAATGCGCCCTCGCGCATGCTCGTGCCGCGCGATCTGCTGCAGCAAGCCGAGCAGATCGCAGAGAAAGTATCGGAAGCAGTGGTGATGGGCCCCACCTCGGCTGATACCACCACAATGGGTCCTGTTATTTCGAAACTGCAATGGGACAAAATTCAGGGCTTGATCGAGGCGGGCATCGCCGAGGGAGCCAAGGTGGTCTGCGGAGGTCCCGGTCTTCCCGAAGGGATCGATCGCGGTTACTACGTGCGACCTACTGTGTTTTCTGAGGTCAGTAACGACATGACGGTAGCGCAGCAGGAAATTTTTGGGCCAGTGCTCGTGATGATCCCTTACGACTCTGAAGAAGAGGCTATTCGCATTGCCAACGATACGCCCTACGGACTGGCGGGCTATGTTCAAAGTGGTGATCTCGATCATGCACGACGAATTGCCTCGCGCATTCGCGCGGGTAATGTGCACATCAACGGCGCCTCTGGTGGCTTCGATGTTCCCTTCGGTGGCTACAAACAATCGGGTAACGGCCGCGAATGGGGCGCCCATGGTTTCACCGATTACTTGGAGATCAAGGCGATCGAGGGTTACGACGCGGCTTGATGAATGGCTTGCTTGAGAGGAATTGATTAATGCGGGCCATTCTCGCGATAGATCAGGGCACGACCGGCACTACCGTAGCGGTGATGAATGCCCGGGGAAATTTGCTGGGTAGCGTTAATTACGAGTTTCCCCAGATCTACCCAAAGCCCGGTTGGGTAGAGCATGACCCCGAAGCCATTTGGGCTTCGGTGCTCAAGGGTATTCGCGCCGTGCTTCGCAAACAGTTATGCAAGCCTGCTGATATTGCCTGCATTGGTATTACGAATCAGCGGGAGACGGCTTTGCTATGGGAACGGCGCTCTGGTAAAGCGCTCGCGAACGCGATTGTTTGGCAGTGCCGAAGGACGTCGGCTTTTTGTGACAGCCTGAAACGAAAGGGCCTTGAGTCGATGATACGAGATCGGACGGGGCTTGTGCTGGACCCTTATTTCTCCGCCAGTAAGTTTCGCTGGTTACTTGATGCTACAGAGGGCGCGCGCGGTCGTGCCAAACGCGGCGAGGTTGCGGCGGGCACTATCGATGCCTTTTTGTTGTCGCGGCTGAGCGGTGGGAAAGTGCACGCCACTGACGTCTCGAATGCGTCCCGTACTTCACTGATGAATCTGAAAACGCTGGATTGGGACCCAGAACTTCTCAAACTGTTCAATGTCCCGAGGGGGATTTTGCCGGCTATCGTCCCCTCCAGCGGAGAACTCGGCTTTACATTAGGGGTCAAAGGACTGCCCGATGGCATACCTATCTCGGGTATTGCTGGGGACCAGCAATCGGCACTGTTTGGTCAGGCGGGATTTGAGCGCGGTGCTGCAAAGTGCACTTTCGGCACGGGCTCGTTTATCTTGATGAATACCGGCCATGATCGTATGCACAGCGATGCCGGCCTGCTGAGCACGGTTGCGTGGCAGTTGCCCGGTCAAAAAGCGCCCGTATATGCGCTGGAGGGTGGTGCCTTTGTTTGCGGTGCGGCGGTGCAATGGTTGCGCGATGAGTTGGGTATTATCAAGCGCGCGCAAGATATTGAGGCGTTGGCGGAGCGAGTGCCGGATGCAGCGGGCGTGGAATTTGTGCCAGCACTGACCGGCTTGGGCGCTCCCCATTGGGATCCCGAAGCGCGGGGCGTGATTTCCGGCCTCACTCGGGGGGCTGGCGCCGCACATCTGGCGCGGGCTACGTTGGAGGCAATGGCGCTTCAGAATGTGGACATTCTTCGAGCGATGGAGCGTGATCTGGGACGGAGAATGCGAGAGTTAAAAGTCGACGGCGGCGCGGCAGCTAATAACCTGCTGATGCAGCTCCAAGCCAACTACTTGGGCAGGGATATCGTGCGCCCAAAAGTCATCGAAACAACAGTCACTGGAGCCTGCTTCCTCGCAGGGTTGGGAATCGGAATCTGGAAGGATGTTGATGCTCTTGCCAAGGTATGGCGGTCAGAGACGACTTTCCCGAGCCGAATGGGACCGGGCCCCCGACGCCGGAGGTTGGAGGCCTGGCAAGTAGCGATTAACCGCACGAAGTCGTCGGTCTGAAGCTTATGGCGGATATTCTGCCGTTCAAAAAAACGCGTGCGCCCGATCAAACCCTGTGCCGCAATGGCCACCACAAATGGCGTCCGGTGAAGAGTGACCCTTTTGCGGTGCATCGGGGTGAATTGATCACCCGATTTCGGTGCGCGCGCTGCGGNGAGGAGAAAACCAAGGCAACCTGAGCCCCGTGACTTGACCTACCACCATCGGGGATAGTGGGCGGCAGTCAGAGCCGATACACTTTAAATACTCACTGGGCTAGGCATGGAGCAGCACTCATGACAGCGATGATTTACCCCACAACCAATCCTGCGCTAGCAGAGCAAATGGTAGTGTCCCGCGGAGAAGGCCCCTACATCTTCGACAAGCAGGGGAAACGCTACCTTGAGGGCATGGCGGGCCTCTGGTGTACCGCGCTGGGGTACGGTAACGAGGAGATCATTGAAGTCGCCCAACGCCAAATGCGCGAGTTGAGTTTTAGTCATATGTTCGGTGGCAAAACCCACCCAGCCGCAATCGAGTTGGCCAATAAAATTGCCGATATGGCTCCCATACAGGACGGGCGCGTTTTTCTGGGCAATTCCGGATCTGATGCCAATGACACACTGCTAAAGCTGGTTCGTTACCACGCAGAGGCCTCGGGTAATCCGCATCGTATCAAGGTGATCGCTCGTGAGCAGGGTTACCATGGGGTGACATTGGCGTCCGCTGCGTTGACTGCAATTCCGACCAATCATGCCCATTTCCAGTTGCCGTTTGAGGCGCTTGGAGTGCTTCGGACGGGGTCGGCACATTATTATCGTGGCGCACAAGAGGGTGAAACCGAAACCGATTTTATAGAGCGCCGGGCGCGCGAGTTAGACTCGCTGATTTTGGCGGAAGGCCCCGAGACGATAGCGGCAATGATTGCGGAGCCCGTCAGTGGTGCGGGGGGCGTTATTGTGCCTCCAGAAGGTTACTTTGCCGCTATTCAGGCGGTGCTGGATCGTTACGGTATCTGGTTGTGGGACGACGAGGTGATCTGCGGTTTTGGGCGTCTGGGCGCTGATTTTGGCGCCAACAAAATGGCGATGAGGCCACAAATGATGACGCTGGCCAAGGCGTTGTCCTCTGCCTATGTTCCCGTATCCGCGGCGGTGGTGCAGGGCGATATTGTGGACTGCATTAATGCTTCAGCGACCGAGGTCGGGGTATTTGGGCACGGCTACACCTATAGCGGACACCCTCTCGGGTGCGCTGTCGCTAGTAAAGTGATCGATATATACCAGCGCGACAATATTTTTGAGCACGCAGACACCGTGGGAGGCTATTTACAGAATCGCCTTCGGGCACTTTCGGATCATCCTTTGATTGGTGAAGTGTCTGGAGTGGGGATGATTGGTGCCCTGGAGTTGGTTGCTAACAAGGCGAGTAAGAAACCGTTTGATGGCATGAAGGTGGGTCAGTTCTGTGCCAAGGCGGCGGAAGAAAATGGCTTGATTGTGAGGCCGCTGGGTGGCAACCGGGTCGCGGTCTGTCCGCCGCTCATTATTCAGAACGAGCATGTCGACGAGTTGATCGACAAGCTGTCCTCCGCGTTGAACACGACGCTTGAGTGGGTGCGTGCTGAAAAACTGGTCTGACTCACCAAGCTCCGTTGGGGTGGTGAGCAGTGCCACATTCTGACGTCACGACTGTGGCCCCGATTCGCTGATGTGATCAATTTCTGTAGAGAGGGATATCGGCGGTGTTGTCGGACTCGCCGCGCTCAGGGGCAGTCCGGCTGGGGCGGGTCATCAGCCCATGTTTTCTGACCAGTGATCTGATTTGATTGTAGTTCACGCCCAGGAGCGTAGCCGCCTCCTTCTGCCGATGTCCAGATTTGGCGAGCGCCCGAGTCAGCCAAGTACGCTCCGAGCTCGTCATCACCGCTTTGAGATCTATGGGCCATTGAGTCGCATGCGCTACTGGTCGTTCATGAGACGGACTCTCGTCGTCGGTAACGGCCGCCCCTCTATACCCCGACGCAAAGGGATTGACGATAATCTGCTCGATCGGGACGTCAGTCTCTTGGGCGCGAAACAAAGATCGCTCAACAACATTTTTTAACTCTCGAATATTGCCCGGCCAGTGGTGCGACGCGAGTTGAGCGAGGGCGCCTTCAGAGAAGCCCGGAAAGTACCCCCAGCCCAGTTCACGACACATCTTGACGGCAAAGTACGCGGCCAATTCGAAAAGATCGCCATCTCGCTCTCTCAAGGGTGGCAGGTGCACAACCTCAAAACTCAACCGATCCAATAGATCCCAACGAAATTGTCCTCTGTTTGCCATCGCGGGCAGGTCCGCATTGGTTGCTCCGAGCAGACGGACATCGACTTGCAGTGTTTTTTGACCGCCGACCCGCTCAAACTCCCCGTATTCGATCACGCGCAATAATTTTTCTTGTAAGCGCAANGACATGGTGGCGAGTTCGTCGAGAAACAAGGTGCCCCCGTCGGTGAGCTCAAACCGTCCTGTGTGCTTTTTCGTCGCCCCTGTGAAAGCGCCCGCTTCATGACCAAAGAGTTCGCTTTCCAAGAGCGTCTCGGCGATGGCGCTACAGTTGATTTTGGTAAAGGCTTGATCCCATCGTGGGGAAAGGAAATGCAGTCGCTCCGCAATGAGCTCTTTGCCCGTGCCTCGTTCGCCAATAATCAGTGTCGGCCGGTCAATACTCGCCAGCTGTGACACATGATCGAGTGCCGAGGAGAGGGAGCTTGAATGGCCGATGATCGTGGGGGCAGCATCTCGCATAGAAGGGCATAATAAACCTTTTAAATGTTAATTAGCCTTTAAATAAGGTAAATAAAACCTATAAAGAGCAGTCAATGGGANCGCGAAGCCATTAAGCAATTGATATNTNGTCAATTAATGGCAGTGGCACGCTAATCGCAAGAGACGTAATGAGATTTCAAAAGGGGTCTCAAAGGGCCNAGTGGCCCAAGCATCATGGATGATTGGAGAGATGAAATGGATGTTATCGATGAACGGGGATTAATTTACGTGGCGGTATTGTTTGTCTGCAGTGCGCTGGCCGTTTTTGCCGGACCGGCGCGCGCAGCAGCGACATTTGGTGTCGTAGCGGCTTCAATTGAGGGCGCCTTTTGGTTGGGAGGTAATCTGAGCCGGCAGTATACCGCTCATCGTCGTGGGGGAGGGGAACCTGTTTTAGCGCTGCTCGAGGAAAAGTAACCCTGTGAGCGATGTGGGTGAATAGTCTTTGGCGCGGGGACCTCCCTTGCCAGCGCCCAATGCCCTGATCTTAATTGCCGGGTGTTTGGGGGATGCTCCTGGCTGAAGCGTGCTTACAGCGTTGCTAAGAACTTTGTATTGAAAAATGGAAAGCGGGCGGCGCCGCGCCAGAAGTCGCGGCGCCGGATTGTCTGCCACTAGTCGATAAAACGGTGGCAGAAAACAGTTGATAGGAGAGAGGTAAATGGGCATTTTTTCAAGAATATCGGATATTGTTAACTCCAATCTGAATGCGTTGTGTGACAGTGCAGAAGATCCGGAGAAAATGATTCGGCTGATTATTCAAGAGATGGAAGACACTTTGGTGGAAGTGCGCAGTGCATCTGCGCGGGTGATCGCGGATCAGAAAACCGCATCTCGTCGCCGGGATCGCATCGCGTCGGAGGTATCAAGCTGGGAAGACAAGGCGAGACTGGCGGTATCCAAAGGCCGGGATGACTTAGCAAAGGCCGCGTTACAGGAGCGTCGTGTGGTAGAAGATACCCTGCGTATCGTAGAGGATGAATTAACGAGCTCCGGAGACCAAATTGGCCAATTGAACGAAGAAATCGGGCAACTGCAACAAAAGCTCGATGACGCTAAAGCCAAGCAGAAAGCGATTTTGCTGCGTGCCAAAACTGTGCAGTCTCGAGTACAGGTGAAAAATCAAGTGCAGCGTAAAGAGCTGGACGATGCGTTTGCGCGGTTTGAGGGCTTCGAGCGCAAAGTAGATAACCTCGAGGGGGAATTGCAAGCAATGGACCTGGGGCGCAATACTGCATTCAGCCTCGCGGCGGAAATAGACGCGCTGGGAGAAGCGGACTGGTTGGAGGAAGAGCTGGCGCGCATCAAAGGTAGTATGGAAGAGGTTAGTCCAGAACCGGCGAAAACCGGTGATCAAGCCGAAAATTGCTGAGTCGCCCCGGNAGATCTGAAACCATAGGAATTGGCGCTGCAGCCGGATATGGCGCAGTGTTCACCCGGGAGGGGTAATGAACCCATTCGAAATGTTATTCGTACCGATGATCCTGTTTATGGTGGTCGTTGCACCAACGTGGATTGTGATGCACTACCGTAGCGTTAACCGATCCAGCCGACATCTGACCGAGGAGGACCAGCAGGCGCTCGAGGATATGCTGGTGGCGGTTGACCAGTTGGTGGGGCGGGTGGAATCGCTAGAGTCGATTCTCGANGCGGACCATCCGGATTGGCGTCAAAGCGAGCGNAGCAAAACCAGCAAGGAGCNGCAGTCATGAGCAATCGCAATAAGCGNACTTTTAGCGAGAGCCGCCAACGGGGTTGGGGTATGGGCTTGTATCGAAATCGNGCCGAGGGTTGGGTTGGTGGCGTATGCGCCGGTCTGGCTGGCCATTGGGATGTGCCCAATTGGGTAATTCGTCTCGCTGCGGTTGCACTACTGATGTTTACCGGCACGCTGGCTTTCTGGCTATATGTGCTCGCGTGGTTTGCCGTCGCNCCGCAGGCTTCACNATGGTCCGAAACGTCTGGCGGTGCGCTGGATATGGAGTACGACGAGGACCGGCACGCTTTTCGTCGCAAGGCCGTTTTCCGGTATACCGACGCACCAGCTCAGCGATTAAGAAAAGCGCAGGAGCGGGTTTCCTCAGCAGGTAAGCGGGTAGAGGCGATTGAGCGATATGTGACTTCTCGTCAATATGATCTCAATCGGGAGTTCGCCAAGCTCTAGTGTATTGTCCGCTTCAGCCTGAGGCGCAAGGCTAGGAGGCGCGCTTTCGTTACTTTCCGAGGCCGGCGTTCTTCCATACAAAGCTCACTAAAAAGGCGGCC
Source organism: Halieaceae bacterium (assembly GCA_002683335.1). Classification (GTDB taxonomy): domain Bacteria; phylum Pseudomonadota; class Gammaproteobacteria; order Pseudomonadales; family Halieaceae; genus Luminiphilus. The sequence continues at coordinate 63,987 of NYTE01000016.1, forward strand.
CGAAGGCCGCCTTATATTGGGTTAACCGCTTTGTTTTTATTCTTGAAAGTANACGTTATCCAACCGGAATACGACGTCTTGGGTCGCGCCAAACGTTGCCATAAAGACGACGGCCTTCACTGTGCTGAGAGANAGGTTGCCCCCCACGCCGTTCCCGTCTACGTTGACCAGCAGATCGGACATGTTGACGCTGAAGGTTTCCCATTCGCCTGAATTATCAGTGGTTACGTCGTACTCTCCTGTGGAGCCGCTATTGTGGTCATCTACCTTGACTTTATAAACCGTATTTGTGCCAGGGCTAACTACTTTTATATCGAAGTTGAGGGTGCCGGTTTCATAAGCTGACATATCGAGTCCGGGCGCATTGGAGTCGATAACGATGCCAGCGAATTGGTCGGATAGGTAGCTCACCTCCAAAACGGCGCCGCGATCTGAATCATCGACAACCGCGAAGGAGATGCTCTCGCACTCTGTTTCCGCCGCTGGTCCACCGCCGCAGCCACCGTAGTTNAGCGCCTGGTCGAAAGCGAAGATGCCCGCGTCATACTGCGCATTCGCTACGCCGTCCTGCAAAACATCCGCACCACCGGTCGCGGGAATTGACTCTCCTGTGATGACAAAGTTCTGAAGTGTTTGTTCCCACGCCAGCGTTACAGTGTTGCCTGCGGTCGGAAAGTCAGCCACTTCTACCGTTTTCGACGCTCCCGAGAGATAACTGCCGGTTGAAAGCTTGGTCACAGTGAAAGTTGAGGTGGCAAATTCAACGCCATCTGCATACGCCGTGACTGTCTGCTCACCCTCGCCCAGCTCCGCCATGTTAAACAGCAGACCAAATCCTACATCGGTTTTTCCGCATCTTGAGTTTAGGTCGCCACGGACTGTCCCTGTCGCCGCCGGAAGCAATGTTCCGCTGGGGAGCTCAATTTCAATACTGCTAGCATCGCAATGCCAGCCCGAGAACAGTGCCTTACCGCTTATTCCGCTGCCGTCTGCGGGGGTTTCTAGCCGTCCTTCTGCGAATACGCCGCTAGACAGCGCCAGTGCTGCTGCCGACAGGGCGGCAGTGATGATTGTNTTCATTCCCATGTGCATGCCTCACTTATTATGCTGATGGTTTTTCGTGATTTCGTAGGCTAGCCGCGTATCGCGTCGTTGCAGCTAAAGCCAAGCCACATGGTACTGCGAAACGGTCGGCAATCTGTGCACGTTACGCGAGTTGCAGCAGCTTTTGCGCTAAAGTGGGCGTTTGCCGCGACTAATGAGACCGCTTCCTTTGCGCACAAAAGCTGTTTTTGCCCACGCTAACGGGTATCCACCCGGGTCCTATAGGGCTTTGCTGCATGCCCTTGAGACGCGATTAGACATTGATGTGATCGAGCACCGCCCGCTCTGGAGCAAAGATCCGGCGCCCACGCTATTGCCCTGGCAAGTCTATGCGCGAGACTTAGTCGATCGTATTGGGGAAACCGAACAAGAGCCAGTTTGGTTGGTGGGTCATTCGATGGGCGCTGCAACCGCCATATTGGCCACAAGCCAGCAACCCTCAAAGTTTAAGGGAATCATTGCGCTCGACCCCGTGCTTGTCTCCAATGGCGCCTGGTTTTGGTTACGCTTGCTGACATGGTTTAAGCCGGACGCAATGCCCATTGTGAAGCGAGCATTGGCCCGCCCGAATCAATTTGCCAGCCATCAGGCTGCTTTTGAGTTTTATCGCAGCAAACGTGTTTTTCGCCAGGTTTCCGACTCCGTTTTGATGGATTATGTGAGAGCAGGCCACGTCTCAAGTGAGAGCGAGCAGGTGCATTTGCGCTATTCGGGAGAATGGGAGGCCTGCGTTTATCGCTCGGTTCCCAGAATGACGGGGGCGCTGAAGGGTCTGAAATGCCCCGTGCTGATTGTTGCAGGTGGTCAATCTGATGTTCTGCCAGCCAAAACGCTTAATTGGGCTAGGGGGCTTAACAGCAACATTCAAACTATGATCCTTGACGGGGGGCATCTGTTACCCCTGGAATCACCCCAAAACTGTGCAAAAGCGGCTTTAAATTTTGTTGTATCCAACTAGCCGATAACCCCTGCGATTGATGTCACGTTGCCGGCGTGCATTTGTATTCGGGGTGCTGGCTGCTTGGAGTTGTCCTGGAGGCGGCTCAGCGATAGCGATAGACACGAAATTAATGATAAAACAGAGCCGTGAATCACATAATCGGACACTCGCTATAAAGAGTGTCTGTTTTTTTGGAATAAGATCATGGCAGCTAACCCGGTTACGACTCGTTGGGCTGATCTCGACAAAGCGCGTTTCTTCCCTAGAGAGCTGAGCTGGCTCTCTTTCAACTCCCGTGTGCTTCAGGAAGCCGAGAATCCCAGCGTGC
>NYTE01000017.1 GCA_002683335.1 Halieaceae bacterium
AGTGTTTCCTCCAGTTCAAGAATGCCAGCACTCAAAGTGCTCTGGCTCACATGAGAGGCAGCCGCAGCCTGACCAAAATGCTGGTGGTCGGCGACCGCGCACAAGTAGCGAAGTTGTTTTAGTGTCGGCTGTCTCACACGCCCTCCTTAACAGTTCAATTACTCTCCAGAGATAAAGGGTCCGCGCACAGTAAACGAGATGCCAAGCGTAATGCTGTTCGGTCACAGATACGGCCTGGTGGGTGCGGTCCGGTCCGGTCCGGTCTCTACAAGTAGTGACGCAAGCATAATCGGTTTTTTCGATTAAACTTTTTTATATTTTCGGTAAGCCAATTGGCAATCACATCGGTATATTGAGAAGTCAGCGCGGTATATACACAAGTAGTGCCGCCAAATCGGTGCGATTCAGGCCATAACAGGAGTGAGAAATGGAATTGAAAGGAAGTGCAACTGAACAAAATCTCAAGGACGCGTTTGCTGGCGAATCGCAAGCTAACCGGCGCTACCTCTACTTCGCCTCAAAGGCAGACGTCGAAGGCTACAATGATGTTGCGGCTGTGTTCCGTTCAACTGCCGAGGGTGAGACAGGACACGCCCACGGACACCTAGAATACCTCGAGGAGGTTGGTGATCCGGCTACTGGGCTGCCCATGGGGGACACCAAGAAAAACCTGGAGGCATCAATAGCAGGCGAAACCCACGAGTACACGGATATGTACCCCGGTATGGCAAAAGCCGCCCGCGACGAGGGTTTTGACGAGATAGCGGACTGGTTCGAAACCCTGGCCAAGGCCGAGCGCAGCCACGCCAACCGCTTCCAGAAAGCGCTGGACAACCTCGACGCCCTTTAAGGCATCGAGCGGTCAGCTCAACTGACAAACAAGGGGAGCAGACAGTGCTCCCCTTGTTTTTCCACCTTAGCATATTCCGGCTCCGGCAAGGGCGACAGCTTTATGCCGGGTAAAGCCTTGCCAATTAGCGAGTGTCAATTGTAATGAGAGAAGGCAGCATCGACGCCCCAACCCGGCATCCACTGGGCTGGCAAGACGATAGTTTTTGGAACAAGGACGCCTTGACTGACGAGCTCGAGCGCGTGTTTGATGTCTGCCATGGCTGTCGCCGCTGTGTCAGCCTGTGCGATGCGTTCCCGACATTATTTGATCTGATCGATGAGTCAGAAACCTTCGAGGTTGATGGTGTTAATAAATCGGATTACCAAAACGTCGCAGAGCAATGCTACATGTGTGATCTCTGCTATTTGACCAAGTGCCCTTACGTACCACCACACGAATTCAATGTCGACTTTCCCCATTTGATGCTAAGAGCCAAAGCTCAACGCTTCAAAGAAAACGGAGCGTCTTTGCGCGATAGGACACTAACCAGCACCGACCGACTTCTTTCCGCAACCTCCATCCCCTTGGTCGACGTTACAGTGAATGCGCTTAATCAGACAGGTGTTTTCCGCAAAGCCTTATCAGCCGGGCTCGACATACACCATGAAGCACCACTGCCAAAATTACACAGCAAAACGTTGCGTAAACGGGTCAAGCCGTTAATCAAGGACATTGCGCTCACACCGGTTGGCAGCACGACGGGCAAAGTAGCGCTCTACGCAACTTGTTACGGAAACTACAACAGCCCCAGCTTGGGAGAGGATTTCGTAAAGGTATTTCAGCACAACGATGTACACATCGACATTGTCCCGAGGGAGCAATGTTGCGGTATGCCCAAATTTGAATTGGGCGACCTGGATAGTGTTGATGCACTCAAGCGAGCCAACATTCCCGTGCTAGCCAAACTCGTTGATGAAGGATATGACCTTACGGCACCGATTCCCTCCTGCGTCTTGATGTATAAGCAGGAGCTCCCGCTCATGTATCCGGAAGATCCTGACGTGCTCAAAGTGCAGCAGGCTTTCTATGACCCCTTCGAGTATCTTTGGGCGAGGCACCGCGGTGATGCACTGAACACCGACTTCCAGACCATGCTCGGCAGCATTGCCTATCAGGTAGCGTGCCATCAACGCGTACAGAATATTGGCCTTAAGACGCGCGACGTTCTCAATTTGATTAGTGGCAGCGACGTCACGCCCTATGAGCGCTGCTCGGGACACGACGGGACCTATGCGGTTAAAAAGGAAACGCGGGATAAATCTGTAAAGATTGCTCGACCGACAATAAAGAAAGTGGACCAGCAAGCGCCAGATCGATTTATCAGCGACTGCCCTATGGCCGGCGAGCACATTGCCCACTTATCGGAAAAGGTAGATCGCGCAGAGCACCCGATGACGTTGTTACGTGAGGCNTATGGCCTATAAATGTATGAGCGCGCCATCGGATAAGACGCGGCGCAGAAGCGTATTCAAGGAGAGCAACATGACACAATTGACGAGAAATGACCTCTGGAGCCTCGAGGAATATGCGACCCGACGAGCGGATTTTCGCGCTGAGGTNATGGCGCACAAGAAAANNCGACANCTCGCTCTGGGGGAGCACGCGCGTTTGTACTTCGAAGACGCNACCACCATTCGCTACCAAATTCAGGAAATGCTNCGTATCGANCGGGTGTTTGAACCAGAGGGNATNGAGGANGANCTGAGTGCCTACAANCCGCTCATNCCGGACGGGCANAANTGGAANGCGACTTTTATGATNGANATCCCAGACCCNGCACAGCGCGCNATTCGTCTGGGAGAGATGATTGGNATTGAAGATCAAGTGTGGTTGCAAGTGGGTGAACTNGATCGNATTGTCCCGATTGCAGATGAAGACCTCGANAGAACCACGGCNGATAAAACTGCCTCGGTACACTTTCTGCGCTTCGAAGTAACTCCCGAGCAAATTAATGCCCTGAAGGATGGCGCTGCGCTGTATGCGGGCATTGATCATCCTAGTCATCAGGTAGCAGGGCATGCAGTAGCTGACGCGATAAGAGAATCTCTCACCGCCGATTTGGTTGTCACAGAGCATTGAGCGCCGTCACGCGCACCTCCCCTAGGTCCATGACGGAGTTGGGTCCGCTATGACTCTGGTGGTATTTGATCTCGATGGGACATTACTGAATAAGNAGTCGCGCATCTCATCCTTCACCGCTGACACACTCGCGATGATGCGAGCGCGCAATATTCGCTATACCGTTGCGACGGGGCGAACCCTACAGGCGGCGGCTGGCCCCTTAAAGCACCATCACTTCGTGCTGCCGATGATTCTAAAAAACGGTGCAATCATCTGGTCTCCCGATGAAGCGCGCTATAGCCATCATCACCTGCTGACGCGCCAAGAGGTATGGCATGTATTGGCAGCATTCACCCTCAATGAGCTCACACCCTTTGTGTTTGCACTTCATGGCGGACACCGGCACGCGCTCTATCACGGCCCGTTCAGAAGTCGCAGCGAGGAAAAGCTGGCAGAGCTTTTTGAGGCCGAGCGCAGTCTCCCATTGGAGCCTCTTAGCGCACTCCCAGACGAGGTCAGTGTCATCAACGTTTTCTCACTCGGAAGCGCTACGGCAGTGGATCGCGTTCGGAACAGCATTTCCGGAGAACCTCACTTGGTCGCCTATTCTGGGATCGCCATCCATGAACCGGAACTCGGCGCTCCCTCGACAAGAGACCACGCCCTGCACTGGATCGATATCCACCACAGCAAAGGCAGCAAAGGAAACGCGATCAATCATCTCCGTTCCGAGCTGGAGATAGAGCATGTGATCGCCTTTGGAGACGGCGACAACGACCTCAGCATGTTTCAGTGCGCCGATGAGGGATACGCCCCAAAAAACGCCGACCCCGCACTTTTAGAAATCGCTGACAAAATCATCGGGCACCACGACGAAGACGGCGTGGCGCATTTTCTCCGAGAACGGTTCGACCTCGGCTAGCACACGGAAACTGTGTCTACTCATCGTACCTGAGCGTCGCGGCCCACCGCGTACTCAGCCTTCTCGACGCGCCTGAATTAACGCGACCCCTACCAGAATAAGCCCCAACGCAATCAGATGCTTGACTGACCATGGCTCTGAGAGCCATAGCGTGCCGGCCAGAAACGCCACCGCGGGGATCAAATAATTGATCGTTGATAAAAATCCCGGGCCACGCTCAGCAACCACGACAAAGTAGCTCCAGGTAGCGAGACCTGTACCCATTACCCCCAATACCAATACTGCGGCCCAGTCCTGAAAAGGTATCGCCCAACCTAATTGAGTACCTTGCAACGCGATAGCCGGGAAGGCCAAAAATAGCGCGCCTGTAGCAAGTGTCCCCAAAGATAAGACCACGGGGTCAACAGGCGAGAGTCGCTTTGCATAGACTCCGTTAAAAGCGTAGCTCAGTGTGGCCAGCAACGTCGCGAGTTGACCCGGCAGCTGCCCGTTGCCACTCGACAGCAGCAGATCGTCGCCCACCAACAGTCCGACACCGACAAAGCCTGCCGCCACACCTGCCACCCGCCCAGTAGTCAACGCCTCGTTATCCAGCAGCCAATGCGCCAGCAGAAGCGTTGCAATGGGCATTAGTGCCATCAGAATGCCCACCTCTGCCGACGGCACGGTTTGCTCAGCCCATGCAATCAGCGAAAACGGGATGATGTTGCCTGTCATGCTCAGCAGCGCGAGGCGCTTCCACCACTCGCGCCCCACATTCCATATTCCCCCCCGCCAACGCCACACCATCCACATTACTGCGGCCCCCATCCACAGACGGCTCCAGACAATAAAAAGTGGATGGATCGTGTCGAGAGCGATCGCAATCAGAGCGAACGCAAATCCCCAAACGAGGACGAGGTAACCGAGCAAAAGCCCATGTTTAGGAAACGACTGGGACATATCTTTCGTAAAGACCAACAAAGAACCGAAGGAGGCAATAGTGCCGCTAAAATATAGCTTAAGTTTTGCTAAGCTCTCGACCCTTTCACAGGAGAACGCAATGGTTGAGCACGCGCCCTGCCCCAGTGCCGATCCCGACAGCTACGTCGACTACATCGAGCAGTTTACGGTACCGACCGGCCCACAGGTGGCCGCAGCCGCAGGATTGGCACGAGCTTGGTTCAAACCGCGATTTGTGGGCCTCGAAAACCTGCCCGATGGGCCCGCTTTATTCATAGGCAACCACGCATTTATGGCCATTGATGCGGCGCTCTTTCATCTTTACCTCTATTACGACCATCGACGCTATGTCAAAGGTCTGGGAGATAAAACGCTATTTGCCAACGCGCACTATGCAGCGATCGCACACGCCATGGGTGGCGTTTCAGGGCAGGCGCAGATCGTGGAGCGCCTAATGGCCCGCGGCAAGGACTTATTGCTGTATCCCGGGGGTGCGTACGAATCGATCAAACCACCCGAAGCACGGTACCAACTGCAGTGGAAAACGCGGTACGGATTTGTCCGGCTCGCCGCAGCAGCGGGATATACAATCGTGCCCGTCGCATCCGTGGGCCCCGATGAATACTATGACCACGCCATATCATCAGAAGCCCTGCTGCATTCTCCGCTGGTAAGGTACTTGATGAAATTGGGAATGATCCCCGCAGACCTCCGCGCTGACTTGGTACCTCCGATTCCTACGGGAGTATGGGGAAGCCTGCTACCCAAGCCAAAGACAACCTACTTCGCGATTGGCAAACCCATCTCACTGGCTAAACACAAAGGGAAAACTTTGACCACGCGGCAGCTGGGAACACTGCGACGCAAGGTTGCCAAGGCAATCGAAGGCGAAATTGGAGACCTGTTGCTCTTACGCGAGCAAGAACGGCATCGCGACGGCTGGCTGCGGCGCATACTATCTGTCTAGACTTCACATGATCACAATCACTGGCGGACCGCGAAGATATCTCTTACTTCTGTGCTTTGGCGCAGCAACCTGCTGGACGCTACTCTCGATATTTGTGGTTCCGCCCTACATGGTGGCCACCACTCACTTACCCGTGACCGAGAGTCCTGACAGCCGCGGACAGCCCTTCGAAGACATCATCATTCTCAGCAAGAAGGTCGAGCTGGCAGGATGGTGGCTGCCGGCGCCTCATCCTATCGCCCAGCTGATCTTTGTTCATGGTGCTGGCTCTAACAGAACATCCAAGTTCGTTGGGTCCCTTGATTTCTACCGCATGCTTCATGATCTGGGCATATCCGTCGTCACGATGGATCTTCGCAATCACGGCAACTCACCGATCACAGACGCAACGATTCGCATGGGCGCGGCAGAATGGCCAGATGTCATTGCTGCGGCCGAGTGGCTTACCCAAAATCATCCGAGCCAACTACCGAGATATGTTTTTGGTGCCTCGATGGGCGGCAGTACTGCAATCCACGCGCTGCATCATGGGCTTCAGGCAGATGGACTGATCTTACTGGACCCCCAGTTGGACATCTTCGATAGCTTATCGCGCGGCGCTCATGTATCGACCGGACTCCCCGCATGGATTTTTAACTTGGCGGCGCGTGTCGCCATCTGGCGATACGGATTACCAAACGGCGAGCGAAAGCCGCTCTCTATGGCTATAAAACTCTCTTTACCCATACTGTTGATACAAGACTGGGATGATCCCGTGACGNCCTCAACGTTTGCCAGTGGCTTGCAAGAGATTAACCCCAGCGTCAGGCTCCAGCGCGTTCCTCCCATCGACAAAAGCGACCCCTGTCTCGACAATAAGGGCGCGTGGGGAACTCACGTTGCAGCACTCCCCTGCCACCCAGACTGGACGCGCCGCACCATTAGGCAGTTTATCGAGTCGATTTTCACACANTCTATGCTTCGCTNATCTGAAAGGCAGCTATCAGCGTAACTACTGCANTCTTCTGCGAGCCTGAAAATAATGAAACGACCCACAATACTTGTGACGCTACTGACCTGTATTTCATTTCCGGGATTCGTGGCGGCCTGTCCAGACTTCTTGAATCATTCCATGCGAGCGCTGGGATCAACTGAGAGGATCCAATTCTGCGAGGCGTATGAGGGCAAAGCCTTACTCATCGTGAATACCGCCAGTTATTGCGGCTACACCCCCCAGTTTGAAGGGTTAGAGCAACTCCACCAAACATACCAAAGCGCAGGACTCGCTGTTGTCGGCTTCTCTAGTGATGATTTTTGGCAAGAGGACAACGATGAGGAAGACGCCGCAGACGTGTGCTTCGAAAAATACAGCGTGTCCTTCCCCGTGATGGCCACCTCCGCTGTCAAAGGCAAAGATGCCAACCCGATATTCCGTGGACTTGGTGAGGCCGCTGGCTATCCGCGATGGAACTTCAACAAATATCTGGTTTCACCAAACGGTGATGTGCTCGCACATTTTGGAAGCGGCGTTACTCCAGACAGTGAGGAAATGACTGCAGCAATAGAGGAAGCCCTGCCTTCACCGTAACGCTGACAGCTCGAGGCGGGAATACTTGTCGTTGCTGCAATCGTAGCGTGCCGCTGACATTTCACCATCTCATCCCAAAAAAAATGCACCGACGCGCTCGTTTCAAAAAGCGCTACGATAAATCAGTGTTGCAGGAAGGCATTGCCGTGTGTCGACTCTGTCACCAGGGCATTCATCGCCAGTATGACGAGATGGTCCTCGCGACTCGCTACAACACGCCTGAGGCTCTGTTAAAGGATGAGACACTTGCTCGCCATTTCGAATGGGTCGCCAAACAGCGTGAAAGATAAGGCCCGCAAAACGGGTGTCACATTTTGGGGTCGTTGACCCTTGATTGTGCTGGCTAACTGCCTAACCCCCTAGNTGCTGCAAAACACGCGTTGCACTTTCATTAACGGGCGCTTCACCCGAAACGACACAGCTTGCATAGCCCCTGGCGGCAACTCCATATTGCTGCAACGCCTGCTCAGCACGCTCCCAAGAGCTCGCAATGGACGCCTCGTCGCGCCCACGCTCCCGCTGATCGCGAACCAAGCGCCTTTGCCATCTCAATAACCGATCAGTTTCGACGAAGATCAAAAAATCATAGAGTTCGCGCAATTTACGTGTACTCGCCACNAGAATACCCTCAACAACAATCAATGNCCGGGGCATCACCNTCACGGGCTGCGCCAACCGGCAATGACTGGAAAAATCGTACTCTGGCCGCCGGACAGGCATGCCTGCCTTCAGCGTCATCAGATGATCGCGAAAGAGCGCCAAATCTAACGCATCAGGATGATCAAAATTTACCCTTTCACGCTCGACAAGTCGCAAGTGCGTCAGGTCGTGGTAATAGGCGTCGAGCGGCAGCACCTCAACNGCACCCGGGCCAAGCGCGTCGAGCAGTGCTGCGGCTAGCGTGGATTTACCGCTACCGGAGCCACCCGAGATGGCAATGACGCGTGTCATTGTAGGGCCTCAATCCCCGACTCTTGTCATCAGGGGAAGTAAATGCTGCCGTATTTGGCCTCCAACTCGGCTTGGATACGACGCTTCTCCGCAACCGCATCGACATCAGCACACCGACCATTTTGCCANTCAGCATAGATANCGTAGTCGGGGTCCCCAACGGCTGTCACCATTTCCCACGCCAAGAGGCAGCGCTCCAGCTCCGAGACGACAGCGCTCGCGCCAATGCGATTAAGTAACTGCTCACGATTCGGAACATCATCGCTGACCCCTAGCCCTTCGCCCACGTCCAGCCTTACAAAAGCCGGGTGGCTTGAGTCATATCGTGGCCAACGCAGTCCCCGGGGCAATACCGGTTCACCGTCTCTGGCAAACGCACCCCATGCTGTCATCATGATGTCAGTCATTTCTCGAGCCGAAGCCGTATCGGGGTACATGAAATCGCCAATCTCACCATACATTGGAGCGCCCATAATAAAGGCGATCTCACTGGCATGAGACGCGCCCAGAATCTCTGAAAACTGCACTAAAAAATTATCTGCCTGCTCGTCCCAGTCGTAACGATAGGCGTAAAGGTCCGCATATCCTGCTTGCTCCATCATNTAAAAAGGATCATCAACCGCACTCAGCTTCCACCCGCGCGAGCGCATATCGACCCAGAACCGATAAAGATCGGGGTCTTTGATACTTAACTTGGCCGGAAGCAGACGCGTTAGTGGGTAGCTGACATCGACATAATAGCGATTCAAACCGACCCAGAGGGTGATTTCATCACGTGTCGTTCCCGCCATCACAGGGATACCTTTTGCGTATCGGGGATTACCGAGGGCTTCCAACAATCCTTCCGAGGGGATGACCACACCGTCATTAATAACGGCGGGCTGGGCATGATCTTCATCTAGTTCATAGTATGCCCTCAATAGTTTTTCTGTATTGATCGCACGCATGGTTTCAGCATTGACCTCGCCATCACTCAAGCCAAGCGCATTNACCACCTCCCAGCTACCGCGATCAATATTGGCAAACTCTCGACCCGCGTTGTACGCCTGCGCAGGGGAAAAACTTCTAATATGCCCGGACTGAGCAATGGCGTTATGAAACAGCCCATCCGTTAGTGGCGACGCGAGCAGGCTATACACGTTTCTGCCGCCCGCGCTCTCGCCAAAAATGGTGACATTGTCCGTATCACCGCCAAAGCCACTGATATTGCGCTGGGTCCAACGCAGAGCCTCAACCATATCGAGTGTGCCGAAATTAGCCAGGGGCAAGGTTTCAAGATCTGGGCCCTGAATGGCAGGATGCACAAACCAACCAAAGGGTCCCAATCGGTAATTGATGACTACAACGACAACGCGCTGACGGGCGGCCAATAGCGAGAAGTCATACGTACCTTTATGTCCCGTTAGGTTGCTGCCGCCGTGAATCCACAGCATGACCGGCAACGAGCCACCGGAGATCGCTTCGCCAGGCGCATAAATATCAAGATAGAGGCAGTCCTCGGTTCCGTGATACTCACCGTCATCTCGACCCGACGCCATACTCTGGGGCTGCGGACACATAACGTCTGTTTGATGTGTCTGAATATCCTTGTCTGGCGTTTCCAGCTGTTCGGGAGCAGCCCATCGCAAAGCGCCCACCGGCGGCTGCGCGAACGGGATATCGTGATAGACCAACGTTCCCTCGGGCCCTCTCTCGGCCGAGACCTGACCAGAACTGGTTTGGATCCTAACCGGGTCCTCTACCTTGCCATCCGGCACGACGCACGCCGTCAGCATCACCGACAGCACTGCGGCCATCACTGTGTAAAACGCAATCATATTCATTGTATTCTTAGATTTCGGATAATACTTCTGCGATACGGCAAGCAGCTGCTTGCGGACCACGCGTATCGTCATCTCAATCGTCAGAAGACCCGACGTTGGCTTCCAAAACCTGCTGCTCGGATACGCTATGTTCAACCCAAGACATGAGCAATTTGTAACCTACCGATAGCGCTACCGCACCGACAAACAAGCCTATTAGACCTTCTGCGGCCATGCCACCTAGGGCGCCAATCAATACAACTGGCATGGGTGTTTCTACGCCTCTCCCTAGTAAGTAGGGCCTGAGGAGCCCATCAGCCAAGCCTGCCGCAATCAGGTAAAAAGAACCCAACGTCGCCGCGATTGTGGGAATTCCGCTTACCAGCCAAATCCAGGCAATGACGGGCAAAACCACTATAGAGCTGGGCAACTGCAGCACTCCAAGAAACAATACAAGGAATGCCAATACACCTGCAGCCGGGACACCCAGGATAAGAAAGCCGATACCAAGCGCCAACGCCTGCAAAAATGCCACGCCCACAACACCATTTGAAACCGATCGCACCGTAGCCACAACCAGATCCTGAATTTCCTCACCACGAGCGGCATCCGCGAAGGTCGCCAGCATACGGCGCGCCTGCTGGGCCCCCTGTTCTGCATAAGCCATCATGAACCCCGCAATCAGCAGGGCGATGAAAAAAAGCACAAGAGCCAAAAGGGTATTGGCAACAGCGCCCAACAGCACTTTCCCTCCCGTAAGCAACTGGGGCTGAACAATTTTGGCGGCTGACATCAAATCCTCGTGAGCACTCTGCCACAACTCATACAGCGCAGGACCGACCAACGGCCACGCCGCCACCTGAGGGTTTGCTTCGGGAACCATCACGCTCCGCTCACTGAGTATCGCGATCCATTCCCTTAAATAATCCGCGGAAGACAGGCCCAACAGCACCGCCGGCACACCGCCAATGATCAGTCCTAGCGCGACCAACACGAACGCTGATTTACCCCCGCCAATGTGCAGGCGGTGAGATAACCATTGATTGAGCGGATTGAGCGATACAGCCAGAATCAACGCCCATAACATCAGGGGAAGAAATGGGGCAAAAGTCTCTGCAGAAAACCAGACCACGGCGAGCAGCAGAATCAGTCGCACATAGACCTGCATCAGATCATGGGCAAGCACCTTGCGAAGCGCATCGAATTCAGTATTGCTCATACTTCCTCCCCCGTATCAAAAAACCCGGCTGGCGGTCCGCCACGGGCCAGATCATCCTATCCGACCGCCACGCGTTAACGACCCGTCCACTGGGGCTTACGTTTTTCGGCAAAGGCAGTTGCACCTTCGATCGCATCCTCGCTGGTAAATACCGGTTGTGTTAAGGCGTGCTGCTTCGTGAAAGCCTCGTCGTCACTCCAGTCTCGTGATGCCTTAATGATGGCCTTACTTACCTTCACTGCCAGCGGTCCGTTTTCCGCGATCTGTGCGGCTAATGCACGAGCGGTAGCGAGCGCCTCACCCGGAGCCGTGAGCTGGTTAATCAAACCCATTGCCATGGCCCGGTCAGCCCCCATAAATTCACCGGTGAGCGCAAGTTCCATTGCGACACGATAAGGGATCTGCGAAGGCAACCTCACCANACCACCTGCCGCCGCGACCAGGCCCCGCTTCACCTCAGGGATCCCAAACTTGGCATTATCGGCGGCAACAATAAGATCACAGGCAATTGCCAACTCACAGCCACCTGCAAGAGCATAACCCTCCACCGCAGCAATCAGCGGCTTGTCTGCAGAGCGCTCTGTCATCCCGCCAAAACCACGACCCTCGACGGCCGGAAATTCGCCTGAGACAAATGCTTTGAGGTCCATACCGGCGCAAAATGTGCCACCGGCACCGGTTACGATGCCAACGCGAAGTGCCTCGTCGTTATCGAGACGGTCTAGTGCTGCAGCAACGCCCTCGGCAACCGAGCGGTTGACTGCATTCTTTGCCTGGGGGCGATTGATCGTAATGACAAGCACGCCATCGGCGTCATCGGTGAGTACTGTTGATTCTTCGCTCATGATTCCTCTCCTTTTTAGCGCGGTTGCATGCGAATGCCGCCATCCATGCGGATACATTCGCCGTTAATGTAGTCGTTATCAACAATGGCCGCAGCCAACTGGGCAATTTCCTCAGGTCTGCCAAGTCGCTTCGGATACAGCACAGATTGGGAAAGCGACTCCACAAACTCGGGAGTCAGCCCGTTAAATAACGGTGTGTTAATCAAACCGGGCACGATCGTGTTTACGCGGATGCCTATCGTCGAAAGATCCCGCGCAATGGGCAGCGTCATGCCCACGATTCCACCCTTACTTGCGCTGTAAGCGGCCTGTCCCATTTGTCCCTCGTAAGCGGCGACCGAGGCGGTGTTNATAATGACTCCGCGCGCGCCGTCATCAGTCACCGGTTCGTTTTTCGCCATGACCTCCGCACACAACCGCAACACGTTAAAAGTACCGGTGAGATTGACGGCAATAACCGTGTTCCAGAGATCCAGCGGGAACGGCCCATTTTTGCCCAAAGTTTTTGCGGCATTCCCAATACCAGCGCAGTTAACGTTCACATGAATCGCGCTCATCGCAGTGACCGTCGCCTCAATACCGGCCCTCACAGATGCTTCGTCCACCACATTGACGTTGGCAAACACACAGTTGTCAGCACCGAGTTCTGCAACCATCGCCTGACCCGCATCTTCATTGAGGTCAAAAATGGCGACTTTGCCACCGGCTTCTGCCAACCGCCTTGCCACGGCTTGGCCGATGCCAGAAGCACCGCCGGTAACAACTGCAATTTTTCCATTCATATCCATAGGTTAACTCCCTTTTTTCCCTTAAATAAAAACTGTTATTGGGTGCGTCTACGCACGATATTCCGCTCGCCCGGCCTNACCTCAACCTCGACTCCCAGTGGGTCATCGTCTCTGAACCATGCAAGAAGGTCGCTGTCCTCTGGGTCGGCAACGGCCACCCAACGCCGCCGATCCGAAACTTGCCGACCCACGACAATGGCACGCGCTTTATTGCCTTTCACCTGAAAGGTATAGCTCTCAATGATTCCAAACCCGTCGGGCCGCTCGACGATCTCCACCGCATCGACCACGGAGGGCTCGGGAACGGGGTCCGGAAACGCGGCGCCCACATTGCCATAAACGCCGACCGCATGCTTGGAGAGAAAACCTCCATTTGCCCCAACGACGCCATAACTTGGCCGCTTTTGGTTGCGAAGCCAGTGCACCATCTCGGCGATACCATGGGTTGAATAGTTATTGCCGGGGCCGCCGAAAAAGGGCAACCCACCGGTCAGTGTCAGCGGCCGCGGGTCATCCAATGTTATCCCCAAAGCGTCCATCGCCACCCATACGGCGATAGGAAAACAAGAATATAAATCTGCTGCGCCTATTTCGCCTGGCGTCACACCGGCGCCTGCCAAAGCCGTCTCATAGGCATACTGCATGGCAGCTGCGCCGCCGAGCGACGGTCTTTCCAACACCACCGGCTCTGACGCGGCGGCATGGCCATGCAAATAAATCGCCCTGTCAGAGACACCGAGGGACTCTGCGACAGCAAAGCTGGTCAATACCAATGCCGCTGCCTGATTAACGCCATCCTTGGCCACCATAGACTTTAGATGAGGGTCACCGATCAGTCGGTTATTCGATGTCTCCGAACCGATNTCGTCGACAGACATCGGCGCNGGAAACATGGAAAAGGGGTTGGCCGCAGCGACCTCATTAAAGCGACCCATGAGGCGAGCAAGCTGATCACGATAGCTCCGTTTGTCAAGCCCCAGCTCACCACGACGCGCCTGCTCCTGTATCGGATAAATATCGATGGGCGCAAATGCGCCATGGCGATTAAACTCTGGATCAAATAATAATTCCAAGCCCGGACCACGATCATCGGTTTCGCCCTCAGGGGAATCACTCCAGTCCGCCGTCATTCCGACTTTTTGAAAGTGACGTGAGGTTGCCAGCGCTTCAGCGCCGCAAATCATCGCCGCTCTTATTTCTCCCTTCTGAATCGCTGCACCCAACTCAAAAACCCGACGCTGCGGCTCATCGCCACAAGCGCGCGTATAAATTGCACTCGCACTGGGGAGCTGCAAGCGATTGAGGATCGACAAAGGGGGACTGGTACTGTGACCGAACGGGGCTATGGTGGGCACGAACGCATCTGGTACAGAATGCGCGAACATCCTGACACACACGAGGCGATCAACCATTCGTCTGAGTGCTCCCCCAGCGCCCGTGTCAGCCAACGCGGCTTCGCAAGCCTTAGCGGCCAAGTCTTCCGGCATCATGCCGATAAAATTGTCATCGAGATGCTCAGTAAACTGCCCCGCCCCGAGTAGCACCGGGGTATTGGGATCTATCTGCATATCAGTGCCTCAGGCGGGCCTGCGCGGCCTCAACTATCTTTGAAAAGGACGCCCCATCAAGAGATGCGCCGCCTACCAGCGCCCCATCCACGTGGGGGCANTCAAAGAGCGCGCCGGCATTGTTTGGGTTAACGCTGCCGCCGTAGAGCAGGGGCACTGCCGCGCCATCGTCCATCAGGCCTGTAAGCTCGTTCCGAATCACTGCGTGCATGGCGTCCGCTTGCTCAGGTGATGCTGTTACCCCAGTGCCAATTGCCCAGATCGGCTCATACGCAACTAGAAGTGACGCCGGCGAAATCTCACTCAAGGCCGCTTGCAGCTGTGCCCGGACCGCGACCTCCTCCTGCCCCGACTCTCTCACAGCCAAACTCTCGCCAACGCACAAAACGGGTGTCAGGCCGGCACGGATCGCCGCACTCAGCTTGTCCACGATCAACTGATCCGATTCTGCAAGATCAGTGCGCCTTTCCGAGTGACCCACAATGACCCACTGGCAACCCCACTCCAATAACATACTGGCAGACACCTCTCCCGTATGGGCCCCGTTATCGTGTGCCGAGCAGTCTTGTCCAGCCAGACCACAGCCAGTGGGCAAATCTGCACATGCGCCTAGGTAGGGATAAGGAGGCGCAATCGCCACCATCACGTCGGTCCCCGGCGCAATACGCAGCTGTTGGGAAAAGGTAGCAACCTTGGAGCGACTGCCATGCATTTTCCAATTACCAATGACGTACCGTTTTTTCATCTTTATTCAGCACACGACGACGCGCGGGAAGATACCAGACTGGGCGCCTTCTCTCACCCTTTCTGCACCCGGCAGGACAAGTCGGCGCCCCACTCTGCCCAAGAACCATCGTATACCGAAGTCGGTGACAGACCGATCTCATGCAGCGCCAAAGCCAATATGCAGGCCGAAATACCGGATCCGCAGGTGGTAATCACTGTGTCGACCTGATCGACCCCAACGTCCGTAAAAAGCCGTTTCAACTCCCCTTCTGATTTTAGGCCCTGCCCTCCGTCAGCCACTAGTTGCGCATAGTGCAGGTTTCGCGAACCCGGTATGTGGCCAGGACGAACTCCCGGTCGAGGCTCTGGCTCATCCCCCGCAAACCGCGCTGGAGAGCGCGCATCAAGCGTAAGTAAGCCAGTGGCACCTATTCCTGCCTGCACGCGTTGTTTATCGGCGACCCATTGCGGTTGGTAATCGGCTTTGAAGCGCGACTCTGCGTCGCCTACAGAAACCTCNCCTGACTCGGTCGGGAGACTGGNTAGCCGCCAAGCATGAAACCCCCCCACCAATATGCGCACTTGATCATGACCAAAAACGCGGAACATCCACCAGGCACGCGGCGCCGAGAACAACCCNTTGCGATCGTAGAGGACCACCAGATCTTCACTTCCCACACCCAGTGCTTCGACGTGCTGCGCAAACTGCCGGGCACTCGGCAACATATGGGGACACGAGTGAGTAGGATCAACGATCCGATCAATATCAAAAAATCGAGACTCAGGAATTCGGCAATCTGCAAACTCCTGATGGGGGCAGCGATCCTCTGTGGGGAGGTACCAAGAAGCGTCCAGCACCTTGACCTCGCGGCGCTCCAGCAATTCCGACAGTTCCATTGCGGTAATCATTGTCTTCAATGGCGCCATATGGGGNCACCCATNAGTGTGTATGGCAAAGTTTAATCGCCGGGCCATAGATTGAAAANAGCGACACATCGGAATCNATGCTAAACAGACCTCAACCCGGGCCTGCAGGTAGGGTTTCCAATCGCGAGTCACTACCGTCACAATAGCGATCCATCGCAGCAATACATCGCCAAAAGGAGACCAACATGGCCGCTACTACCATTAACTGCGCAGACGGTTTTGAACTGGGCGCATACGCAGCGAGCCCTGCAGGNGCCGCCAAGGGCGCCGTCGTAGTGATTCAGGAAATATTCGGTGTGAACTCCCACATTCGGTCGGTCGTTGACGGCTATGCTAGCGAGGGTTTCTACGCGATTGCGCCAGCCATCTTCGATCGCCTCGAGCGCAATGTAGAGTTGGGCTACACCGAGGAAGACATGGGTACCGGAATTGAATTAGCCTTTCAAAAACTCGACATGGCACAAACGCTAGCGGATCTGCAGACGACCATAGACGTTGCCGCGCAGCATGGAAAAGTCGGCGTTGTCGGGTATTGTTTTGGCGGTTTGCTCACGTGGNTATCGAGCTGCAACCTGAAACAGGTCGCTGCGGCGTCTGCCTATTATGGCGGCGGAATACCAGACAACGCCGAACTGACACCGCGCTGCCCGATCATTCTCCATTTTGGCGAACTCGACGCGCATATTCCGATGGACTCGGTTGCCACATTACAGAGCAAACAGCCCGACCTGGCGGTTCACATCTACGCCGCGGACCATGGCTTTAATTGCGACCAGCGCGGCTCCTACGACGCCTCTTCGGCAACGCTGGCGAAGGCTCGCACTCTGGAGCTTTTTAACGCAGAACTCGCTGACTAAGCACAACTGATATGCGAATTGGCATTATCACTGGCAGTCACCGAAAGGATTCACAGAGCGCAAAGGTGGGCCACTTTATTGCGGCAGCACTAGAGCGTCGCGGCGGTATTGGCACCTGGACACTGGATCTGGGGAAAACTCCACTGCCCCTGTGGGACGAGATGCTATGGAGTCAGGGCGAGCAATGGTCCGAGCTACCCGCGCTCAAAGCGCAGCTTGATAGCAGCGATGCCTTCGTGATGATCGCACCCGAGTGGCACGGTATGGTTCCCGCTGCGCTGAAAAATTTTTTGCTGCTCTGGGCCGCTGGTAGTGAGCTGTCTCATAAGCCCGCCCTGCCTTGCGCTGTTTCAGCTACCGATGGCGGCGCCTATGTGATCGCTGAGCTCAGAATGAGCAGCTACAAGAACAATCGACTGTGCTGGCTTCCTGAAAACCTCATCGCCCGGCAGGTGAAGGCTATCTGCAATGAAAACGAAACTCTCAACGATGAAGCCCTGCAGGCTCGATTCGCCGCGCGTAGCGAGTATGCCTTAGACTTGCTGGTCGCCTATGCGAATGCTCTCCGGGATGTCAGAGCACTCGGTATTATCGATCACGAGACGTTTATGAATGGGGTATAACCGCCGAGCTTATGGTCTGTTCAATGAACGATATCCGCCACTAAAGAAGACCAGTGGCTCGGCCGTCGTGGAGCCAAAGGCGACAACCTCGCCGACAATAATCTGGTGATCGCCCCCGGGATATACCGCGTAGGTCCTGCAACTGAAGTGCGCCAGTGCGTCGATAAGCTGAGGCTCACCCTGCGACCCGACAGAAAAATGCTCCGGCAATGCCCCGTGTCTGCCACGCTGCGCATAGTGTCCCGACAGCGCCGCCTGCTCCTCGCCCAACACGCTGATGCCAAAGTGTTGGCACTCGGTGTAAATCTGCAAATGATCAGAGCTATTTTGAATACTCCAGAGCACCAAGGCGGGGTCGAGAGAGACTGAAGAAAATGAATTCACTGTGGTCGCAAGCGGTCCCCCATCAAGGTCGCTTACCGTCACCAAACAGACCCCGGTAGCAAACCGACCCAGAGCCTGTCGAAACTCATTAAGATCTATCGTCATTACCCTTCCCTGTTACTCAAATAGGTGGACTGCTACAACATCAGCTACTGATGTGCAGATCCGCGTCGTGCCCGTTAGCGATCAAGTCCGCCCATCAAGATGTATTTGATCTCGAGGTAGTCGTCGATACCGTACTTGGAGCCCTCGCGCCCCGAACCGGACGCCTTAATGCCACCAAAAGGCGCCATCTCATTGGAAATAATACCCTCATTAATGCCCACCATGCCGTAGTCCAGCGCTTCTGCCACCCGCCAGACCCGCCCGATATCTCGCGTGTAAAAATACGAGGCCAAACCAAACTCGGTGTCATTCGCCAACTCAATGGCATCAGCCTCATCGGCAAACGCGGTTACTGGCGCCACCGGACCAAAGATTTCGTTTCGAAACACCGCCATTTCCGGCGTCACACTCGTCAGCACCGTAGGCATAAAGTAACAGGGCCCCAGTTCCGAGCGAGCACCACCGAGCTCCACTTTTGCGCCCGCTGCGGTAGACAGGCGAACCAAGCGCTCAACCTCCTCTACCGCACCCACGTTCACTAAGGGCCCTTGCGCCACCCCCTCGTCAAGTCCATTTCCCATCTTGAGAGCGGCCGTTGCCGCCACCAATCTCTCGACAAATTCATCGTGAATCGACGCTTGCACCAGAATGCGGTTGGTACAGACACAAGTCTGCCCACTGTTCCGATACTTGGATATCAGCGCGCCCTGAACGGCCGCCTCGATATCAGCATCCNCGAATACAATAAAGGGTGCGTTACCACCCAACTCCATTGATGTGCGCTTAAGGGTCGCAGCACAGGCTTGCTCCAATTGAATACCCACTTCGGTCGAACCCGTAAATGTAAGCTTTCTCACGAGTGGGCTGTCGGTAAGCGCGGGGCCAATCTCAGAGGAAGACCCAACCACCACATTCAGCACACCCGCAGGGACGCCTGCTCGCTCTGCCAGCTCTGCCATTGCCAGCGCAGACAGAGGCGTCTCCGATGCTGGCTTAATCACGATCGCGCAGCCCGCAGCCAATGCAGGAGCGGCCTTTCTGGCTATCATGGCGTTAGGGAAATTCCAAGGGGTGATCGCCGCGACAACCCCCACTGGTTGCTTGATACAGATAACCCGTTTGTCGCCCGAGGGTGCGGGAATCACATCGCCGTCGATTCGCTTGGCCTGCTCGCCAAACCACTCCATGAACGCCGCACCGTACGCCACTTCGCCTCGGCTCTCCGCAAGCGTCTTGCCCTGCTCAGTCGTCATGATGACGGCCAAATCATCCTGATGCGCCATCATCAGGTCAAACCAGCGACGAAGCACCTGTGCGCGGGCCTTGGCGGGCACTTCTCGCCAGCTCGTCATAGCGTCATGGGCAGCTGAAATAGCTTCTTCGGTGCCCGATCGGTTAACAGTGCTCACCTCGGCTACGATCTCTCCCGTAGCAGGGTTCGTCACTGCGAGACTAGGACCAGCGCTGGCCACCCAGCGGCCAGCCACATATGACGACGTCTTCAGCAAACTTTGGTCTGAGAGCTCGGGTTTCATGCAATCTACTCCAATGCAGTCGTTCTCAAGGACGTCGACAAACCGTCACCACACTGACGGCTCAGCGAAGCACNACGAAGGCGACCGTTCAGGTCGCCCCTCTACGCCAAGCATCCTGCATGAATCCTCATCTCTACACCATACCCATTAGGGTNATGGGGGGTNGCNCCAAAAAGGGGTCTAACGTCGCGTTGGCAGCAATGCGGGCCGTCTGAATTCGGCTTAAGTACCTCCAGGGAACCATTTAGGCGCTATCAGGCGACGCTTCCCATCAGAGGCCAGCACCGCATCGGGCGCATCAAGCGCCGCGCGATCCCACAGCTCGCAGGTGACCTGCTTGTGCTTTTGATCGAGGCCTTCGCAGTAATTGCTGTAGCGACAGAGCACAACCTCCTCGCCATGGCCGAGACGCACCTTCTCGAACCAATCCGGATCGGCCAATGCTTGTCGCGCAAGCCCTACGACGTCGGCCTTACCCTCGGCAAGTAATGACTCTGCTTGATCGAAACTATGAATCCCGCCCGTCGAGATGACGGGCGTCACAAACCCTGCACTCCGCACCGCATTTCGCACTGACGCAACAGGCTCTGTATTTCGACCCCAGGGACCTTGCTCGTCAGATACATAAGAGGGCATGCATTCATANCCACTCCGGCCGGTATAAGGATAGGCGGCCCATCCAACTTTGGGTTGCTTGGCATCGTCAAATTTACCGCCTCTAGACAAGCTCAAAAAATCCATGCCGGCTCGGGCAAATTCTCTGGCAAAAAAGCAGGCGTCATCAACGTCGCTCCCGAAGGCGATCGTTTCATCACTGAGGAACCGACAGCCGACCGCATAATCTTCACCGACCGCCGCCCTCACCGCCTCATAAACTTCAAGCGGCAATCGCACACGCTGCTCTCGACTGCCGCCGTATCCATCGGTCCGGGTATTGGTGGCGGACAAAAAAGACGCCATTGTGTAGGCGTGAGCGTAGTGCAACTCCACACCATCAAATCCGGCCGCTTTCGCTCGCTTAGCGGCTTGACTGAACAGCGTAGGTAGCGTCTCAGGCAGAGCCGCGACCNCCGACAAATGCGTGTCAGTGATACGCTCGCGATAGCCTTGGCGCAGTGACTCAAGCTCCCGCAACGACAGCACCGCCTCCAACGTTGTATCGCTTAACGACGCCAAGCGCTGCCTTACCTCCGCCTCACTCGCATGCTCCATTTGCAAGGCTCGTCGATGCGCTGCTGTCACCGTCAGAAACCGCATAAAAAAGGCCTCTGCTTCCGGTCGGCGCCGGATAGTTAGAAAATCGATGAGCTGGATTAGCAAACGGGTTCTGCCNTTACTCGCCTCCTNCACCGCATCAGTCAGTCGTTGCAGGCCGGCGATATAGCGGTCGTCTGAAATCCGNAGNAGCGGTCCGCTGGGNATGTCTCGTATACCGGTTGCCTCAACGACGAGAGCGCCCGGCCTGCCNTCCGCAAAACGCACATACCAATCGATCACGTTCTGCGTCACGTCACCTTCCTCACTGGCACGCCATGGCACCATCGCGGGAATCCACGTGCGTTGCTCGAGGGACAGATTCGGGGCAGATAGCGCCNAGTAAACATGACTCGTTTCGGCCTCCTGCTTGGTAGGCCACTGCTCAACAGTGGTCTGATATTTAATTCGCTCTGGCGGCTTCCACACGATACTAGTCCTCGATGCCGCCCACGGTTACCTTGATCTGTTTCAGCATTGACATCATGTGCTCATGNTCCGCACCGCTCACCTCNGCCAAGCAATTNACTATCCAGGCTTCATGTGCCGAGGCCATCTCAGCAAATCGCTTTTCACCTAATGCAGTGAGGGTGACACAGAAGGCACGACGATTGCCTGAGACGGGCTCCCGACTGATCAATCCCTCGGCCTGCAACTGACTGGCAATACCGGATACATTCCCGCCTGACACCATCATTCTCTGAGACAGATCACCCATCGTGAGCCCCTCCGGCTCTCGCGCCAACTGCGCCATCAAATCGAATCTGGGCAGGGTGGTGTCGAACTCGGCTCGCAGCCGATTCCTCAGGTGCCGCTCAATCAAATTGGTGCAGGTCAGTAACCTCAGCCACAATCGGATCGCCTGATGATCGCTCTGCTCTACCCGTGACTCATGATCAAATGGTTCTTGAACGCTGATTGAATCCATAGCGCATTACTCGTGCGAGAAATATGTTGTAGATATTTTAAACATAAAATGTTTCCTTTATACTAGTCGAATCATTTTATATTTAAAACGTTCCCGGCATTACGTCATATAGGAGAGCACATAGTGAAAGTCATCTGTCTCGGAGGTGGGCCCGCCGGCTTGTACCTAGGGATTAGCCTAAAACTCCGCAATCCCGATCACGAGATTGAAGTTTACGAGCGTAATAAACCCGACGACACATTCGGATGGGGAATCGTATTTTCGGACCAAACGGTCGACAACATCTCGATCAACGACNCTGTGAGCGCTCAGCGCATCGTNAACGAGTTCATTCATTGGGATCTGATTGATTGTCATGTATCTGGCAAAGTCGAGCGGTCTGGCGGTCACGGCTTCATCGGCCTGGGTCGAAAGCGCTTCCTGCAGCTCCTGCACGAGAGGGCCGCAGAGCTAGGCGTGGCGCTTCACTTTGAGCAGGAGATAGGCTTAGAGGATATCGACACCCGATTCGCTGACGCCGACGTCATTGTTGCCAGCGACGGCCTTAACTCGAAAATTCGCAATACCTATTTGGACGAATTCGGCTGCACTGTTGAAACTCGGCCAAACAAATTCGTGTGGCTGGGGACGCATCAGACGTTTCGGGATGCATTCACTTTCATTTTCGAGCGCACCGATCATGGCTGGATCTGGGCCCACGCTTACCAGTTCGACGAGAACACCTCAACTTTTATCGTCGAGGCGACACCCGAGGTCTATGACGCGCTGGGCTTCGAGGAGATGTCTCACGAAGAGAGCGCAGAGACCTGCCGCCGAATCTTCGAGAAGTATCTGGATGGTCACAGCTTGCTCACCAATTCGGCACACGTGCGAGGGTCGGCTTGGATTAACTTTCCCGCAGTCTATTGTGACAACTGGATCAAAGACGATCGCATTGTTTTAATCGGAGACGCGGCTCACACCGCTCATTTTTCTATCGGCTCTGGAACGAAACTAGGATTGGAAGATGCTATTTCGCTTGCGCACCACCTAGACAGTGGAGAATCAATTGCCTCTGCGCTGACGAACTACCAAGAAGAGCGCAAAATTGATGTGCTGCGGCTGCAAAATAGTGCTCGCAATGCCATGATTTGGTTTGAAAATGTTCCGCGCTATATCGATGCATTTGACTTAAAACAGTTCAACTATTCGATGCTGACACGCAGTCAGCGGGTCAGCCATGAAAATCTGCGCCTGCGCGATAAAGTATGGCTGGATTCGATGGAGACACACCTGGCCAAGCGACACATCNGCGAGGCGGCTAACGANCCCCTGCCCCCGATGTTCCTGCCTTTTTCACTCCGAAACATGACATTGCAGAATCGGGTTTGCGTGTCGCCCATGTGCATGTATAGCGCCACAGACGGCATACCCGACGAGTGGCACCTCGTGCACTACGGAGGCCTGGCNAAGGGTGGTGCCGCACTAGTCTATACAGAGATGACCAACGTCAGCGCGGATGGGCGCATTACTCCCGGCTGCACAGGTATTTGGAGCGAGGCACATACCACTGCTTGGCGTCGTATCACTGATTTCGTTCACCGGCATACCGAAGCTAAAATGGCGATCCAGATTGGCCATGCAGGCCCTAAAGGATCGACCCTAGAACCCTGGAAGTGGGACCCGAAAATTCTCGACGAGCCCCTACCTGAACACGAGAGATGGCCGCTGCTCTCAGCCAGTGCGGTGCCATTTGACACCTACAGTCCCGTGCCCAGGGCGATGACTGAAGAGGACATGGAGAGTGTTCTTGAGCAGCACGTCGCCGCGGTGCGGCGCGCAGATGAAGCGGGCTTCGACATGATCGAGATGCATGCGGCACACGGCTACCTTCTCTCCTCATTCGTCACTCCGGTTTTAAATCACCGTGACGATGAATATGGCGGCTCTCTCGAGAACCGGCTGCGCTACCCNGTCACCGTATGTCGTGCTATGCGAGCNGCNTGGCCCNAAGANAAACCCATGTCAGTGCGNATCTCCGCNCANGANTGGATGGGCGACNANGGCATTACCGAGGAAGAGGCNCTGTTAATCGCNAAAGCCTTTATTGATGCNGGNGCTGACATNATCAATGTCTCNACAGGNCANACCAGTCACTCCGCCCAGCCTNNGCCCGGGCGNATGTTTCANACGCCGCTGTCNGANATTATCCGCAATGATGGCGGNGTGCCNACCATNGCNGTGGGNAACATCTACGAAACTGATCACGTCAACAGCATTATCGCGGCNGGGCGGGCCGATCTGGTTTGTCTGGCGCGCCCNCACNTAGCAGACCCCAANTGGACGCTNCATGCTGCAGCGGAGCTAGGNTATAAAGGNCCCGGNGCTGTCGANCAGCACCANTACTTNCTGGGCCATCGTCAGGCCTACANCCTGGCGGAACGTGAGCGCGAGACGACCTCATGAGCCGACACGNCATGATCACAGGTGCNGGCACGGGCATTGGNGAAGCGATTAGTCGNCAGCTACATACTGAAGGGNACCGAGTCACGCTGNTCGGTCGACGGNTCGAGCCCTTGGAAACGTTGTCGGCATCTCTGGGCGNGAGGAGTCAGGCNGTCACTGGCGATGTTACCGACAGGCCCGGNATGACNGCGGCCTTCANNGCCGCGAGNAAGCGATTCGGCNATATCGAGATCCTGGTGAACTGCGCAGGTATGGCGCCAACAGCGCCCTTTCATCGCGTAGATTTCGCCGACTGGCAGCGAACGATGGATGTGAACGTCAACGGCGTGTTCCACTGCAGTCAGATCGCGCTCGAGACCATGCTGGACAAGGGATGGGGCCGTATTATTAATATCGGTAGTGTTGCGTCACTGCGCGGATTCCCCTACGTCAGCGGCTACTGCGCATCGAAACACGCCGTTCTCGGTATCACGCGCGCACTGGCACTCGAGGTTGCAACGCAGGGCATCACCGTCAACGCGATCTGCCCTGGATATGTCGATACTGATATCGTAAGGGAAGCCATCTCGGGAATCGTCACCAAAACCGGTCGGACCGAGGGAGAGGCCATGCAGCACTTTACAGAGAGCAATCCACAGGGTCGCCTGATTGATGCGTCGGAAGTCGCAAGCGCGGTAAGCTGGTTGTGCAGCGATGGTGCGGCCAGCGTCACAGGACAAGCGGTCGCAATAGACGGTGGCGGTACCGCCTGACACAGGGAAAAGATTATGCAGACAACCTCACTCGCCAGCTATGAAGCGGAACACTTTCAATGGGAGTGTGATAATCGCGTGGCGACCATTACGCTGAATCGACCCGAACGCAAAAATCCGCTGACCTTTGACTCCTATGCGGAACTCAGGGATCTGTTCCGTAATCTGGTTTATGCGTCGGACGTTGACGTTGTGGTCATCACCGGAGCAGGCGGTAATTTCTGCTCCGGGGGCGACGTGCATGAAATTATCGGGCCGCTCACCAAAATGAATATGAAAGAGCTGATGGCCTTTACACGCATGACGGGCGATCTCGTCAAAGCAATGCGAGCCTGTCGGCAGCCTGTGATCAGTGCCGTCGAAGGAATTTGTGCGGGCGCAGGCGCCATCATTGCGATGGCGAGTGACCTACGCTACGCCAGTGAGAACGCCAAGGTGGCCTTTCTCTTTAACCGTGTCGGACTCGCGGGCTGTGATATGGGCGCATGTTCCATGCTGCCCCGCATTATCGGCCAGGGTCGTGCAAGCGAACTGCTCTACTTTGGCCGCTCAATGAGCGGCGACGAAGGCGAGCGCTGGGGGTTCTTTAATGGCCTAAGCGCAACACCTCTTGCGGACGCAAAAACCGCCGCAAAACGTATCGCTGACGGTCCTACGTTCGCTAACGGCATCACGAAGACCCAACTGCATCAGCAGTGGAACATGTCTGTTGACCAGGCGATTGAGTGCGAGGCGCAGGCGCAAGCGATTTGCATGCAGACCGAGGATTTTCGTCGTGCCTACAACGCGTTCGTGGACAAACAGCAGCCCGTATTCGAGGGTGATTAACGCGATGGTAACTCTTCAGGAGAAGACTTGATGAGCGATAAGACCTTCTTGCAGTGGCCTTTCTTTGAGGATGAGCACCAGCAGCTTGCCGCGCGGCTCGACAATTGGGCCAACCAACATCTTGCTACCCTGACAGCGAATGAGCATCACGATTTAGATGGCACTTGCAAAGTGATCGTCAAAGCACTGGGAGATGCCGGCTTCACAACATATGCTGTGCCCGCCAGCGCAGGCGGCGTTCATGAAAGGCTGGATGTAAGAAGCCTTTGTCTGATCCGTGAAACGCTCGCGCGCCACAATGCCCTAGCCGATTTCGCTTTTGCGATGCAGGGATTAGGCAGCGGACCCATCTCTTTATTTGGCGACAATGAGCAACAGCGAACGTATCTTAATCCCGTCGCCATCGGCGAGAAGATTGCAGCCTTCTCCCTTTCAGAGCCCGAAGCGGGCTCTGACGTGGCCGCGATGTCCTGCCGAGCGCGTCAGGAGGAAGACCACTGGGTCCTGAACGGCACCAAAACTTGGATATCCAACGCCGGTATCGCTGATTTTTATACCGTGTTTGCGCGAACTGATGAAACGGGCGGCGCCAAGGGCATCAGCTGTTTTATTGTCGAGGCAGGCACACCGGGCTTTGAGGTCACGGAACGAATCGAGCTGGTGGCGCCACATCCTCTCGGGACCCTGGTGTTCAACAATTGCAAAGTGCCTAAGTCGCATCTAGTCGGGCCGGAGGGCAAAGGCTTCGGCATCGCGATGGCAACACTGGACGTATTCAGGTCCACCGTCGCGGCGGCCGCATTGGGTATGGCTCGACGCGCGCTAGACGAGACTCTCGATTACACCGCAGAACGCAACATCTTCGGCGGTAAGCTGGGGGAACTTCAGCTCGTCCAAGCCAAAATTGGCGAAATGGCGCTAGGCGTCGATAGCAGCGCTTTACTGGTTTACCGCGCTGCCTGGACCAAAGATTGCGCCGCAGAGCGGGTCACCCGAGAGGCAGCGATGGCCAAATATCACGCCACTGAGACGGCGCAGCAGGTGATCGATTCGGCCGTTCAACTACATGGTGGAAAAGGCGTCACCAAAGGGTACATCGTCGAGGCACTTTATCNGGACATTCGTGCCCTGCGGATTTACGANGGCGCCAGTGAAGTTCAGACCACTATCATTGCGAGGCAGACACTTGCTAATCACAGCTAGCACAGAGCTGAGTTCAACGATTCCACGGCGTTCACTTCACCTGCGCCTTGCTCAAAGTCACTGTCACTCCCANATCNTACTGGGGCGACATGCTACNGAGAGCAAAACGGATCGCTGGCAGCGATTAGCCTTTTCATTTGGCAAACCGCTCGGGCTCACTCAATTTGCCGTGGGCAGCAATATGGTAAGTTGGAAGACGGTGAGCAACACGTTCTTTCCGTGACCANTGGCGTCGATGTCCGATGCTATGGGGAACTGCACAAGCAAACTATGGGGATGACTATGAGTACGTTAATGAATTTAGTTCAGGATCTTGCGGATGGTGGGATCGAGGTAGTTGATCTAACGGAAACACTGCGAGAGGACTACCCGGTGATTTCTTTGCCACCTGAGTTTAAGCAGGCGTGGTCTTTTAAAAAAGAGGTAGTTTCTCAGTATAACGAGGACGGACCGATGTGGTTCTGGCATAACATCACCCTCAATGAGCATACNGGNACNCACTTTGACGCACCGATTCATTGGGTNTCAGGTAAAGANCTGCCNAACAATACGGTTGACTCGATACCGGCCCAAGACTTCATTGCCCCNGCCTGCGTNGTGGACTGCAGTANAGAGGTGGCNAAAGATCAAGATTTCTTNCTCACGAAAGAACATTTGATTTCGTGGGAAGAGGAACACGGGAAGATACCNGCTGGAAGCTGGGTGTTTATGCGNTCTGATTGGCGGATGGTCGTGAGCTCTGACAACATCGCTAACATCAANGAAGATGGTGCNCACAATCCGGGACCAGACAACGAATGCGTCAAGTGGATGATCGAAGAGCGCGATGTGNTGGGTTTTGGCACAGAGTGCGTCGGGACTGACGCGGGTATCGCTATGAGCTTCGANCCACCCTTACCCTGTCATTACTTCATGCACGGTGCCGGCAAATACGGACTGCAATGCATGACCAATCTAGATCTTTTACCACCTACAGGCGCTGTCATTTTATGTCCGCCTCTTAAAATCGAGGGTGGCTCGGGCAGCCCGCTAAGAGTTCTTGCTCTCGTGACACATTAAGCGAAGCGTCGCGCAGGGAGGTGGCGGCCAAACTCATCGCAGCAAGGACGGTCAGAACCCNCCCATGACTTCGGGTTAGAATAGCGTCAGTCAATCATTGCAGAGCTTTACTTTGACAACCTCCACCTCCCCCAGCGGCCATCTGACCAGCGACCTCATTGCTTTGGATAAAAGCGCCATCGTGGCCTTCGCCGCACGCTTCGACCCCCAGCCATATCATTTGGACGCCGATGCAGCAGAGCAATCCATATTCGGAGGCCTCTGCGCCAGCGGCTGGCATATCGCCGCTCTAGCGACGCGCCTGGTAAGTCAGACCTTGTTAAATAATGGACTCCCGTTTGTAGAAATGACCTCAGTCAGTCATTTGACGTGGAGCCGACCCACTTTCGTGAACGAGAAAATAGGCGTTCGCATTACACTTGACGCATCACTTGCAGACAGCTCCATTGCCGGCACATACAGCCAGACACTGGAAGTCGATGTCTGCAACGACGACGGAGCGGTCGTAGCAACGATGACGGCAACCGCTGCCATCGCGGCCGACCCTACTGTCGTAACCGCACCATGACCGCCCTGTATCTCAGGGAGAGATGGTTTGAAGACCTTCCGTTGGGAGAGTTCCATGTATTTGGCTCACACACCTTTAGTGAGCTGGAAATTGTCGAGTTCGCCGAGGCATATGATCCTAGGCCTGAGTTGACCAATCCCGAACAGGCGCTTTATAGCCACAGGCAGGGCCTTGTCGCGAGTCCTTGGCTGATTACAGCCATGTGGATGCGCAAGATGGTAGATTACATGGANGTCTACGCACAGGGTGTTAATGACGGTCGGCGCAATGGAGCAGGCGTCGCTATAAATGACCTGCAATGGCTCGAACCCGTTCGACCCGGGCATACCTTGACCTATACCTATGAAATCATCGCTAAACCAGACCGAGTGATCCGGGAAAAATGGGGTCTAATTCGGTCTCGAAACGAGGCGTTCAACCAGTACAGGACTAAAGTGATGCAATTTGAAATCGATATTTTAGCCGAGCGCCGCCCCGCGATCTCAGACGATCCCCAGCAGCAATAAACCCGCAATCATCACGGCAAGGAAAAGCGTCTCCCCTCCGAGCAAGATGATCGGTCGCCAACCGATTGAGGCTACCTCGCTTAGCGATGTCCGAACGCCGATTGCCGTCACTGCCAGCAGTAACAGTCCCGTCGCTAAGTAAGACGCTCCCTCGGTTACAGCGTCTGGTAACGCCACCGTGTTGTTCAGCACAAATAAAATTATGAAACCAAGCAAGAACATCGGAATCGCCGGCGTGGAAGCCTGATGAGCGCCATCCTGCCCGGCGGAAACACGGCACAGGAATGCGATGGCCATCACGATCGGCACAAGCATTGCCACACGCAACAACTTCACAAAGGTGGCGAGATCCCCCGTCTCCGATGAAACGCTATATCCCGCCCCCACTACCTGAGCAACGTCATGAATTGTCGCGCCAATAAAAAACCCCATATCTGTCTCAGTGAAGCCCAGCACATCACCGACGATGGGATAAAANACCATTGCGGCGGTGCTGAAAGCGGTCACTCCAATAACCGTAAAAAGGGTTTGCCGCTGCTTGGCCTCTGACTCTGGGAGTACTGCGCTGATCGCCATCGCTGCTGAGGCTCCGCAAATTCCCACGGCTCCGCCGGTCAGCAAACCCAACTCCCGGTCGCAACCGAGTACGCGTGACCAGACAATTCCAAATCCCAGCGTCNTGAATACCGCAGCGCAGACAGCGCTGACAGCCGGCCAACCAAGAACGGCGACCTCTGCAATGCTAAACCTGAGCCCCAGTAGGGCCACCCCAAATCGGAGGCAGGGNCCTGACACCCACACCAACCCCGTCGCAAAGCGACCCATCGTGGCGAGAAAGTGACATGACAGCCCCAGCAATAGTCCCATCAGCATCGCTGGGGCACCGTATCGATGGGAAATGGCGGACGCGAATAGCGCGAGCACCACGCTAAGCGCGACACCGGGCGCAATGACCCGACTAANTGCGGCAACCTGATTCAAGCGAGCTCGGGGCTGGGGCGCAAAACCACACTCGGGTCAAAGACTGCATCGGGATTCATGGCCGCTCTGTGGAGAGCGGTAATGGTGCACGAATCGCTGTCAGGCGACCGCTCGAGATAATCCAGAATCTGCATCAGCCTCGAGGTCGTACGATGCCGGGTTTCCCCGTAACCCTTGATCATACCGCCAAGCGCCGCAATCGCCATAGACCGGTCCTGTCCTTGAGCAAGTAGCGCAGCGTTATACCACCGGTCGATCATATTTCGCTCATGTGCGTAGCCGAGAGTGGACCGTCGAAAGCGTCGAAGGCCTGCCAGACAGCGGAATATTAATTGCATGCTAATACGGTCGGTTCTCAAGGTTCTAGGCCCAAGGAGCCGAGCGCTCCATCGCCGCGCAATGTCCGACTTCAATAACGACTCGCCCCATCTCCGTGGTAGCAAGGCCGCAACCTCTTCAATCCGTGGGTGAAAAAACTCTGCCAGTGTCATCGGCTGATCGGGAGTCGCTTTAACCTCAGAGCGAATCATGGCCTCTCTGTCCGGTCGAATCTTAAGTTGCGCTACTCGCGGTATGTCTTCAAACGTCATCCACAGCGCGAGGTGCCGCCCGACTTCACATGAAAAAGAACAACTCTCTTGATCTGCATCGCGATCAATCACAGCTAACAGCCGGGCCAACCACTCTTCCGCATAAGCCTCGTCCTGATAATCGATCAATCTGTTCACGCTGTGATAGGCCATCTCATGCAGCACTTCAGGCAAGTCGGCCAGGCGAGGCAGCCACCGCGCTCCCAAAGGACTACTGACTGCCGGCAGCGTGAAGGGCGATACCTCTTCCGGCACATACTCGCCCACACCGCCAGATTTGGCCCGCCGGTAACTCTCGTCGAAGGCAGCAAGATTGGCCCCCGCGGACCCTCTCTCGGAAAGCAGACTGCGAAAGCAGTCCGCCTCAAACGGCAGAGCCCCACTCCCGGCAATTGCACCCAGCAATGCTCCTGATATAACGGTCCCGTGACGCTGCACAATTTCCGACATATCAAAATGAACGAAAGCACGCGCATAGCGCTCACCCATCTCGAGAATCAGTTCTCTGTCGACCGAGCCATCACCCGTTGCACTTTTTTCCGTAATGCCAAATACCCGATGATCAGAGGCAATCAACACGCTTTTGTCCGGTGAAATAAAACCACGGCTAATCATCCGCCCCGCCTCGGCAATTTCTGAGGCAACCGCTACGTCGATATCGCCTTGCGCAGGAAACAGCGACATCACAGGAGGGTGCTCGCCCTCCTTCCGCCGCATAAACTCGAGATAATAAATGGTCGCGCCCGTTCTCTGTGCTACACCAGCGAGCGAGGTACTCTGACACCACCACCCACTGCGCTCCGCTACGGCGATGAGCCAGTTGGTCAACACACCGCCGCCCTCACCACCCAGTGCAGCGATCACCATATTGATGGTCCCATCGTCTCGGAACATCAGAACTGCCGTTGCGCCTTGCGCTTCCGATCACGCACTCGCCACCACTCACGAACGCGGACGCGAGTCGTGTTTAGCAGTCGATCCCAAGCATTGGGGTTGGAGATCATGTCCACCCGCGAGAAAGAAGGGCACAGCACCGCCGAATGTGCATTGGTCCCGCAAACACCACAACCGACGCAGCTATTGTCGACGTAAGACACGGGATCCGAGCGCAATGGATCCGGATGATCTCGGATAGTCAACGAGGGGCAACCTGAAAGGCGAATGCACCCATGATCGCCGGTACAGGTCTCTGGGTCGATGTAGAAGCGCGCGCGCTTCACGCGTCGCCCCTCAGAGACCGCCCTGCGCACCAGCGGCTTGATCCGGCGCTGCCGGTTGAGCATGCACTCACCCTCCGCCACCACCACCTTGAGACCAGGAGCATCGGTCTTGAGTGCTAAACGCAAGGTCTCCTTCATGGCGTCTATATTGTAAGTGCTCACGGTGCGAATCCACTTCACCCCGGCACCACGACAAGCATCTTCAATGGTCTGCCAAGTGTCACGTTTAGGCTGCTTCGCATCTAGCGTAGTCGCGATCAGATTGGGCTCAACCAGCGACGGAATATCCTGCCCGCCGGTCGCTGCCGAGTAGCCATTATCGATGACAATCAGCAGCCCGTCGTGCTCATTAAATACCGCGCTGCTCACACCGCTCGTCAGACCGTTGTGCCAGAAACCGCCGTCTCCCATAATACTGATGGCCTTATGTGGCAGCGCATGGCGCATTCCAGAAGAACTAGCGAGAGAGAGACCATAGCCCATGATGGTGTTGCCAAGGTTGAAAGGGGCGGCAGTAGCGAAAGAGTGGCAGCCAATATCAGAGGAGATGTGAAAGGGCCCCATCTCCTCCTGTAATTGCTTGATGGCAGAAAAAAGGGGACGCTCGGGGCATCCAGTGCACAAGCCCGCAGGTCTCGGCGGCAACTCTGCCATCAACCGACCGATATCCTCGTCTGACACCGGGGTCTCTGCGGCCTGTACAGCCTCCAGCGAGAGCTTAAGCGGAATATCCTGTCGCGAGGCTGCCAGAATAAATCGGGTAATACCCTCCAACATGACTTGCCCCGTATACTCACCCGCCATCGGCATGATGTCCTTGCCATAAACTCGCGTTTGCACGTCCTGCCGACGGAGCACTGTCTGAATACCCTGCTCGATGTACTCTGGCTGCCCTTCCTCGAGAATCAGCACCTGCTCTTTACCGGCACAAAACTGCACCAGCTCAGCGGGAATTAATGGGTAGGCGACATTAAGGCAGTAAATGGGGATGTCGGTCCCGCCGTAAGCATCTGCCAATCCCTGCCGCTGCAAGGCACGAATCACCGTATTGTATGAGCCTCCGCAGGTAATCACCCCAACCGAATCGTATCGGCCGGGAAAAAATTCATTGAGCGCATTGTCCTCGACGAAGCGGATGGCCGCGGGTAACCTCTCAGCAATTTTTTCCCTCTCCTGCTGATAGACGAAGGGCGGCAAAATAATTTTCTCAGGTTCTCTATTCGGCGTTACCGGCGCCTGGCTGTGGTAAGCAGGTGCAACATTATCCCGGGCAATAAACTCGCCGGTCACATGACAACCGCGGATGCGCATCATGTAGAAAATGGGTGTGTTAGACGCTTCAGAGAGTTCAAAGCCCTTCTCCACCATATCGACAATGCTAGGCAGGTTAGGTCGCGGGTCAAGGAGCCACATCTGCGCTTTCATGGCGAATGCATAGCTACGCTCTTGCATGATGCTCGAGCCCTCGCCGTAATCCTCACCAACGATCACCATGGCACCACCGGTCACGCCGGAAGAGGCAAGATTTGACAGCGCATCAGACGCGACGTTGGTACCAACGGTTGACTTCCAGGTCACAGCGCCACGAAGCGGATAATTGATGGAGGCCGACAGCATTGCTGCCGCTGTGGCTTCGGACCCGTTCGCTTCGAAGTGCACACCCAAATCACCAAGAATGCCCTGCGCATCGTTGAGCACATCCATCAAGTGCGAGATCGGGGAGCCCTGATAGCCGCCCACATAGGAAACGCCGGACTGGAGCAGGGCCTTAGTGATGGCGAGAATACCTTCCCCTTTGAAGACTTCTCCGTCTCCGGCGCTAAGCTTTTTCACTTCTTCGGTAAAGGACCGTTCAGCCACAACAAACCCTCCTGCTCAGTCTCGTGGCAGCATCCCGATCAACGTGACGAGACATTTCCTTTTTTAAAAAAAACAAGGCTTCGCACACCTAACATATTCGCGCAGCTCCAAAGTAGGCGACTCCGCCGAAAACGTCTCGCTCAGGCCTTTCGCTTCCAACCAAACCATGGCCGGCTCCGCTGACAAATTAATCCACACCGCATTTGTCATGCAACTTCTCCTGCTGTCGCTAGGGCAGCCTCGATTCATTGGCACCGGACCAGACCTATTTTCGCGTGATTATAGCCTTATGGCGAATATTTTAAGTATAAAATATAATCAGCACTCCGTCATTACAAACCGAGAATGTCGCATGCACGAAACCTTGCTACCCGAGGGTTGGAAACGTCCAAAGGGTTACGCCAACGGTGTCATCGCTCAAGGCGATTCCATGATTTTTTGCGGAGGCCAGATTGGCTGGAATCAAAACGAGTGCTTTGAGCACCATGACTTTATCGGCCAGTTCCGGCAGGCACTAGAAAACGTCGTTGCGGTTCTAAAAAGTGCGGGAGCAGGACCCGAACACGTTACCCGAATGACATGGTACGTCACAGATCGGCAACAGTATGTCGCGGACCTTGGCGCAGTGGGACGCACTTATCGGGACATCATGGGAAAAAACTTTCCCGCAATGTCAGTCGTTGAGGTCTCAGCCCTAATTGAGGACGAGGCACTGGTCGAGATCGAAGCGACTGCGGTCAAATAGCGAGCGGTCAAACAATGCGCCTAACATTGTGGCGCAACTTCTAGTGATTTGGGCGGACCCGTATAAAAACGTGGGTCGTCATCTTCAGCACCTCGATGTCCTGCTGATTCCACAACACCACACCTGTTGTCAGTATTCCTCGATCCGGCTTGGAGGCAGATAACCTCGCATGTTCGACAGTTGCCACGCCGCTAATGACATCTCCCGCTCGCACCGGGGTCAGCCAGCGAAGCGCATCGACGCCGGGAGACGTTAGTACCGCTGCGTCTCCGAGATAAGCGTCGACTGCGAGGCGCATAAAAATCGCTGTACTGTGCCAACCGCTAGCCATGATACCCCCCAACTCCATGGTCAATGGATGATCCTGATCGACGTGAAAAGCCTGTGGATCGTAGCGCTCGGCAAACTCAGTAATCTCAGCCTGAGTCACCGTATAATGACCAAAAGTAATGCGTTGATCGACATAAAAGTCTTGAAAGTAGTTCATGGCTCTCTCCCAATCACTGCAGCGCCAAAAGCGAGCTCTGTTGAGCTAACCGCCATGGCGACAGCACAATGGGTACTGCCACCAGGCGTACATTGACCACCCCTTTCAGCCGTCAATCTCACACTTAAAGCTTTAGGTTTAAAATGTTAGCATCTTCAGCGTAGGTGTCCGCAAATAAAGGAGAAAAGCACATGCTTACAGCCCGCCCGCCCATGTTCAACGAAAACAAACTCAAACTGGGAACCTTCTCTGCAAATTGCTCCAGTGGTATGGCGGTCACTAAGGTGGCTGAGCGATGGGATAATAGCTGGGCAAACAACATAGATCTCGTCAAGCAATGTGACGAGGCCGGGATCGAGTTCATGCTGCCGATAGCTAGATGGATCGGCTACGGCGGTGAAACCGACTTTCATGGGAACGTTTTAGAAACCGTGACCTGGGCTGCTGGGCTCGCGGCACACTCAAAGAGTATTCAAGTTTTTGCCACCGTGCACACCGCGTTCAATCACCCCATCGTCGTGGCCAAGCAACTGGCAACCCTCGATCAAATGTCGGGGGGGCGACTCGGCCTGAACGTCGTCGCCGGCTGGAATAAACCGGAATACGATGCCTTCGGGATCGACTTGCCGAGCAACCACAGCGACCGCTACGCTATGGCTCAGGAATGGTTCGATTACATCCAAAAGCTGTGGACTGCGGATACTGCCTTCGACTGGGACGGCGACTTTTATCAAGGCAAAGGCGTCTACAGCCTGCCCCACCCCGTTCAGCCCAAGATACCGATCATCAACGCGGCCGGTTCAGAAGAGGGCCGCGTCTTTGCCATGCGCAACGCTGATTTCCTCTTCACACCGGTTTTTGACTTTGACCAAGCCAAAGCGACAGTTGCAGACATCACCGAGCGCGCCGCGAGTGTAAACCGCAAGGTAGATGTGCTGACGCTGTGCACTGTGGTGTGTCGCCCCACCCAACAGGAAGCCGAGGACTACCTGAACTGGTACTCGGAAGAGCAGGCAGACTGGGACGCAGTGGACAATCTGATGACACTACAGGGCATGCATGCGCAGTCATTTACCCCTGAGGCACTCGCCTTGTACCGTGATCGCATGGCGGCGGGACACGGAGGCTTTCCTCTAGTGGGCACGCCCGACACGATTGCTGATCTGCTTGAAGAATTAAGCGACACAGGCATCGCCGGCACCACCCTCGCATTTGTGGATTACGCCAAGGAATTTCCTTACTTCAGGCAGGAAGTACTGCCGCGCCTGGAGGCCAAAGGCCTTCGTCAACCAGTCAGCTGACCACATAGATTTAGATGGGGACAAGTGGAATATAAAATGCCATCTTGGTAGAACATTTCATTATTTTTCTCCCCCCGTTTACGTCAACCACCCACGGCTATTTTTTGCGCCGGAGGCGATCAGGTGGCCATCGGCGCGATACATGAAATCAAATCAGTGGGACTAAAAGTACCGACGGACATTTCTGTTATCGGTTTCGATGACCTGTGTTACGCCGCTGTATCTGACCCCCCACTTACGACGATAGCGCAACCCGCCTTGGAAATAGGGGAAAAGTGCATGCGCCGCCTCTGCGCCATCATCGAGGATGGTGACGTGGACAGCTCACCATGGATCGTCCCGCATCAATTGATTATCAGGAATTCCGTTGCCCCACCGAAAGCCTGAGGCGTTCGGACGAGCTTCTATGTTTGGGGTTTTATCGGCTCAAAGCTGGGACGAATTTCGGGTTCATCTTTGTACCGATAATTCAAAAAGAGATCCCACTGCACCTTCATGGCGTGATCGTGGGCCAGTGTCCAATGCGGCAGATGCCCCCACTTTGGCTTTAGCTTTAGCTTTAGCTCCAGCGCCACCTCAAAAGCGATTTTATCGAATAGATTACGCAGGAATGTAGCCACGTAGCTCTCGCCGACCGCAGCATGTGGAAAAAAGTTGCGATCCCAATACTTGGGCGCGACGCGGAACCAAGCATCGTATATATCGTTAGTGTATTCGAGACTGCGCAGCAAACCTTTGCGATGTGCGACATTGACGTGTCCGATGTTTGCCACATGCCAGTCTTCACCAGCCATGTGGCGCATGATTTGAACCCACCCATTCATGTTTTGGACACCGGAGTAGTCGTGTAAGGGCAACCGGTTCCCATAAAAAATATCTACCACGGTCAGTACTCCATCAGGAGTAATGACGTAGGCATCTGCACCTGTATGGGCCCAATCAACCATAGAGGCATAGATGAAATCCCTGCCATCGAATTCAAACACGGCGCGTCCATCATCGACAATAAAGTTGGGTCGAGGCAGGGGCATCTGGTACCTGTCCATT
The DNA here is from genome assembly GCA_002683335.1 of Halieaceae bacterium. Classification (GTDB taxonomy): domain Bacteria; phylum Pseudomonadota; class Gammaproteobacteria; order Pseudomonadales; family Halieaceae; genus Luminiphilus. The sequence continues at coordinate 37,456 of NYTE01000017.1, forward strand.
TCGCGAATCGTGCGCTGAGTGCCAATAATTTTCACATCGATGCCTCTCGCTCGCTGGTGGCCCTGAAATCGCTGCGCAGCGCCGATATGATCGGTATGCGGATGACTATAAACCAAGGTTGTCAGTGGCTTCCCGTCGAGAATGTCATCAATGTTGCTGAAGAGTTCTTCCATAACCATAAATTCGGGCATGTCGATGATCAACGCTTCAAACTCCCCCACATAAAGCGTCACTGCAAATAGATCAGCAAGAATCCACCAGGTGTTCTCGGTCAGCCGCTGGATATAGTATCTCCCAACCGCCTCGGGCCATTCAGGCACATCTACCTGATGCCCGGGCTTGAGCTCCTTCCATTTAGAAAGCGGCTGCGTCGGGATCGAGTTATCGGGTTCGTTTGCACTCCTGATAGGCTCATGCCGCTGGAAGCCTGTGGGCACAATAAACTCGGGCGGGAAAGGGCCGAACAAGGCACCTATGGCCTCTTGAGCAAGCTCAGGCGTAATCTCTTGCCCGGGTGCGATTTCGGGCGGCTTACTACCAAGTATCTTGTTGCCGTAATACCCTGCGAACGCTGCTATCACTGCGACCAGCACCAGACCAACTTTAGTCGAAGACGTCACAAACACTCCTGCCCCAATCGCAGATGCAATTTCTGATTAAGGTGCGATCGGGTCAAACTGCGGTTTCATCGACTGCACCTCGGGGTTGTAATTCAAGAATACGTCCTCGAAGACTTTATAAGCATGACTGCGGATGACTTCCGAGTGCGCCAAGTGCTTCCATCGGGGATGAACTGCCAGGGCCACCGTTTGGGTGGATTGCTCAACATAATTGCCCCAGAACACACCGGCTGTTAACCCCGGTCCATTCTTTTGCACAGCCTCTCCGATACTCTTGCCCGTCGACCAATCCGGCAGTATCAGCGTGTTAAAGGCATCGTATAAATCCTCCAGATAGGCAAATGTTTGCCGAATATCACGTTTGTAGCCAACGTTAGCGTGACCGAGCACCGCGTAATCCCAGTCCTCACCCAGCACATGGCGTAAAAAATTCACCCAGCCGGTGATGTCATGAGAAGAGCTGATATAAGCGAGTGGTAACCGGCCGGGGTAATTGAAGTCGACATAGGTGATTACACCATCAGGGTTCAGCACGTAGCTGTCCGCCGGACTATGGGCAGAAGCCACCGGCGTACCAAGAATAAAATCTCTGCCCTCAAAACTGAAAGCTGTCCGACCGTTAGGAACGATTTCCGTAGGTGGGGCGACATTGTTTTGATGTATTGAAATTTCTCGCGCCGCGCTTTTACTTGCGACAATGCGCAGTGCTACCCCCCGCTGCGCCAGTAACTCCTGCAACCGCATAGCACCTGCATTGTGATCAGTATGCGGATGCGAATAAACGACCGTTGACACTGGAAGTTCGGTAAAAGATCTCAATGCCGCAAGCATATCGGGAGGATTAACAGAGCTTGAAACATCCACAATCAGCACACTTTCATCACCAACATAAACCGTGCTGGCAAAAGCGTTGCAGATCATCCAGTAAGAACGCCCTGTCAACCTTTGGACGTACCACTTTCCGGGCTCACCAAAATCGGGCACCGCAACGCGATGCCCAAACGGCAGTTGTCTAGTCAGACTGGGGCCAAAAAACTTGTCTTCAGTACCGCTCCACGGAACCAGTAATGGTGCAGGCGCAATGCGCTGATGACTGAACTCTTCAGCAAGTGTTGCGCCGGGACTGGCCATTACGATAAGCAGGGCAAGCAAATATCGCGTCGTCATACCGGACTTCCAAAACTCCAGGAACGGCGCTAGAAACGCCTCTCGACGTTAATCGCCCATGTCCGAGGCAACGCATAGGCCCCAAAATCCATGCCCTCAACAAAATCACCACTGGCCAGGTACTCTTCATCTGTCAGATTCTTGCCACTCAATGCGACAAGCCATCCCCCATCTGCAGTCTCGAATGCCACACTGGCGTTCCACAGCGAATAGCCATCCTGAGACAATGGAGCACGGTTATTAAATTCGTAGAAGACTGAATCACTGTAGGAATAGTCAACTCTTGGTGTTAGTGAATGCCCCCCCGCCAAATCGAATGCATAGGATATCGACGCATTCCACGACCANTCCGGCGTCATNGGTAGTTCGTTGTTTACCGANNCCTCAGGATCNGCNACTGCGTCCGTAAATGAGGTGTATTCAGCGTCAAGATATCCTGCGCCCAACTCAAATAAGAGCCCAGCAANTGGNAAATAAGCGAGCTCAATTTCAAAGCCCTTGATCTCCGCCTCCCCCGCATTAATGTTAACGGGCCCCAATGCGCCTGGCTGTCTGCCGATAACATGAATATCCTCATAATCCGTGAAGAACACTGCGCCGTTAATACGCAGCCGATTATCCAAACCAGAGAACTTCGACCCAATTTCGTAAGCTGTGACAAACTCTGGATCGAACGACGGAACAATGGGATTAGGTTCTGCGACTCGCTGTGTAAACCCTCCACCCTTGTATCCCTCTGAGTAGGTGGCATAAACCATGAAGTCGTCGGTAAACGCATAAGCCAGGTTTACCATGGGCGTCGTCTCGGTAGCGTTAATATTGCTAGGCACCGGCGGCAATAAAGGAACGCCAGCCGGGATTAAACTCAAACGATCTCGCTCTAATATGAACGCGTTGGGGGTAAATTCGCGCTCATCATCTGTATATCGAATCCCGACAGTCATCGACAGATTATCAGTCAGGTCATAGGTCCCTTGAGCAAATACCGCCGTGCTTTCAGTAGTCGTGCGTCCGCCACTAGTGAGGTCAGCGAAGGCTGCCGATATGGTCTCTAAATAGGTGCCATCCTCGTCAAGGTAATAAAACCCCAGAATCCAATTCAGTCTGTCATTAAAGGCGCTGCCTAACAGTTGGAATTCTTGGGTAAAGGTCTCGTTGTCCATCTCTTGCGCATTCAAATCGAAAACCTGCAGCGGTGACCCATCAAGATCCATGGAAGAGTCTGCTTCCACACTGCGGAAAGCGGTGACCGATTTAAAGGTCAAATCACCAATATCCCAATTGACAGTCGCGCTCACACCCCATAAATCCAGATCGGACTTAGACTCAGCGGCGCCGTTTGTTTGGTAGATATCATCGGTTATCCACTGCCGGTTATAACAGGCAGAACTCATAGCACCCGGCGCGAAACATTGCCCCTGGCCTGCACCCTGGGGATCCAATTGTGGAGCGAACACACCGTTATGCAGGCTTGCTACGGAAGTCGGCGTAGAGAGCGCCTCCTCAATGGATAGTAGGGTGAGACCACCGACACCTTGCCTATCTCGAGTGCCATCCAAGGACAAGATGACATCTAGCGTCTCTGAGGGTCGCCACAAAAACCGGCTCCTGAAGCCCAGTGAGTCCACATCGCTGACATCTGCATCATCAAAAAGCCGCTCGTAGTAGCCGTCGCGGCCCTTGTATTTAATCGACGTCCGGTTGTAAAGATTATCGCTCAATGGGAAATTGACGGTGCCGTATACGTCCAATCGATCGTAGTTTCCAGCAGTGAGCCCGAGCCTGGCCTCAAACTCCTCGCCAGGCAGCTTTGATGTGACGCTGACCGCACCGCCAGTCGTATTGCGACCAAAAAGAGTCCCCTGCGGTCCCCTCAGAACTTCCACACGCTCAATGTCCAATAGATCAATCAAAGCGCCCGTGGAGCGCGATACATACACGTCGTCCACGTAGATGCCTACACCCGCTTCGACATTCAAAGTGAAATCCAGCTGCCCCACGCCTCGAATGAATACCGTCGTACTCCCGCTATTACCGCTCAGCCCGGCCCGATCATTGAATATAAGATTTGGCGTCGCCTCGCTTATCTGACCAATATTGTCGAGCTGCCTTGCTACCAAGTCATCACCCGAAAACGCGGCGATGGAAATCGGTGTATCTTGAATGGATTCCTCGCGCTTCCGCGCGGTAACAACAATCTCCTCCAGCGTCCCCAGACTAGGCTCCGTTTGCGCCAACACGACAGCGGGTGCCAGAGAGTTACCCACCAGAGCCATCCACACGGCACCCCTTATTGCCAGAGAGCGGCCGCAAACCTTGATCGACCGGTAAGCCCACAATTGAGTCAATGCCATTTTTATTATTCCTTNACCTGATCCTGCAATNAATTTCGNTTGCACCACCCAGCGANTTCTTAGCGTCGCTGGNCCANACGAACGCNTNTCCATACTANTGCGTATCCATACGCANGCGTATTGATATCNNACTAGTATTTCAGACNCATCATTAGNNGTCTGTGAAANATAATANAAAAGACTGTTTACTATTTATGNCATATAGNCAGNCACATGANATTTNTNGACGACATGGTGCTGTTNGCCAAAATCGNAGAGNTNAAGAGTTTCACNGATGCTGCGCACGACCTCGGNGTGTCGCGCGCGCTAATGAGCCGAAGACTCCACGCTTTGGAGCAACGACTGGGTGTGCGCTTGCTCAATCGAACCACCCGCAAATTGCACCTCACCGAAAGCGGAGCCACTTATTTCCAGTATTGCCAAGATATTCTGAGTAAGGCGCTGGAGGCCGAGGACGCAATACAAGCCATTAAGAGTGCCCCGGCCGGTTTTCTGCGAGTCGCTATGCCAATACCGCTAGGACAAGACCTATTCGGGCCTCTACTACCCGTATTTCGAAGTCGCTATCCGGAAATTCAGCTGCGCTTGGACCTTAGTGACCAACCTCCGGACCTCGTAGGATCGGGCTATGACATAGTCGTCCGCTGGGGTCATTACCTGCCTGACTCAAGCTATATCGCTAAAACAATCACCTGCATGCCTATCATCACTTGTGGCACACCAGATTACCTTGCCAGCAGGAAAAAGTTATGCCATCCGCGTGACCTGAGCTCACACAATTGCTTGATATACAGCCCACTCCGGGAGGGGCATGAGATCTGGCGATTCATGGATAAAGGAAAGCCACTCGCGCTGCCAGTCACCGGAGATATCGAAGCTAACCATGGTCCACTTCTGGTTCATGCCGCAAGCGCCGGGCTGGGCCTCCTGTTCGCCCCCGAGTTCCTCGTGCGAGAGCAAATCGCTCGAGGTGATTTGGTCGAGGTGCTAGCAGAATACCGCTGTAATGCGGCCATTTGGGCTCAGTACCCGCATCGGGTCATCACCCAGAAAGAACGCGCCCTGCTGGACTTTCTATGCGAAAACATCCCGCCCCTGATTAACCCTGAGGCGGCCACGACCCGTGATGCTCGCACTTTATAAGGTAGCTGGGCACTGCAAGAACGGCGCCACCGCCCACAGCAGCGCCTACGCCTGCAGCAATAAATCGACGTGAGCTTGCATCCTCTGGAGTCGTTGACTCATCGACTCCCTGACTGAGATAAATTGCTCCCCTAAAACGTAGCGGTAAAGCGATTGCGCTCTGAGGTCGGAGCCGATCATTGAAAACCCCGCCGCCAGAAAGAGGTCTCGCAGAAATTCAAAACGCACCTTGTCTATCTTCGCTACGACCCTGGCTCTCCGCTTGTCATACTGGGTCCACGACCGGACGTGTGGATCCAGCTTCCCAAGATCATGACGCACAATATCTTCAGCAACCGCCCTGACCCTTGCTTTCGAATCTGTCGGATAGTTGGGATTGGCTATGACCACCTGGGTACTCCGCTCCGCCCAAAAATTGAGCAACTCGTCCAAGAACTGCTCTCGATCTTTGAAATGCCAGTAAAAGCTCCCCTTGGTAACCCCTAATTTTTTTGCGAGCGACTCTACCCTAACCTGGTCAATCCCTCCGCTAGCCAGTGCCTGAAGCGCAGCATCTAGCCATGACTTTTTAGACTGCTTATCAACCACTGACTTCCTCGGCTTTTCACTACCTCGAGTTGACATCGACGGTCAGACCTCCTAACTTCCATACGTATGCGTATGGGAAAGCAACGGCGCGGTGACGATACTCGACAGGAACGCGCTTGATAAAAAAGTGCACCACGAGTAGAGATAATAGCAGAGCGCCTAACCAGCAGCCTCATGGCTGTGAGGCGACACCATTAGCCCGGGAATGTACAGCCTCCCATACCGAACATTACATTAAATAAGGGGCGCGCAAGCGAATAAAAGCTATGTCTAACAACGATCTCTCAAATAAAGTCGCCGTCGTTACAGGCGGCGCAGACGGAATTGGCGAGGGCATCGCCCGCATCATTTGGGGCTGCGGCGCCCAAGTCATTATTGCTGATGTACAGGAGGACAAAGGAGAGGCGCTCGCAGCTGAGCTGGGTGAAAATGTTAGGTTCGCGCTTTTGGATGTCACCGACCCCGACAGCTGGAGCAATCTTGTTACCGAACTAGGGAGCAGCTACGGCCGCCTCGATATTTTGGTTAATAACGCGGGTGGTGGGGGTTTCGGCAACCTCGACCAACTCACGATTGAAGAATGGCGCAAGATTATGGCGCTTAATATGGATTCTGTTTTTCTGGGCTGCAAAGCCGCCTCAAAATTGCTGCAAGCCGATGGCGGTGGCTCGATCATTAATATTTCTTCAACCAATGCCAATCGCGCGTGGCCGATGTTTTCTGGCTATTGCGCCGCCAAGGCGGGCATGACCATGTTCAGCAAATGTGTCGCCCAGCATTTTTTAG
>NYTE01000018.1 GCA_002683335.1 Halieaceae bacterium
AGCACAGGATCTTCAGGATGTGCCGCTTGCTATTACCGCGCTCTCTGATGAAGAACTTCAGGAGAGACAAATCGATGAGCCCATCGACCTCATTAACTACGTACCCAATATGTTTGGCGGCAACAACACGGGTCTTGGCACCGCCAATGCTTATTACTTACGCGGCTTGGGTAACACTGAATCCATCGCGACGTTCGACCCACCGGTGGGCACCTACGTTGATAACGTCTACATCGCCCGGCAAAACGGCAATAACGTCAGCTTTTTCGATATCGACAGAATTGAAGTCATGCGAGGGCCGCAGGGCACCCTCTTTGGCCGCAACACCACGGGTGGAGCGGTTTCGATTCATATGAAAAAGCCAGCAGAAGAATTGGGGGGATGGGTCGAGGGCTCAATCGGAGACTTTGATCGCAAAATGCTCCGTGGCTCTATCGATGTGCCCGTTTCAGACAGCATGCTGACCAAATTTTCAGGCTTCTGGCTGGATGAGGATGGTTTTGTTGAGAACAGAACTACTGGCGAGGAGCTTAATGGTGACGAGGCCTGGGGTATCAGAGCTGATCTTCGCTTCATGCCCAGCGACAGTATCATTTGGGACATTTCTGCAGAGACCGTTGAAAGTAGCTCCCTGAACATTACTAGCTCTTTTTCTGATCTGTCGGTATTCGCACGCCCTTATGACAATGGCATCAGCGACAACTCGGAAAATCGCTACTCTCAAACAGGCATTCGTGCCTCTAACGACTCTGATGGAACCCTAGAACAGTTGGCAACAGGTAACGGCCTTGGAAACAACGTGGACAGCTGGGCTATCTCATCAAATCTCGCATGGGAAGGTGACTTCGGTACGCTGACTTTTATTACTGGTATCCGCTCGCTAGAGCAGAAATTTATTATCGACTTTTTTGATGGCCCGGGCTTTGCGGGCACCTACACCCTTGCCAACTCCGGCGAGCACGATCAGTTCACGCAGGAAATTAAATATAACAACACTTTTATGAACGATCGCGTCGATTTTGTTGGCGGGGTTTATTATCACTCCGAGGACAACACCACCGATTGGTCTACCCTTTTCGACATTGGCGCACCGCTTTTGTTGGCCGACCGGGAAATGGATAACGACAACACATCGTTTGCCGTCTATGGCCAAGCTGATTTCATGATCACAGAAGCTGTCACCCTGACCGCCGGCATAAGGTGGACAGACGAAGAGAAGGAGATTGACATACAGGACTTTAAGCCCGGCCTTGCCGCCAACAATCCTTACCCCAACATCCTTATTTTTCCCGCGGCACCGGGTACAGAGTTGACCACAGCAAACCTCGAGGCTGCCGGGATTGCAACTAAGCTTAACGAGAGCGTCGTTACACCCCGGGTCGCCGTGCACTGGCAGATAACCGATAACCTAATGGCGTTCGCGTCACATACCGAAGGCTTCAAATCAGGTGGATGGAATGCGCGTGCGACTTCAGCGCAGGAGTTAATTCCCTTTGACATTGAAGAGGTCGAGACCCAGGAGCTGGGCTTCCGCAGCGACTGGTTGGACGGCACCCTGCGCCTGAATGCCACTTTCTTCTGGATGGAGGCGACAGATTTTCAGGTGCCATCAGCTTTCGTCCGGGACAACGGCACTATTGCTTTCATCACCCAAAACTTTGCTGATTTGGAGAACGAGGGTTTAGAAATCGATGTTAGTTGGGCGCCCAACGAAATGTTTAATATGTATGCCACCGCGGGCTTTCAAGATGCAGAGCAGGTTCCTGGTGAAGCAATTCGCGAACAGCAGGCTAACTGCCAGGCGGGGCTTGGCGGCGGCGGGCAAGGTATCGTGACGCCCTCTTGCGAAATTGCAGACCCAACTCGTAGCCCGGACAGCACCTACACCATTGGAGCCAATCTCACTACCCAGTTGCCAAGTTTTAACGGATATCTCTCTGGCAACATCAATGTGAGACGCACTGATGACATAAACGTGGGAACTTCCGGTCTGCCTAACGGCCTCGTGGACGCAACAACCGAAATGAACGCTGGCATCACGCTGGGTGTCGGGGAGAATCTGCGTTTCGCACTTGAGTGTCAGAACTGCACCAATGAACTCGTCCAGCACTCAGTACTGGCTGGGACTTTTTACTTTAACGAACCTAGACGGGTTACGTTTAGGGCGCGATACAGTTTTTAATTTGGCCTAAGACTCTCGCCCGCTAGTGGGCGAGCTGGAAAGATAAAGTCCCGCTTGACTAGAGCGGGGCTAAGCTCATTTGCCCATACGTGATGAAGATCGAATCGCAGCTGGATCAGCACGCTGCACTGGACAACGCAGATTACGAGAGGCGATCAAGCGTCACTTCTCTACCCGTTTAGCTGTGCGAGGCATTTGTAATGAAGGCACTGGATCATTCACTTGCACTTAATAAAAGCCTCGACCAGCGCGCGCGAGAACGCTTTACCTCCTCCATGCGCGCCTGGGTGTTGACCGATCTGGCGAGCCAGATGCAGGTGGACTATGAAAAATCCAGCGCTGAGGCCGGGCAGCGCCACGACTCAGGCGAAGCAGTCCACCAATATGTCAAAAACCGCGACATGTTTAAATGGTACTCCAGTTTGCGTTGCGCAACACAGGAATTGGTCTGGCAATCGGTACTTTCGGCTATCGCCTCGGATCCAGAGTCTATCGAACAAATCAGTGCACAGTCCGAAGCAACGCACGGTGGCTCGCTAGTGCTTGACGCTGCGATCGAGTTACCGGATTACACCGATTCCATGGATGTTCATCTGATGCCCGGCAACTACCAGGGCAGCGAAGACAGCGGGGCCGAAGCAGGTGCTGTTTACGACAATGGCCTCGAAGTCTTCTCCTTTGGCGTGATGGGGAAGAATCTGGACGATATTGGACATTCAATGGCCAACTACACGCGCCTGAAGTGGCCACAACTCCGACCACAGCTGATTATCGATGTGGGATGTACGATCGGCCACAACACGCTGCCCTGGAAACAGACCTTCCCCACTGCCGACGTGCATGGTTTGGATGTTGCCCCCTCTTGTCTGCAGTATGGTCACGCCAGGGCAGAAGCGTTTGGCGTCCCGATTCATTTCCGTCAGGCCTCCTGTGAGACCCTGCCCTATGAGGACGGTAGCGTCGACGTCGTTTTTTCCTCCATGTTTCTCCACGAGTTACCGACCCACCTCATCAAGACGTTTTTTCAAGAAGCGCACCGTGTTCTGAAGCCCGGCGGTGTGCTGATCAATATGGAGCTACCACCGAATGATGTGCTGGGCGCGTACGACGCATTTTATCTGGACTGGGACTGCTTCTATAACAATGAGCCGTTCTACAAGGATTTTCGAGATTTGAGCTACCCCAAACTCTGCACGGATGCCGGGTTCGGAGGCACAGACTTCTTTCAGGCCACGATGCCCCGCTACACCTACGTCAGCGAAGCCGAGTTTGCTCAGACATCAGGAGCCGATGCGACATTTGATGCGGATACGGGCCGTCTCTCCGACACCATCACCTGGTACGCCTTTGGCGCCCAAAAAAGTGGCGATGCGTCATGATCGATAAGAAGGCAGTGAAGGCGGGTCGCCCAGCCTTTTTCTCTGATCCTGAAACAGACCGTTTGCTGGCTATCATCGTCCGGCTGATGACCGAGCACTCCGTATTACATGAGCGCGTTAAATCATTGGAGACACTTCTGATTGAATCGGGCGCGATTACNNNAGAAGCNNTGGANGCATTNGAACCNANCGNGGANCANNATNCCNAGTGGGGNCAGGAACGGTTTCAGCTNATCAAAGATGTGCTGGAATCGGGTGCCAATATCGTAAAACAATAAAAAAGGAGAGAGACCTTGGACGCTTTCTGGCTCTATCTACACATTTTACTGTTGGTTTTCTGGGTCGGCACCGACGTCGGCGTATTTATCGCGGCCAAATGGTCGGAGCGTTCAACGCTCAGCATTGAGNCACGCCAAACGGTGCTTCAACTTGGGATGGTGTTGGATCGANTACCTCGCTCCGCACTGACGGTAATTATACCCTCTGGCTGCCAACTCGCAGTGTCAACTGGCTGGCTTGCCCTCTCGGGTACCGTGCTTGGCACCATGTGGCTATTGGCGGGGATCTGGTTGCTAATTCTCTGGCGCGGTTTCCTCGCTACAGACCCGAAGATCCAGGAGCAGAGCGCCAAGATCAATTGGGTACTNAATCTCGTGCTCGCCTTGGTGGTCAGTAGTGCCGCAATACATCTGCTTACCCAGACAGACACCCCCGACTGGCTCGCGCTAAAGGTACTCGCGGTCGGAGCAATATTCTGTGCAGGGGTTTTGCTCGATCTGCTCTTCAAACCCGCCGTCGATCTATTTGTAGCGCTTGCATCAACGCCTGACGATGCGGATTTAAACGCCGCCTACTCTCGGGCTCTATCGCCTGTTTATATCGCCGTATTGGCGATTTATGCCTTTGCGCTGATCGCCGCGGCGCTTGGGGTTTTCAAATGACGCTAAAACCCGTTATCTCGCTGAGGCTTTCNTGCCGATGGTGGCTTTCGATGCTGACGCTCTCGATGAGCCTCCTGACAAGCGCTCAAGCAGTCGCGGACTTCGAGACCGAGATTGCGGCCGAGGGNGGNAAATGGGCNCGCTATTACGAGCANGAAGACCTCGAGGGGCTGATGACACTTTATGTTGATGATGCGATCGTCGCGCTGCACGGACAACCGGCACTGTTTGGCATCGCAGCAATACGCGACTACTTCTCCAGCCGCATCGGCAAAGCGGATTCCGTATTTGAATTGNAGTATGANTTGAGGGAAACCCATGGNNAGATCGCCTACATCATNAGTAAGTATTGGCTGAAGGCCNTCGATAAAGAGACNGGANACACTTATCTTGANGCCGGCAGGTCACTATTGGTTTACAAAAAGCAAAGTGGACGATGGAAAATTGCAGCCGATATTGATCAGTCTACGCCCGATGTCAGTTGGCCCGCACCATCCGGGCTCAACTGAATATCCGTAACAGGCAGACAAATCTCAGCTTAACTCAAACAAAACCACACGAGACAGGGGGGCGCCAAATGGCGCCCTTGTTGCTGGCGAGATGCCTCGACACTGCAACGTAACTTCAGTCGGCAGTAGCTTGGCCGGTCAAGTATAACCCGTGATGTTGTGAAGCCGAATCGGTTACCGTCTGTGTGCATCGTTAAATCTCATCTGACATCAAGGAACTCCGTATAACATTAGACGTTTCGTCACGAAAGGCCGAGTCACCATTGTCAAACATCAAGCTCTTTGCAATTTACGATGCTGATGGCTCCCTGCTAGGGGAGCTAGCCTATCTATGGCGCAAGTGTACGGGCCATGCGGAATGTTCTCTGTGTGACTTATCTCACGGCTGGAATCCCTTGGGGAGACGGGGGTGGCGCCAACGCAAGGGTGCAACGGCGTCTGTGAGCTGGGTTCACCGTGACGAACTACCTAGCCATGTATCGACTCAGGTGATTGGGCAATTGCCCTGTGTTGTGATCGATCGAAATGACCAGATAGAAATTTTGATCTCTAGCAAAACCTTACAGGCGTGTGACGGCGACTTCGACGCCTTCGACCGGCTGTTGGGCAAAAAGCTGCGGGCGCTCAATCACAAACCGACGCCCGCGACCCAAAGTCAAACTTGAGGCTAACTCTCTGCGGCGTACACCACTTCACAATTCATAGTAAAACCATGGTCGTAACGCCGAATAGACGCCATATCACCCAGAATTGTGGCAGCCCATTCTTCTTCTAGCTCATCCAGCATGGCACCGAGCCGGTTGCCATTAGGCGCTTGAATCACAGCCATCAGCTTGCCCGCATTTTCGCCCGTGAGATAGGTGTACACGGTAAAGCGAATATCGGAGAAGCCATTCTCATCTGCCGCAGCCGACATACGCTTTACCTCACTAATGTACCCGGCCGGATCTTGGGTAGAGACAACGACATTCCAATTGGCAAAGGTCTCGCCCACCTGGTACGCCCCAGGCTCTGCCATCAGCACGCTGTAGGCATCGCCGCGAGAAACTACACGCTGGGCCTCGAGTTTTTTGAGCTCAGCCATAACGGTAGGATTGTATTGCTCAGCACCCATCGCAGTCGCGTGATCGCCAAATAGGTGCCAATAGTAAATTTCGCCGGGNCCGTAATAACCCGCGGAAGGCAAGCACACGCCACCCACCGCAGCACCGATCGATTCGCCGATCGCCGGGCCACTGCCTTTTACCCACTGCATATAGGACATCGGATCCTTGGTGTTGATGGTCAGTACGTTCATGGCGGCTCGTGACCAGACCTGTCCGGCGGCTAAGGTTAGTATTATCCCCAAAGCGACACTCGCAATCCTCAGCGTTTTGTCATGATGCATATTGTTCTCCTTTTGTTTCCTCGATCGTTACAGAGATTGACGCGAACGCTTCCATAGCGGNCGCAAACGAACCCTCACTCAAACATTTCCATAAANGTTTCCATATCAAACTGGCTGCCATAGAGCATGGAGCTGTTGAGCGCTACATCTGCTGCGATGGCAACCGCAGTTTTGATCTCTTCCTCAGTCGCACCTGCAGCGCGCGCAAAAGCCGTATGAGCTGGGATGCAATACACGCATTTCATCGCCACGGATGCCGATATGGCGGCCAGCTGTGCATGCTTCAGCGGAATGGCGCCATTAAAGACATTTTTCTCAACTGCAGCATAGTACGCTTGCGCGGCTGCTTGCTGAGACTCGGGGTGTAACAGAATGAATGGGTTGGCCGTCTTGGCGTCCCGAATCTCATCATCTGCCCAGCTTATTGAGCTCAGGACGACGACGCAAAGTGCTACAGCAATACGCATGGTGGATATCTCCTTGTTGTCTTCACGCAAAAACCGCACCCTCAGTGGAGAGCGNCGTTTTTAAGCGATATTATTAGCTTATATAATAAAGGGGCTCACTCTGAATGGAACTGATTGGTGTCGCGGCGTCGGAGAAAGCTGCCTGCAAAAATTGAAACGCCTCGCTACCGGCAACCTTGTCTCCAAATTCAGCCAGCGATGCAGCTGCTTCATATCGACTCTCCATTTGCGTGCAACTAGCGCTCTTAGCGCGCCAGTTGCAAACCCTATCACATTGATTTGACACTGATGTGACGGCAACACGGTATTGGGGGTATCGAATAGATCTTTGGCTTTACTCAGAGAAAACTGCAGTGGTGGCGGCCCAGATTCTGCAAAGGCGCCTACCGAATCGTCAGATCAATTTTTTTACNGGCACGCCGCTAGACAGTAAGTACGGCTCGAGCATTCGATACAACCTGCGGTATCGGAAAAACGGCACCTTCGGATACAAGTGGTGAACTGCATGATAATTCTGGTAGCCCCAGAGCAGGGTCATCACTGCGTCCAATCCGTGTCGCGCCTGATACACCGTGGTCGTCTTCATGCGCTCTTGCTCGCTGTGCGGGTGGTGCACAATCCATGCAAACAAGGTCGTTAAAACAGCATTGCCGATGATATGGCCCAACGCCAGCGTCACGAGTGTGGCGCCAAGATCTGCACAATAAATAAGCAGCAGCGCACGCGTCATGAAGATAGCAACATACTCGAGCACGACCGTACGCTTTTCTGCTGCAGTGAAGTGCTTGAAGGTCACCGCGAACATCCACTCCTTAGGGATCCCCTTAAACCACATTGCGATGACCGCCCGCAGTGACTTAGCAGAAAAAGCCATATCCGGATCGTCTTCGGGATGATTAGTTGCGCGATGATGAAGCAAATGCCCACGGCGGTGAGCGATAAACGAAATCCCCAGCATCTGTGAAGCAATGACACCCGCCCACTCATTGACCCAGCGTAATGTAATGCTCATGCCTGTGATCGCGCCATGAACCCCATCATGCACCGGCGTATAAGCCGCGTAAGCACAAAAGGCAATTCCCGCCACTACCCACCAAGAAAAATGTGGATCGATGACCAGATGCCACACGCAGGCGCCATAAACCCCGACGCAAGTGGCCAGCAACAAGACGGTTGGCCAAGCAAAGCCGCCTATATGGCTGATGACAACTTGCTGCACCTGTTTTTCGTTCACGATCATGGCAGAACCTCCGCGGTGCTAGCCCCTGATATCAAATTTCACCGCAGGGTAACGCGANTTCGTCAGCGATCTATTGCAATAGGTGACACGCTCAAACCCGTGTCACNTATTGCTAGGGATCGCCCCATTCCGGCTGGTAAGCAATGGTAAAAAAACGAGGCCNCAGTGCGGCCCTGATGACCTCGCTTGCACACAATCTGCCGCAACNAGTCCCAGAANACGGGGAAAGAAGATGTGCACGCAGCTGAAAAAGGGTAGATTAATTTTTCGACAACACAACCGAACATTAAGATGCTGACTCTTATTACACGTCTCGCTACAGCGGATGATCTGCCGANACTCACCCTACTTTTTGATCAGTATAGACAATTTTATAATTGTGTCTCCGACACGGAGGCCGCGCGTTGCTGGCTCGACACAAATATTCAGCAAAACCGCTCGGTGATTTTTGTCGCGCTTGCCGATGACCAGATGCTGGGCTTCACTCAGCTATATCCGGCACTCTGCTCGGTCGACCTCGTTAATTATTTTGTGCTCTACGACTTATTCGTAGCGGAAAGTGTGCGCCAGCAAGGGGTGGGTCGATCGCTGATGAACGCGGCCAGTGACTGGGCAACACAGCAAGGTGCTGCCCGACTGGATCTGGAAACAGCGCGCGATAATACTGCTGGGCAGGCCCTCTATCGTAGCCTCGGTTATCNGTCNGACGAGGTCTTTCTCAAGTTCAGCCTCGATTTGGATCAGTAGACTGGTAGTGCCCTAAACCCACACTACAAGATGTTGGTGATAATCGCGTGAGGCCAGTTCCCGCGATGTCATGCAGCATAATCGCGCTTTTTGGCGCTGGTTAAGTATGCTGGCCTACAAAACAAGACAGCGCATTAATGAACCACGGCTCGGGTTATCTCAGGCTAGCCGGTGGGCACTTCATTAAAAGGAATGCCCTTGTCCAGACGAGGCTCCTGCGGCAGCCCCAAAACGCGCTCGGCAATAATATTCGCCATGATCTCGTCGGTACCACCAGCAATTCTTAAGCCCGGCGCACCCATATACGCCCGCTGAATAATTCCCGCCTTGGTTGAGAGATTTTCATCAATAACCGCGCCACTGGCGCCGAGTAGGTCCATCAAGTAAGAGGCCATCGCCTGCATTTTCGGCGCACCAACCAGCTTACCGATGGAGTTCTCCGGGCCGGGTAGCGCGCCCCGCGAGAGCGCCGTAAGAGACCGATAACCNGTGTATTTAAGTCCCGCTTCCTGCACATACCAATCAGCGATCCGCGCGCGCACTGCTGCGTTCGACAGCGCCGGCTCTCCGTCTATCTCCAAATCTTGCACAACGGACATTGCCATTGAGACATCCATTTGGCCAAATCCGCCGCCGATTGCAGCACGCTCATTCATGAGTGTTGTCAGCGCCACTTGCCAGCCCTGACCCACCTCACCCAGCCGGCAGCTGTCGGAGATTCGCACGTCAGTAAAGTAAACCTCGTTGAAGTCCGCGTCGCCGGTGAGCTGCTTAATAGGCTTTACCTCAACGCCAGGCGCTTTCATATCAATATAAAAGTAACTCAATCCTTTGTGCTTGGGCACATTGGGGTCGGTGCGCACCACGATGACGCCGTAATCGGAATAATGGGCGCCGGAAGTCCAGATTTTCTGGCCATTGATGATCCAATCATCCCCGTCGCGCTCCGCGCGGGTTCGGAGCGCCGCAAGATCAGAGCCACCTGCCGGCTCAGAAAAAAGCTGACACCAGACCTCCTCACCACTAGCCAGTGGCGGCANAAAACGCGCTTTGTCNTCTTCGCTGGCCCACGCCATCAAGGTAGGTCCAATCATGCCCTGACCAATTAAAAAGAAGTTTGAGGGTAACTCGTATTCTGACTCTTCCTGTCGCCAAATGACCTCCTCAATAGGAGACGCGCCTCGCCCACCAAAGCCTGGCGCCCATCCAATACAGGCCCAGCCGGCATNATATTTTCGCTTCTGCCAGATCTTAGCCTGCTCTAATGGCGCAAGCGCGCGAAATGCGTCGTCCGTGGGCACATTGTCAGCGAGCCAATTGGCTGCTTCTTTGCGAAACTGGGCTTCTTCAGGAGTGTCATTAAAATCCATAACTACGACCTCACGCTGCAACGGCTGAACGACGACTCAATGCATCGACAAGCCTATCCTGCCAAACCGATTCACTACCAACGACCAAACTCAGCAGCTTGGCCCGTCGGTAGTAAAAATGACAATCAAAGTCCCAGGTAAAGCCCATGCCGCCGTGGGTCTGGATATTTTCTTCAGCGGCAAAAGTCGATGCCTGAATGGCGGCAACCCGAGCAGTCGCTGCGGCAAGNGGCAGNTCATCGCTCCCCTCGGCCAGCGCCCAGATACCGTAATACGCATTGCTTCGCGCCAGCGTGTTTTTGACATACATTGCGGCAAGCTTGTGCTTGATTGCCTGATAGGAGCCAATGGCTCGGCCAAATGCGTACCGCTGCAGCGCATAGTCTCGCGCCTGAATCAGCGCGGACTCTGCGATTCCAAGTTGCTCCCAAGCAAACAATGCGGCGGCGCCGTCAAGCAGCCGATCCCACTCTTTTGGTTCCAGCGTTCTGTCGCCTAGCCGCTCTGCCTGCGCCTTCCTCAATATGAGGTTGCTATGGCCCCGACTGCTGTCCAAAGTCAACACCGGTTGGACCGTGACCCCGTCCTGCTTGAGCGGCAGCAGACATAACTCAACATCTGACCCCGTGCGCACCAGTACCACAGCAATGTCTGCCACCGCCGCATCGGGTACCGTGGTTTTATAGCCATTGATGCGGCCGTCGGTGCGCTGTGTTTCCAGTTGCGCTAGAGACAATCTGCCCGGGCGTTCGGCCATTGCAAATGCGGCCACACACTCGCCGCTCGCCAATTTGGGTAACCAGCCGGACTTTTGAGCTTCTGTTCCGAAACGATTGATCGCCTCGCTTGCCAGATAGACAGAACTGCTGAAAGGCAATGGTGCCACCGCGCGGCCCAGCTCTTCGGCAATGACGGCCAGCTCGTAATAGCTCAGGCCCAATCCGCCGTAGGCCTCGGGAATTGTCGTTGCCGTCCAACCCATTTCGGCTACTTTTTGCCAAAGCGACTGATCCCAGCCCAATTCGCCATCCAGTACCGTCCGGACAACCGCTGTCGTGCAATGCTCCGAAAGGAATCCTCTGGCCTGCTCTCGAAGCATTTGCTGCTCTTCGGAAAACTCAAAATTCATTTTTTTGCCCCGGATGAATCGCGCCTACGTTAACCAAAGTTCTGCGTAGCATTTATGCAGCCGCTAATAATTGTGGCGCCTGCTCTCGTAAACGCTGGTAACGTAAAGGCGCTGTGAAACCCAGTTCAGCGCGGACAACCTCGAGAGGCTGGGTAAGTTTCTCCTCCCAATTGACCTCAGCCATCCACACAGCATTGCGGGCAATCTCCGCACCTTCTTTAACCAAGGCGCGAATATCGAATTGCGGTACCTCACGGCGATACTTCCACTGTCCGATCTTTACAATAAAACGGATGCCGCGGTTAGGCGTTTGCGTTGTCATGAAAGACAGGAGACTCAGTTCTCCAACAGGGTCACGACCATAGCCCGTCATCACGTGCTGCAAATCGTGAATGTCCCTGAGCCGGTCAGCTAACCAGATCTCGTCCTCTGACAGCCCCCGATAAATCTCGGCGCGTGACGACGTCTCGCTAGAAGCGATTAAGCCCTCTGCCGAAAGATTCTCTCCGTGAACAAAATTATAGTAGATCTGTCCGATTGACCCATCAGGCAGGCTTCGTAACCACTCACGGTTGTTGAGGAATCCAACGATATTGGGCTTGTTCTGCAGCATTTTCCGGCCCTGCTCGGTACTGCGCAGCCGCCTTACCGCCGCGCTAAGGCTGTCGCCTTTGAGCGCCTCAATAATATGNAAGACCTGCGTCGTATCGTCAGGGTTTTTAAGCAACTCACGCATGGCNCCCATGGCGCGCAGGGGCTCGACACGCTGTCGCGCCAGCAGGGNTTTGATGCGCCTCATGTATTNNTCTCTGTGCTCACTGGCATCACCATCCTCTCTATTNAATCCAAACTCAATTACGAGCCGTGCTCCACGCCCGAGGGCTCCCCATCATGCAACGATAATGAAAAGGATAGCGGCGATGAACGCTCCCAACAACGCATAGGGCAGTTGCGTCACAGCGTGCTCATAAGTTCTGCAACCTGCACCCTGAGCGGACAAAACCGTGGAGTCAGAATAGAAACAGGCATGGGATCCAAAGCCACTGGCGGAAAAAAGCGCACCCAGTACCAAAGGAATGCTGACATCAAAGGCCTGCGCCAAGGGCAAGGCAATTGGCATGGTGATGGCAATGACCCCCCAGTTAGACCCGGTCACAAAGGACAGTAGTGATACGGTAATAAAAACCACCACCGGCAGCAGATCGGCCGTCATAAAGGGCGACACTGCGTCGATCACATAGGGGGTTAACCCGAGCCGATCATTCGCCTCCACAAATACAAAAAGCGTCAATAACATGGCAAGCACCGGTACCATTGATTTGATCCCGTCTACGCAGGTATCGAATAAATCGAATAGCGGCATCACACGCCACAGCGCATAGTGCACAANGGTGATCAATATGGCGGCGATGACCCCCCTCAGCAAATCGATGCTGGGAAAAACCGTGAAGAACACCAGTACAATCATAGGAAAGAAGAAGATCATCATGCTGCCCTGAGAGCCTTCTTCAACTGCCAGTGCATTGTCCTCATGGATCCCCAAATCGCCCGCAGTCTCGGCCTTGTACTCTGCTCGACGCATGGCACCCAAAAGAGGAACCACGCCCATCGCAACCAGCGGCACAATGAGGATCGCCACAATGGGATAGAACATATAGGGAATGGCCCCGACAAACACCTGCAAGCCCTCGCCCTCTGTAGCGACGCCGTTTTGCTCCAACAGACTCGCAAAATAAGCTCCCCAGCTCGACAGAGGAATGAGCAAACACAATGGCGCAGCGGTTGAATCGACAACATATGCAAGCATCGCCCGGGACGTATGAAAGCGATCCGTCACTGCTTTCATCGTGGCGCCTACGGTTAAAGAGTTCAGATAGTCATCCAAAAAGATCACCAGACCCAAACCCCAGGTGGCCAGCAAACCCCCGCGCTTGGTCTCAATGCGTTCAATCAGCGCACGCCCAAACGCGTGGGAGCCACCGCCCTTCACCAAGAGCCCAATAAAACCTCCGTACAGACCGCAAACCAACATCACCCAGGCAACATCCTCGGTCATCAACACCTGCAGTGTCGCGCCGGCCATCGCGTCAAGAAACGATGGCCCCTCTAGAATCAGGAAAGCGAATAGGGCACCCGCAAGCACTGACTCCAGCGTGCGCTGACTCCATATTGCCAGCGCCAACACCAGCAAGGTGGGAAGTAAAGTAACTAAACCGTAATCCATTACTAAGCTTATCCTGATCCAATGCAGCCCGGAAGCAGACAAAGGGTGTTCGTAGCGCACCAAAACCCGGCATAAACGAGCCGTTAGTGCGACAGTTTTTGAGTTTTTACGCTTGGTTCTGACACCCCCTAACGTGTAAGGTTCTCGATTTATAAAGGTGTTTCGCCTCGCCCAAGGCCTTGTCACGTGTCACTTTCCAATTTACTGAAGAAAATCGCCGATTCGGAGCCGGGTCCCGAGACCTGTGCATTATTCGATTTTGACGGGACCGTGATCTCGGGCTACTCCGCGACAGCGTTTCTGAAAGACCAGATTGCTCGAGGAGAACTGTCTCCCGCAGATCTTATCCAACTGACACAAGCCGCGACCCGGTTTGGCATTGGTTCTCTAGGGTTTTCGGCCCTTATGGCGGTTCATGCCCAATATTTGGCCGGTCGTTCTGAAAGTGAATACGTAGCCAATAGCGAGCGACTGTTCCGACGGGCTATCGCAAAACTGGTCTATCCCGAGGCTCGACAACTGATTGATGCGCATCGCGCAATGGGACACAGCATTGCGATTATCAGCTCAGCAACGCCGTATCAGGTTATCCCCGCTGCAAAAGATCTGGGGATCGACAACGTCTACGCCACTGATCTCGAAGTAGTCGACGGACATTTCACTGGCAGCGTCGTAACACCAACATGCTTTGGTGAAGGCAAGGTCCTCGCCGCTGAGGCGTTTGCCGAGGATCATGGCGGTTCTGTCGATCGCAGCTTTTTTTACAGCGACAGCACTGACGATATCGCGCTTTTGGAGACCGTCGGTTATCCGGTCGTACTCAACGGCAGCAAACAGTTGAGAGTTATCGCAGCCGAGAAGCGCTGGCCAAGTGCCGATTTTTCCAGCCGTGGAAATGCTTCCGGCGGCGAGATAATGCGATCGCTAGCCGCCACGGGCTCTCTGGTGAGCAGTTTTGTAATGGCACTCCCCCTCTATATGCTCAGCGGCTCTCGCCGCGACGCAGTCAATTTTTCCATCTCCTTGTTTGCCGATACGGCGAGCGCACTGATTGGAATGAAACTCGATGTGCGTGGACAGGAAAACCTCTGGAAAAGCCGCCCCGCTATTTTTATGTTCAATCACCAAAGCAATGCCGACATGCTGGTAATGGCGAGCCTGATCCGACGCGATATCGTGGGTATTGGTAAGCGCGAACTCAAGAATCTTCCTGTCATCGGTCCTCTCATGGGGGCATCAGGTGTCGTGTTCATTGACCGCAGCAACCGTGAAGCGGCAATTAACGCAATGGCGCCAGTGGTTAAGACGATGAAAGAGGAAGGCAAAAGCCTGGTCCTCGCGCCCGAGGGAACCCGCGCACCGACCCGCAAATTAGGCGCCTTCAAAAAAGGCGGGTTCCATATCGCCATCCAATCGGGTATTCCCATTGTTCCGGTCGTCATCCACAACTCGGGCGACATCTCGCCCAAGGGGGACCCAGTCTTTCGCAGTGGGATGGTGCATGTCGATGTGTTACCAAGCATTGATACATCATCGTGGTCTGCCGACACTATCGATGAACATGTGGCCGAGGTGCGCAATAGTTTCGCGAGAGTCCTCTCCCAGCCTGAACTATCGGTAAGGGAGACCGCGGAGCTGCATCGGAGAACACCCGATGATTTAAAGCCAGAAGTTCGCGGCGAGCGAAAAAAACAGCGCCCCGTCGCGAACAACGCCATCACTCCAGTTAAGCATGCCCCCTCTTTGGAAACCCTACTGGATCTTGATGAGCAAGAGGCTCCGGCCACGAGGCACTGAATGAGCGCGCGCTCCTTCATGCAGCGACAAACCCGTCCCGGAACGCATTGGGTTTCAGATGTTCATCGGCGCTAACCCTTGGCCAGAGGGCGAGACGCCCGTCATTTTCCTCCTCGACGCGCATCAGCGCTTTGATACAAGCCTATTAAAGCGATGCATTGCGGAGCACACGTCGCCTGGACGTGCAGGCGATATCGTGGCGTTGAATCTGCGAGATGATCGTAAAACCCTCTCTACTCACGCGCTTACCACAGCGATAGCACATCAACCTGAGGCCATCGTAGCGCCACTCAGACTGTGCTGGACACGCCCTGACCAGATCACCAAAAAAGGACCGCGACTGACGGAAATTTTGGGCGGCGGCGATGGTAGTCCGCCGAGCTGGCTAGCTCGGCCCTTAGCGTGGCGCCACCCGGACAGGCTGCATCTCACCTGTGGCGAGCCCGGGTCACTGCGCGAATTAGGGGCGCGGTTTCAATCCAAAACTGGGCTAGCACCCACTGACGCGATCGAGCCGTTCGCGGTCTTTGTCGCGCGTCAGGCGGCGATTGTCATGGACATTGCGGAACGGCAACTTATCGGTGGACGCTACAAGGTCCCCCGCTACGTCCGTCAAAGCATCCGAAACAACAGAAGCTTCAAAGCAGAGCTGCTCACAATCGCCAATGAAAGTGGCAAGCCAGTAAAAACTGTACAGGCCGAAGCCAAAGAGTACCTGCGTGAGATGATCTCGATTCCCACACGATTCTGGCTCGATGTCTGGGCCAAACTATGCTCCATTTTTCTCGGACTTGGTTACGACAAAACGCTGCAATATGACGCCGATGACCTTGAGCGAATTCGACAAATCGTCCGCAACTATCCATCGGCACTACTGTGGACGCATAAAACCTATATCGATGGCTTCGTTGTGCCCAAAATTCTCTTTGATAATGACTTCCCGATGCCGCATTTTTTTGGCGGGGCCAACTTAAACATTCCCGTGCTGGGATTCTTCCTCAGACGAGCGGGCGCCATTTTTATCCGTCGCAGTTTTCAGGAGAACGAAACTTATAAACTTAGCCTAAAACAGTATATCGGCTACCTCATGGAGAAGCGCTTCCCCATGACATGGTCATTCGAGGGCACTCGCTCGCGACTAGGCAAGCTGATGCCTCCCAAGTACGGACTCCTGAAATATGTGCTCGAAGGCGCGCACCATGCGGCTGCCCGAGATATCCATATCATTCCGGTATCGGTCTCATATGATTTGGTTCGCGATGCCGAAGAATACGCAAGAGAGCAATCGGGAGTGCCCAAGGCGCCCGAGTCTGTCGGTTGGCTGGTGCGGTACTTGCGCAGTCTGGCACGCCCAATGGGGCGCATTCATGTCGACTTCGGGGAACCGGTTAAGCTGGCCGAGGCGCCGCTTCCTGATGATCAAATAGCGATCTCTAAAATTGCTTTTCAGGTTGCCGTTGAGGCCAACCGAGTCACGCCCGCCACGTTCCCGGCAGTTGTCTCCGCCTCGCTACTGGGTGCATTTCCCCGCGCCCTCACTGAAGCTGAAGTCATTCGCGAAGTGAGGGATATCACCCACTGGGCGATCAAACACGGCGTCAGATTGTCGCCGGACTTCAACCTCAACTACAGCGACAAGATGCCAGAATTGCTTGGCAACATGATCGACGAGGGCATCATCGCCCGTTTCGATGGAGGGCTTGAAACGGTCTATGGCATCGCGGAGGGTCAAGCATCTATTGCCAGCTTTTACCGCAATACTATCGTCCATTTTTTCCTGCATCGCGCCGTGGCAGAGCTGGCATTGCTCGCCCTTAGCGAGCGAACTTCAGAAGAGTCGGCAATGGATCGGTTCTGGGAAGAAGTCCGAGAGCTGAGGGACCTGTTCAAGTTCGAGTTCTTTTACCCGGAAACGCGAGCATTTGAGGAGCAGATCGACCAAGAGCTCAGCCGCGAAGCCCCGGGGTGGCAGGAGCGTCTCAAGGACGACACTGACAACGCCCGAATCCTGCTGAACACGCTATCACCAAAAGTGGGGCATTTTACGCTGACGATTTTTGCCGAGGCCTACAGCATTGGCGCTGACATTTTGTTGCGATTTGGCGAAGAGCCCGNTTTTGNNGAGGANACGTTTATCAGCCGATGCATGAGCTACGGCAAGCAGGCATACTTGCAGCGAAGAATCAGTAGCGAGGCATCCATTGGAAAACTGCTGTTTGCAAATGCTTGGAAAATGTTAGGCAGCCGTCATTTGATCGACTCGAGTAAAGGACGCGTTGCTCAGGCCGAGGCCCTTAACCAACTGATCGGGCGGCTCGAGGTGATTCGCGCACTGAGTATCGCTCAGCGTGGCGCCGGTACTTTAAGGGATGCTGCCCGTGACGCCCTTTAAAATCGCAATTCTCGGAGGTGGGTCATGGGGCACTACCACCGCCTCAGTCATNAGTCGCAATTGCGCGTCGGTGCTATGGGCGCGGGACGCCGCCATTGTTGATGAAATCAACAATGAGCATCGAAACCCGCGGTATCTGGGTGACGCCACCCTCAACCCAAAACTGCGGGCGACAGCGGACATTGGCGAAGCTGTCAGTGGAGCGAATGCGGTCCTNATAGCNGTGCCGAGCACTCATTTCCGAGAAGTCCTTACCAGCGCACTTCCAGACATGCCTGAAGCCGTGCCGGTTATCAGCCTGAGCAAGGGGCTTGAAAAAGACACGCGGATGCGGATGACAGAGATCATTGGTGAGGAGGCACCCGCTTGTATCTCTGGGGTACTGACCGGGCCCAACCTCGCAAGGGAGATTATTGCCGGTCAGGCCGCTGCGAGTGTTTTGGCACTGGAACAGCACGAGGCCGCTTTGGCGCTTCAAAGTGTGCTCAACGGGGGTCTATTCCGGGTCTATACCAATGATGATGTCATCGGTTGCGAACTGGGCGGCGTCTTGAAAAACATCATCGCCATCGCGGTGGGCATGGGTGACGGGCTTGGCGCGGGCGATAATACCCGCGCCGCATTGATTACCCGCGGTCTGGCAGAGATGGGGCGCCTGGGCAAAGCCCTTGGGGGACGGGCAGAAACCTTCGCGGGGCTCGCGGGAATGGGCGATATGATCGCGACCTGCACCAGCCCCCAGAGCCGGAACCGCCACGTGGGCATGGAATTGGCGAAAGGCCGACGCATCGAAGACATCATCGATAGCATGCATATGGTTGCCGAGGGCGTCAAAAGCGCTCCCACCGTTATTGAATTGGCGCGAGAAAANCAAATCAGCCTGCCGATCAGTGAAGACGTTTATCGCGTCATAACCGGGGAATCCAACGCCCGCGGCGTGTACCGAGGGTTGTTGCGCGTCGCGGCGGGAGCGGAATCGGAGCCTGGCTAGGCAGGCATTATTCTGGCAAACCGCTTTGTTGACTGTGACAAATNCCGTAGCAAGACCTCATTATTTTATCTACATTCTGAGGGCTTGCCCTACTTTAAAAGGAACTGATGAATGATGCGGTCATCGGTACTGATGAATTCCCTGAAAAAACTCGCGTTGGGGGTGGTCTGTGCCTGCCTGATCAGNTGTGCGACCAGCCCGACGGGCAGAAGCCAGTTCATTCTCATCTCTCCCGATGCCGCCATCATTGAATCGGAGACAGCTTACCTCGACACCGTTAGACAGCTTGACGATGAAGACAAACTGGTCAGCGACCCGCTCACAGTTGCGCGAGTCGCCCGCATTACGGGTCAATTGGTGTCCAAAGCCGTCGCAGATTATCCAGAAAGTGCCGACTGGAAATGGAGTGTGGCCATTGTCGACGATACGGAAACCGTCAACGCCTGGTGCATGGCCGGTGGACGAATGGCGGTGTATACGGGCCTATTTGACCAGTTGAAACTGACAGACGATGAATTCGCACAAATTATGGGCCACGAAATTGCCCACGCGCTGGCGAACCACACTGCCGAGAGAATGTCGCGGGCGATGGCCACATCGCTTGGCGTCGCCATGATCGGTGCAGCATCTGACAACAGTGGTGCAGCAGTGGCCGGTGCAACGGCCTTGGCAACTGTCGCCCTGACCCTACCGAATAGCCGCGAGGCAGAAAACGAAGCCGATATTATGGGGATGATTTTAGCCACGAAGGCAGGATTTGATCCCGAGGCGGCNGTCACCCTCTGGCAAAAAATGGGTGATCTTAGCGATGATCGCCCAGCCGAGTTTCTAAGCACGCACCCCGCGCCGGAAAACCGTCAAGCTGCACTGAACGCCATGATTCCCAGTATGTTAGGAGTCAATCCAGACCGCAGCAAGCCAGCGATTTACCCGATTGCCATCGTCCGAGACAGCTGAGTCTACTGTCGCTGGAGATGCAAGAAGTGTAAATGATCCTCGTACCGATTGAGGATATCGACAATGATTTGCTCTTGGCTCCACCCCATGACGTCGTAATCCTGGCCTCCCTCAGCGAGATGAACTTCGGCTCGGGAAAAACTTCCCCCNCCCATCACCTCTGCGGGCTCTTTTGCGGCCAGAGTGGCGTCAGGAAGCGAATGACTCTTCTCATGCACAGCGTAAACGAAGTCAATCTCGTCACCGTGATACACCTCGAGCCGCGCGCCGTCGCTCACACCATCAGTCACCAATGAATCCACGCCATGGCCGGTCAATTCGCTAGCAAAAGCATGCATAGCCGGCACAACCGTATGTTTTTGAAAGGCTCTTACTGCTGAGTTTGCTGGGTAGTGGAATAGATTTCGCAATCGTTCCTGCCAATGTTCTCCCTGTTCTGGCAAAGGCGGTGGCGTCGACACTGCCTCGCGTTTCGTGCCATCGACATGAATTGCTTTCGCAAAACCCCAAAACGCACCCAGTAGCGCGATAGCAAATGGTAAAGCGCTGGCAATCGTGGCGGCCTGAAGCGCCTGCAAACCGCCACCCAGCAATAGCGCCGAGGCAGCAACGGCAATAACCAGTGTCCAGATGGACCTTTGCAACGCAGGCGTATCGTCGCGACCATGCGCACTGAGCATATTCAGCACCATTGCCCCGCTATCGGCAGAAGTGACGAAGAAAATCACAATCATACCCAGGCATATCACACTTAACAGCTGGCTGGCTGGCAAGAACTCCAAAAACCGAAACAAGCCGACCGCCGGATTAGAGAGGATGGCCTCACCCAGCTCCGATACGCCCTGATTCATAATCAGATCGATGCCACTCCCACCCAGCACACCCAGCCANAGGCATACAAAAAGCGTGGGTACGACTGTCACGCCGATTAAAAACTCGCGGATTGTTCTACCTCTCGAAATGCGCGCGACAAAAATGCCTACAAACGGGGTCCAGCTAATCCACCATCCCCAATAAAAGATAGTCCAGTTCCCGAGCCAATCGGTGGGGGCGTATACGTACAGGTCAAAAGTGCGGGGCACGACACTGGCGATATAGCCCCCAAAGTTTTGCAAAGTGCCCGATAGTAAAAGCGCAGTGGGTCCGGCTAGCAAAATCAGCAATAAGAGCGCGACTGCGAGGACCGTATTGATCTCGGAAAGCCGCTTGATACCAGAATCGAGGCCCATAATCACCGATACGGTGGCAACGGCCATGGTGGCGAAAATCAGAACGACCTGGACCCATACATCAATGGGCACATCAAACAAGTAGTTGAGCCCCGTATTGATTTGCAGAACACCCAGCCCCAGGCTGACCGAGATACCACAGGTTGTGCAAACGACTGCAAACACATCAACAGAAGCGCCCAAGGGCCCATAAATGCGATCGCCAATCAGTGGATAAAAGGCTGAGCGCAGTGTCAGCGGCAAATTGTGCCGATAGGAAAAATACGCTAACACCATGGCAACGGCTGCGTAAGTCGCCCATGCATTGAATCCCCAGTGCAGATAGGTCAATTGAACGCCTTCGGCCGCGGCCGCGCTCGTACCCCCCTCGCCAACGGGCGGGGACAAAAAGTGCATGACAGGCTCCGCCACCCCATAGAACAGAAGCCCAACGCCCACGCCCGCGGCAAATAACATGGAAAACCAGGACAAAAACCCATAGTCGGGTTCTGCATGATCAGGCCCCAGCTTGATGTCTCCGTAACGGGATATGGCCACCACAAGCACCAGGACGGCAATGAGGGCCACAATCAGCACATAGAACCAGCTGGCCGTTTTTACGATAACGGACTGCAGCTCCACAAAAGGGCTTGTACCGCCGCTCGGTAAAACCAAGACCAGTGAAATACCGCCAAAAAGCAGCAGTAGCGCGGGATAAAAAACGGTTTTGTCTNGCGAAAAACGGTGTGAGGAAGACTCGGACATCGNTCACTCTTTACTGCGGTTTCGCGTAGTGTAACCGAAGAGGGCTGCCTGCTTCNCGCCCGCAGCACTCACCCGCCCACCCAATATCTGGCATGAGCGTGGAAGGTACCTTGGCTGTGACCCGCAAGTGGGCTGCTATCTGGCTCCGAGGCAATGGACCCCATCTCGATGGCGCCAAACAGGGGCATCAAGGCGAACTCAACATCACCAGATCGGTCGTAAAGCCTCGTCGGTTTAATTTAGACATGAATCGCTCTGCTTAATAACGGCTAAAACAGACAGAGAACACGGGTGTACCCGCTGCACGATGACGCACGAAATACTTGTTGCNAACAAGTCGGAGGTTTGCAGGTCACAGCGAGAAANGGTAGTCTATCCAAGACTTTGTTCTACTTAAAACAACAACTTTTACGCCATGAGCTAATAACGGAGCCAACATGCCTCATTCCCCAAGATTTCAACGCACGCCATTAGCAGCAGCACTCGGTGTGGCACTACTACCGCTGCTTGCCAGCCCAGTGCAAGCGCAACTTGAAGAAGTTGTGGTTACCGCCACTAAAAGAACCGAAAGCCTTCAGGATGTTCCAATTTCAGTCTCGGCCCTCGGGGGCGAGGCACTAAAGGACCTTGGCGTGCAGACATTCGATGAGTATGTTGAATTTCTGCCAAACGTCGTCAGCGCAGGCATCGGTCCAGGCCAGCGAGAAATTTATATTCGTGGCTCGGCCTCCGAACAGTCCTCCCTTACAGTGGCACCAGCTCAGGGCTCTGCACCTGGAGTTGCACTCTACTATGATGAAATGCCAGTGTCATTTGGTGCTCGTAACTTAGATGTCTATGCCGCAGATTTAGAGCGTATTGAGGTTCTATCAGGGCCTCAGGGCACCCTCTTTGGCGCCAGCTCTCAGTCAGGCAATATGCGCCTCATCACCAATAAGCCGCAGTTAGATGAGATGAGTGGAAGCATCGACGTGGGCATGAGCAGCACGCATGGCGGCGACACCAGTAACAAGGTAGAGGCCATGATCAACATTCCCCTTACCGACCGCGCAGCCGTTCGCTTTGTGGGCTTCGCGGACAAGCAAGGTGGCTGGATCGACAATACTGCAGGCACATTCACTCCAAGCGGCACGGTGATCGACCGCAATAACTCCGCAGGATTTGGTCCTTTTTTCCGAGACTTCCCGGGTACGACAATCCAATCGGCCTCTAACGCAAACATAGCAAAAGAAGATTGGAACGAAGCGAAATACAATGGCTTTCGTGTCGGGCTCCGTTACGACTTCAACGACAATTGGAGCGGATTAGTTCAGCACATGTCGCAAGAAATTGACGTGGAAGGCTCC
>NYTE01000019.1 GCA_002683335.1 Halieaceae bacterium
GATGGGTGAACGCGACAGCGTCGATGAGTCACTCCTGCCCGATATTCCCAATTACTCAAATCCGGACTGGGGAACAACAGAAGGTGGCACGCTGAACATCCGTTGTAATTACTTGTGGCTGACCGATAATCTGCTCGATCCCTCTCATGTTGCGTGGGTTCACAAAACCTCATTTGCAGCGCCGGGAGCTGACAAAACTGAACTCGAATTGCGCACGTTCGACGACGGGCTCATTGTTTCTCGATGGATTAAAAATCAGCCGGTACCCCCCTACTATGCGTCTTTGGTCAAATTTCAGGGTAACTGCGACCGGCTTCAGCATTACGAAGTGCGGCTGCCCAGCATCTGTATAAACCGTTCCATATTTACACCGGCTGGCTCCGGAGGCGAAGAAGGCAGTGAACATGTAGACCAAGCTTACGTGATGATTTCATACAATTTCATGACGCCTGTAGACGATGACAATAGCGCCTATTATTGGTTCCAGCACTACAACACCGACCCCAACGACGAGGCGGTCGCGAAGCAGCTTAATCAAGGCGCGATTGCCGCGTTTAATGAAGACCGAGAAATTCTCGAAGCCGTGCATGTCGGTATGCGCGACCAGTTGACCCCGAATATCAACTTGGGGCTGGACGCGGGCGCAGTAAGGTTTAGGGAACTAATGAAACGATCGATCGCAGCGGAGCAGAAGGATTAAGAGTTAATCAAGAGAATCAGAGTAATGCGACTGTGGCGATCGAGGTCGGTTTTAGTCGCCGGAGTGAATCACTAAGACAAGCATTGTCAAACAGGCACTCAACGTGACCATGGAGATTTTAGAAATGGATTGGAAGCAATTTATCAAGGAAGCAGAAAGTGAGCTCGCCATTTATGCCAAGGAACTTCCGGGCACCATGCAGGGTTTTGCAAAGATGGGAGCCGCCGCGAAACAAGAGGGAGTGCTTTCACAGAAGACCCGGGAACTGGTCTCGCTGGCGATCGCGATACGAAGCCAGTGTGACCATTGTATTGCTTACCACGCACGGACTCTCGTTAAGCTAAAAGCTGAGCGTGAAGAAGTGGCCGAGGTCCTGGCTATTTGCGCGTACATGGCTGGTGGACCGGGCATCAATTACGGCGCGAAAGCGCTGCAGGCATTCGATCAATTTTCAGAGGGATGAAATACTCTGGATTCAACCTGGCGCTGCAGTCCTTGTTTAAGCACCGTGGCTGGCAGCCTGCTTGGCGGGCCGCGGAACCTCGTAAGGCCTATGACGTCGTCATAATAGGCGGGGGAGGGCATGGACTCGGTGCCGCTTTCTACCTCGCCAAGTACCATGGTATAACGCGCGTCGCCGTTCTCGAGAAGTCCTGGTTGGGGGGCGGCAATACTGCACGTAACACGATGACAATTCGTGATAATTTCATCTACCCAGACAGCGCCCGCTTTCATCGCGAAGCACTGAAGGCGTGGCGAGGCCTCAGCGCAGACGTCAATTTCAACGTCATGCTTTCCGAGCGTGGCATGACCACCATCCTGATGAGTGATCGGGATCTCTCAGATGCGCGGCGCATGATCAATACGACTGCCATGTTCGGCGCGGAACACCGTATTATAGGCGTCGATGAGCTTCGTCGCCGCCTGCCTCTGATGGATGATTCAGAGCGATTTCCCGTCGTCGGCGGTGTCGATCACCCCGAGGTGACGGTTGCGCGTCATGATGCTGTCGCGTGGGGCTATGCCAGGGCGGCCAGCCGCCTTGGAGTAGACATCATTGAAAATTGTGAAGTCACCGATATTGTGCTCGATGCAAATGGAGTTGCAGGCGTCGAAACATCACGCGGTCGCATCGAAACCCGAAAGGTCGGGATGGCGGTCTCTGGGCACGGTACGCAGGTGGCGGCGATGGCTGATGTTATGCTCCCAGTCGAAACTGTTCCTTTGCAGGCATTTGTCTCGACACCGATCAAACCAGTGATAGATAACGTCGTCGTCATACGAAGTCTCAACACTTATTTTCTGCAAACCGACAAGGGAGAGCTTGTGATGGGATCGGTGGCAAACCCCTATCCGAGTTTTTCCCAGCAGTGTTCATCTGCCATTCCGGAGCGCACGCTTGCGTCGATCTTGCAGCTTTTCCCGGCATTCGAGCGCCTCAAGCTCATGCGCCAATGGGCCGGTATTCTGGATCTAACGTATGACAACTCGCCGATAATCTCGAAAACTTCCACACCTGGATTTTACGTTGACGTAGCGGGATCCGGGGGTTTTAAAACGACCCCCTTCGCCGCAAAAATGCACGCTGATCTGATCGCGCACGACCGTCCGGATCCGCTGATAGAGCCTTTTAGTCTCGATCGATTCGATACGGGTCGCTTGATACTCGAGCGGGCCAGCTACGGAAACCGATAAAGCTGAATATGACATGATGTATATACTTTGTCCTCACTGCGGTCATCGCAACGCAGACGAGTTTATTTACGGCGGCGACAGCGATAAGCGACGACCCGAGAATCCAGAAGAAGTCAGTGACGCTGGCTGGTCTGAATATATTTATAGCGTGCCAAACGTAAAGGGTGTGGCGAAGGAATACTGGCGACATAAACGTGGCTGCAATCGCTGGTTCGTGATTCAGCGTGATTCGCGTACCGACAAAATGACGCCACTGGTCAGGAAACTGACTAATGACTGAGGAGTTTCGCAATCCGTCCGGCGGGCGTATCCAGCGTGAGTGCCCGATTTCATTTGAGTTTAATGGGCGCCGCTATAAGGGGTTTCTTGGAGATACGCTCGCTTCCGCCTTGATTGCCAACGGTGTGTCAGTAGTTGGTCGGAGCCAGAAATATCACAGGCCGCGCGGCATTATGAGCGCCGGTTTGGAAGAAACGAATGCACTTGTGCAACTTGCCGGAAAAGACGACGAGCCAAATCGTCTTGCAACAACACTGCCAATCCATGAAGGTCTCGTGGCGCACAGCGTCAATGCGACACCAAGCGCCGATTTTGACGTGGGAAGCGTGCTTGGATTTTTTCATCGATTCATTCCCGCTGGCTTTTATTACAAAACGTTTATGTGGCCGAGAGACAAGTGGGATTGGTACGGGCGCAGAATCCGAAAGGTTGCGGGGTGGGGCACTGCGCCGGCAAAACCGGAGGGAGGGCGCTACGAACATCGAAACCACCACTGCGATGTTTTGGTGGTGGGAGCTGGACCAGCCGGGCTTTCGGCTGCACTAGGCGCCGGTCACACAGGGGCCCGCGTTTTATTGGTTGATTCTGGCTCGGAGGCTGGAGGAAAACTGCTTTCAGATAATTTGACAATAAATTCGCGCCCTGCAATGGAGTGGGTTGACGACACGCTCAACGAGTTGGATTCGATGCCAAATATCATTCGACTGAGCCGTGCTACCACCACAGGTTATTTCACCGACAATTACCTGACGGTGCTGGAAGAGTGTCCGGACAAGCCGTGGGTGCGGGAGAGGCTATGGAAGGTGCGGGCGAAACGCGTGATTCTGGCGACAGGTGCCATCGAACGCACACTCCTTTTTGCCAATAACGACAGGCCAGGGATAATGCTGGCCTCTGCCGCGATGACGTATTGTTTGCGTTACGGGGTGAGGCCAGGGAACACGGCTGTTGTCTTCACCAATAACAACTCAGGCTATCGTCATGCCATTGAGCTCGCGAAAGCGGGTGTCTCGGTGACAGCATTGATCGATACCCGTCAGGATGCCGATTCCAAACTGCGCGAGGATGCCGCGGACAGTGGTATCGAGGTCATTGCTGATGCCAGGGTGGTCTCGGCCACGGGCCGCCGGCGAGTGTCAGGCGTAAATATTATCGTCGGCAAACATCAATCCAGTCGACGAATTCGATGCGACCTTTTGGCTGTTTCTGGAGGTTGGAACCCTGTTATTCACCTGCATTCCCAGTCTGGCGGAAAACCGATTTATAGTGAGCGCATCGCCAGTTTTGTTCCTGGCGAATCAGTTCAGAATGAACGCTCAGTTGGTGCCTGCAGTGGTGACTTGACGTTACAGTCCGCGCTGGCCCAGGGTGCCGAAGCAGGCCGCGAGGCATCTCGGCTGTGCGGTTTTTCCGAGGCTGATTTTGCAACGCCCGACTGCGATCATGAGGCTGATCCTTGCGTCGACCCCGTATGGGATTGCTCGCTGGCCGGGAGCCAGAGCAGCGCTTTTATAGATTTTAACAACGACGTGACCAGCGCTGATATCCGTTTGGCAATGCGCGAGGGTTATCGTTCGGTGGAGCTCGTCAAACGTTACACGACGGCCGGAATGGGTATCGATCAGGGAAAGAGCAGCAGCGTCAGTATCGTTGGTCTCATCGCAGAAATTGCCGACGTCGAGCCGGGGTCCGTGGGGACCACAACATACCGGCCGGCGTACACACCAGTGAGCTTCGGCGCTATGGCGGGTTCGGGTAAAGGCGAGTTAATTGTGCCCTGGCGGCGCACCCCCATGACGGACTGGTTCCTCGACAATGGCGGCCATCTGGATGAGACCGGCGCCCAGTTTCGTCGGCCTTTGTTCATTGCAAAAGCGAATGAGCGTGCAGGCGAGGCTGTTCAGCGTGAAGGTTTGGCGGTGCGAAATCAGCTCGGCATTTACGACAGTACGCCACTCGGTAAAATAATTATTCAGGGGCCTGACACAGTGGCCTTTTTGAATCGTGTTTACAGCAATAATTGGGACAAGTTGCCGGTCGGGCGGGGAAAGTTTGGTTTTATGCTGCACGAAGATGGTCGTTTACTCGACGATGGTGTGACCATGCGCATCTCGGATACTCAATATCTGATGTCGAATAGTGCAGGCATGGCAGACGTCGTTTTGGATCATCTTGAGAGGCTTCTGCATATTCACTGGCCGGACCTGAAGGTTTACCTCACCCCAGTTACCGATCAATGGGCGGTAGTGTGTGTGTGTGGCCCGCAGTCGCGTTGCGTCTTACACGATGCCGGTATCGATATCGATATCAGCGGTGAGGCTTTCAAGTTTCTGGACACGCAGTTGTGCACGGTAGCGGGGTTGCCTGCGCGGATCTCGCGAGTCACTTATACCGGAGAACTCAGTTTTGAGATTGCCGTAACCACGAGGCATGGTCTCACGCTCTGGAATGCTTTGATCGCCGCTGGGCAGAAGTTTGACATTACGCCGGTAGGATCGGACACCAGTATGTTGCTGCGCACAGAAAAGGGCTTTATCGCAGCGGGGCTTGAGGGTGATGGCTACGCAGACATCTACGATGTAGGCATGGGGTGGCTCGTGTCCGAGAAAAAAGCGGACTTTGTTGGCAAGCGCTCATTAGAGAAAAACAGGCGTTCTGGCGGCGGAAGGCCTGAAGTGGTGGGGCTTCTTCCCCATGATAGAAACTTTGTACCGCCAAAGGGTGCGCCAGTTGTCGAGTACGGTGANAATCAAGACGTACCTNAGCAGGTGGGCATGGTAACAATCGGATTTTTCAGTCCGAACCTGGGAAGATCCATCGCTTTGGCACAGCTACGCAATGGCCGCTCTTGTTTTGGCCAAGCCGCAACAATTTTCACCAAGGCGGGGGTTGAGACAGCCAGCATTTGTGAGCCGATATTTATCGATCCTGATGGCGTACGGATGCGAGGCTGATATGGAGGGATATAACGCCAAACTGGATGCAATGCCCCGCAAGGGTATGCTCGATTTACGCGGGGATGCTGAAACGGCGCGCCTGTGCGGTGATACTCTTGGATGCAGATTTCCTGAAGAGGCGAACTCCAAAATCACCTTGCTTGATCACAGTGCACTGATCTGCCTGAGCAATGACCACTGGATTTTTGTAACGGTGGATGGTCTTCAGGTGCAAATCCTGCAACAGCTTGAAGGCGCCGCNGCAAACCAGTTTCACTCGTTCTGCGATGTTTCGGATATGTATGCCCATCTGGTGCTGTCGGGGCCGGAGGCGATAGACGTGCTGACTCAGTGCGTGGCAATCGACATCCATCCGTGTGTTTTTGGACCAGGTTCGACTGCCCGCTGT
Source organism: Halieaceae bacterium (assembly GCA_002683335.1). Taxonomy (GTDB): domain Bacteria; phylum Pseudomonadota; class Gammaproteobacteria; order Pseudomonadales; family Halieaceae; genus Luminiphilus. The sequence goes on from NYTE01000019.1 coordinate 6,020, forward strand.
GCTTTTGCGGATACCGTCGCCCAAGTATCCTGTCTGGATAGTAGCCCGACTTTCGAAATCAGCGTACTCAGTTCCTATGAACGCTACGCGACTGACTGGTTGTCAATGGCTATCGGTGGCTAAGTTGCCAGATTGGCTGAGTCGTCGACGTCTAGCAGCCCTTCCTCGTTTAGCCGAGGTTGACGCTGCTCCCTAGGCGATTCGCCATGTAGCGATACATGTCGTAGATCGTACCCTCGAGATCCGGTTTGGAGAGCCGGCCTGGCTTGTAGTATCGGGATTGCAGTCCTTTCTGCAGTGTCTCCAGTTTCGCCTTATCTTCGAGATTGACCGTATCCATAAACGCTATCTGCTCGTCGGTGATGGGGTTATCTTCGTCCAGTGAAGACATCCCCCAGCGAATATTTACCGCGCCACTGGAGTTTGGGCTGAGGCAGAGGAAGATAAGAATACTGGGTGCTGCAGCGACCACAAGGTTTGGAAAAATACCGAACATAAACGAGCAGCGCTTTTCTTTATCGGTAAGCCTCGGCGGAAAAGGTCCGCGTTCCGGGTAGTCGGGATCATAATAGGAGTAATAAGCGTTAAAGTGACCGTTCGAAGGCACGTGCTCACACAGTGCTGTTGGCGTCAGCGGCCGGAGCGTCTTCGGGTGGGTTACGTCGAGGTGATAGCCTTCCATAAAGTTTTCAGCGAGACACTTCCAGTTCGTATTCCAGATAGCGTCTTTGGTAAACGCGTATGGTCTTTTGCCAATTTCATAGTTCTCAATATAGGGAATTAGGGCCTCCAGTCTTGGAGCGAGTGGCGTGGCGTCCCCGGAGAGATTCACGAAAAGAAAGCCCTGCCAGATCTCAGTCTGGAATGCGGGCAGCGCGCAGGAGGAAANATCAAATCCGTCGACGTCCTGCATGTGCGGTGCGCCCACCAACTGGCCTTTTAGGTCGTAAGTCCAAGCGTGATAGCTGCAGATAAAACGGGATTTGTTTCCTGAGCCAGATGCGACAATGTTGCCGCGATGGCGACAGACGTTAGACAGGACCGATATCTCGCCGTCCTTGCTACAGGTAACCAGGAGTGGCTCGCCAACCAGANTGGTTGTGTAATACTGCCCCGGTGCGGCGACCTCGTCCGCTCGTCCCAAACACACCCATTCATCTCTGAAGATGTGTTCTTCTTCCAGCTGTGTAAATGCGTCTGACGTGTAATAGGCGCTGGGCATCGCCTCCGCATGTTCCACTGGAGTCGAAAGAGTTAGATCAAGCGCCTTTCGGANTTTTTCTACAGCCGCGTTCATGTTTGCTTCCTCGTGCTTTGGACAACATAACGATAACCGTGCTCTAATCGAAGTTAGGCGGGTTGGTGCTGACCAGCATACTATTAGCCCGGTTAAGTCACGTCTGGGGGTATGTTGATGACGCCTCTCAGGAAATGTTNTTGATGATCGGAAGTTACTCCCCTTTTTCGCAAAAACCCAGAGCGGACGAAGAAGTCGCGGCGCAAATCAATCGCTACGGGACTATTGCTTCCGCTATGTGGATGACTGTGGTCGGCACTCTGGGGATTTTGTTCCTGCCGTTGATCGTCAGCGGACTCATCGATGATCTTGCCTTTACTAAGCAGCAGGCCGGTTACGTGGCGGCTGCTGAAATGGCCGGGGTGGCGATCCTGTCTGGCAGTGGCGTTTTCTGGGTGCGTAGGTTTGATTGGGTTGACGCTGCCGTTATGGCGACACTCCTCTTCGTTGCCGCAAACTTTTTTTCTNCGCTAAGCGACTCATTCGTTGGCATGTTTGCTTTCCGATTCTTGGTTGGTGCTTCCAGTGGCGCCCTGCTTGCCATAGGGCTCGCCTGCCAAAGTGANAGCAAGAATGCCGATCGGATATTCGGCTACTGGGTGGCCTGCCAAATGACGGTGTCCAGCATTGGTTACCTCTCGCTTCCTCTTGTTAGGTCCTCGTGGGGAACCAGTGGCATGTTTGTTGCCCTAGCACTAGTAGGTGTGACCGCAATTATTGCGATTTACTTTCTTCCACGGCGTGGCGTTATGCGCATGTCCTTGAATGCTACGCCCGCGCTCATGAATGCGAACAACATTCTTGCACTCGTTGGAGCGCTACTTTTTTTTACGGCGCAAGGTGGGATATGGGCTTTTGTCGAGAGACTGGGAATCTCCACAAGACTATCTACGACTGAGATTAGCTTTGCTCTGGCAGTTTCCTCTTACTGCGGCATCGTGGGTGGACTGGCGCGAAACTGGGTCGCCAACTTTATCGGCAGCGCCGGACCCTTCTATTTCGTTGTAGCAGGCGAGATTCTGATGCTATCGATGTTCGGGTTGGAGCATGGTTACTTTCTGTATGCTCTTGCCGTGTGCATGCTGCAGTTTTTCTGGGCTATGGGTATGGCGTCCCTNCTAGCGGGNCTAAATATTATCGACGACTCTGGCCGACTGATTTTGTTGATGATGGCAACNGCGAAAGTCGGCTATTCNCTCGGNCCGGCTTTGATGGGCTGGCTGATTTTTGACGATGATTACACCTTCATGTTGGCGACGTCCGGCGCATGTGTCGTTATCGGCATGGTGATCTGTGTTGTCCTCGTTAATCAGAAATCCAGTGCGCCGGCNATCGCTTTGTCTACCGATTAACANTAACGTTTACTNGCAATTGTTGATGACATTACCTCCGCATCGACTGGTAACTGTCTTTCCAGTGCCTGCAATATCTTTTTACGGTAGAGCGCGACGTCATGATCAGCAATGTCACTGATTGCCCTGCAATCCCTTGTCTCCTATGCTGCAATAATCTCAGCGTGATCCCATTTCAATACGGCGAAATGCGACTCTCAGTCATCGTCAATCAGAAATTTGTGAATAAGCGCTGACAGGCGTGAGCCGAATTCACGAAGCTTAATAACGAAGCTTCCCCAAGCCCGGAAGCGTGCCATTTATACAGGACCCTCACGGGGGTGTAGAATCGCGTCAGCCAGAGAAAAAGGAGATGGCGATGACCATGTTGCTAGATACGGCTTTGCATCTGAGCCTAGTTATCCTGCCAGCAGTTTTTCTTTTTTGGGCCTTGAGTAAGCTGGGCCTTGAAAGCGTTGTAGATGCATTTGGCGGGACCCTCGGTGCGCTAATNTTCACGGNTTGGATGGTCGCTACCATTCCCATCGCTTTTGNTCTTGGATTGTGGGGCGAGCTTAAAGTCGAGCGGATCGTCCGAGAGGATAGGGAGATCGGGTAAAGCCCTCGGATTGAACAGCCTTAGCATCATTTTATGGAGTGTGTTATCGAGATCTATGTCTGACATGAACTTACGCTATCAACAGCAGCATTGTGAGTTGACGCTCAGCGAGGGTGTGGCGGAATACCGTTCATATCTCCGAGATATCGACAGAAAAGCGATGGCCGATGGAGAGGATTCCCGGCTTATTTTGGAGCATGACGCAACACACGTGATTTTTGGGATGGACACCTCTTTGGAGCAGGAGGCCGGCCTTGATACTTGGCTTTTTTTTGGATGCCAATTTAAGTGGCGGTACTTGTCGGGTTATTCACAGCTGCCTGAAATTAAGGCCTTATACCAAGCGCTAATGGCTGAAGGCGGCTGGCGTCTATTTCTAAAGCTCTATTGGAAGTGCCTCGGTTTGAAATGGCGGATCTTTCGCCGAACTCGACGTATGAGTCAAAAGTGGCCGTTTCAATTCCCCGAGGAGTGGCTAGCTCAGCCTATTTCAGCGTTGAGAGAACGTCACGGCATCGACATTCTCACCTTCGAAGAGCGCGACACCGGTGATTTGCTCGAATGGAGTGGACAGTATTGATTGATGCAGTGACTCCTCTGTTACTGAGGTCTAAGCGTTAGTGTTTCCCAACCCGTCATCGCGTGAGACGGGGCATGCACAATATCCATGGTCCGATGTCTCGTGGCCCAGCATCGAAGGAGGCTTTTGTCGGTGTATGGCTATATATCATTCCGGCAGTCGAGATCATGACACTTATCGTAAAGCGTATTTACCGCAAGATAGCGCGGCGCCTGGATATTGGCGGTTAAGGTGTGGTCTTGTCTTAATTCACTACCGAGGTGCCGCCATCAACTGGAATGATCTGACCTGTAATGAAGGCTCCTGCGGGAGAGGCCAGCATAATGGCGATACCAGCAATATCGGTGGCTTTACCCCAGCGACGCAGGGGAATGGTCTGCAGTTCGGCCTCATAGGCTTCTTGATCATTACTTAGGAATTCAGTCATCTTTGAAAAAAAGCGGCCGGGAGCAATAGCGTTCACGCGAATGTGATCTTTTGCCAATTCGGCTGACAGTATGCGGGTGAGTTGATGAATACCTGCTTTAGAGATTGCGTAACTGAAATTGTCGACAGCGTTCCCCACCATACCGGCGATGGAGCCAATGTTGATAATGCTAGCGGTGCTGTCGGCGCTGGCGTTTGCTTGTAGCAATGGTGTCAGGGCCTGAATCAAGAAAAAAGGGCTTTTGGTATTAACGTTCATCGTTTTATCCCAGCCTTGCTCTGGGAACTGACCAAAGGGTGCGCCCCAGCCCGCGCCTGCATTGTTAACGAGTACATCGATATGCTGCTCGCAAGAATTCAACTCGGATACGAGATTTTGGAGCCCCTCAGCGGTCGCAACATCACCGGGGATGGCAACGCATTCGCCATATTGACTCAATTCTGCCGCGGCGCTGATGCAGGCATCACGCTTGCGGGCAGTGATGTACACACGCTTGGCGCCTGCCTCTAGAAACCCTTGCGCCATAAAAGTACCCAGCCCGCGGCTACCCCCCGTCACGACACAAATTTTGTCTTGCATGGAAAACAAGGATTCAATCACTCTTTCCTGCCTTTTTGATGAGCGTCCGACTATGAGAGTGTAACCCTCGTTTGTGACACCAATCTCGCTTTGAGTCATTCATTTCCGATACCTAACCGAGCAGAGTGTGGATGATATAGCCAGCCACAATAGACATCAGGATGACGATGAAATCTCCTCTGAGCAGGGCATAAAATATCGGCACACAGAGTACCGCAGCGAGTAGGACTGATCGGTTCAGAGTGCGCTATCTCTTATTAATATGTAGCAGTATCTGCGATGTCGAAAATTCTTACCGAGGGTGCGTCCCTGCAGACGCTTGCGACTTCATCCAAGGTCCCGTCCCCTTGTCTGAACTGCAGATATTTTTCGTAGTTTTCTTTCGAGTCCCATCGTTCGGTGATGACCCAGTTGTTCGGGTCTGCCACGTTATAGGTCAGGTCTATTGTATGGAATCCGTCAAAGGCTTTGGTGAGCCTGAACTTCTCGGTGAGTAGCGCTGTGACGCCGTCTCGCTCTCCGTCCTTTAAATGCCCCTCCAGCAAAACGCTTACCGTCATGTCAGTCTCTCCGCCTGTGTTTAGAACTGTTTCGAGGTTCCGCAGTGTGTCTCGGTGAGTATATAGCGTTCTTGTCATGGATGGCCTCCAATCATCCTCTATAGGCTTCTGATGCGGTTGCAGTTATCCTCAATTAAACCCACGTAAATGATCATTAGGAGATCGATATGAAGTACCTCGCTTTTGCGATTCTTGCCGCTTGTGTCACTGGGTCGGCTATTGCTGACGATCATGGCGTCAATCTATCTTTTGAGCCGCGTCAGGCAAGTGCCCCAATGACCCTCACATCAGTACATCTGTCTCAGGGCGGTGGAGTAATAACTGCAACAGGTGACATGGGCAAATACGGTCGTGTTTACACAACCTACACGTTGACTGCTGATCCAAGCGGCATGCAGGGCACTGTACTGGGAGAAGGTAGGGGAGCAATGGAGGACGGTACCTTTGCATCGGGCTCCGGTTCTGGCGCTTACTACCGAGAAGGAACGAAATTCACCATGCACATTTTTTTCAAAATCAATGATGGCACTCAGAACCTCGATAAAATTGTGTTCGACGCCGCTACGGGTGAAGTAACGCANGATGCTTATATCGTGAAGTAANCTTNAGATGTTATCTGCCAAGCATTACGGCCCGCTTTGCGCGGGCTTTTTGTTTACGCTGCTCAAAGTCACTTGAGGGCCCTTGGGTGTCTTTCGAGAGAACGCTTCAGCTTTCGTGTGTCGGTAAGGATATGTATGACGACGCATAGTCCAAATCAGCGTTGAGTGGCTCGCAAAGCTGTCCGCTTTCCTTGTGTGACGTTCGGTACTACCATGNTGGCGACGTTGCGAGTTGCGATAAGATTGNTTCGGATATTTTCCGCCGTGCCTTCGGAAGGCCTGTCCTACGCAAAAAAAGCGGACTTCCGAGTAGCCTTTTTTGAGTGGTTTATCAAATAAGTCATGGCTAAGTATTCACGGGAGATGCATTGACAGTAAAACTTCTTTCTCGCATGGCCCTCTTGGCCGCTGCGCTACTGCCCGNAGCGCACCTTACTTCTCTGGGGGTGATGGAGGCGAGTGGTTTTGTTCTATTGATGACGAGCGGCGCGCTTTTTGCTGCGGAGTCCCGNGTCAATCCCGCGGTTGCNCTAAGAAGAGTTCACTCTGGCGCCGCTATGCCTATTNTAGGCTACGCCGTTTTGACCCTGCTAAGCATTGGCGTGATGTTGAACCAGCCTCATGATCAGATAGCCGCGCTCCGCGAACTCAAATGGGTGCTCTATTTTTTTGCCTTTTTGTACTTTTTTGATCGTTTTTGGAGCGACGCATGGNGGCGTTATATNCCCGTNCTTTCAGGTGCAGTGGCATTGATGGGGCTCTTCGGNCTTTGTCAGTTTATATATGGATGGGANTGGCCGCGCCCAGAGTCAGTTTTGGCACCTTGGGGACAGTACTTCCGTGTAACTGGGTTTTTCAATCAGCCCCAATCCTTTGCTGGAAACTTGGGCATGGCAACATTGTTTTTGCTGGGCTTCGCAATGAGTCATTTTGAAAAGGGATCGAGAGTCGTCGAGAATCCANCGTTTCATCTACTGGCATTCGTGGTCATGGGCTTGCTGGGTGTCTTNCTCACGTTGACACGTTCCGCTTGGCTCGGTGCTGCTGTCGCAGCGGTGTTCGCGTTTGGCCGAGTCAAAACAAGTTGGGGTGCTATTACGCTCGTGGTTTTCCTAGTTCTTNCGGGTATAGGTTGGTATTCCGNCTCGCCATTCAGCGACAGATTATCAAGCGATGTCAGCGGCAACAAAGAGAGTATCGAGATTCGCCAAGAGCTATGGGAGGCTAATTGGCGTATGTTTCAGGACTCTCCCTATTTAGGAATTGGGCCGGGTCAGAATCTCAGCCAGCTTGAAGAGTATTACCAAGAGGCCGAGGTTGAATATGGGGTTATTGACCGGGCGCACAACAACATATTGGAGCATCTGGCCGGCCAAGGCCTCTTTGTGGCGAGCTTCTATTTGATCTTCTCAGGTTATTTTCTATGGACAGCGNATTGCCTCTCAGTTCGGCAGGACGCGGATCGTTTTGTGAAAAGTATCGGCGCAGGCAGTCTTTGTGCCCAGGTTTATTTTCATATTTTAGGGTTGGTGGATAGCAATTTCTTTGATCAAGAAGTCAAAAATANTGTCGTGTGGGTCTGGGCACTGACTGCTGCTATGTACAANCGGACAGGCAAAAAGGGGGGNGGTGGCTTAGTAGGCTGAACTANTTGGTTAGTGAACCGCAGACCTTTGACAGTTTGTGCGTCGTATCTTTTTCCCTCGACAGTTGCTGCTACCGTTCACATTGGACTACCGCCTAATAGCTTTCACAAACGGTGATAAGGATACTCGATTCAATGGCAGAGTTGCCGACGTATGCTAGGGTGGCCGTTGTTATAAATTGCTCGACTCGCTGGTTCACCACTCTAGCGGTGGCATCTTTGAGTCGCTTTTCTAATCTTCCAATTTTGATCATCGATTGCGCATCAACCGACAATAGTATTGAGCACTTTTGCAAAGTATTTAACNGTAAAAACGATAACCTTTACTTGTACTCCCGCCCGCTAAATCTCCATGGCTATACTCTGGACGCTCTTGTTAATGAGCTTGCATCGCCTGAAGTGCTTCTCATGGATTCCGACTTAGAGATATTAGATGGAACGATTCTCTCTGCAATGGATGCTGCCCTATCTAGTGCCGATAATGCTTATGGCTCAGGGCTGCTTCAAGAGGGTGGTTGGATGACAGCGCCATTACATCATTACCCGACGGGAGTGTCGTGGTATCACCAACGTATGTGGATCCCGTTTACTTTGCTTCGCACCTCTGAGATCAAAATGTCTATCAAGCGGGGAGGAAGTTTTGTTGCATGTCGCGAGTATTGCGAGATTATTGGCTGGCCTAGGCTGTCGGGCTGGCTCAGTCATCGTTTTAGGCTTCGCGGGTTTTTTTCGGCGCGAAAAGGGGCGCCTNCGCTGATTCATGAGTGGGATACAGGAAGTAAGATCCATAACTCACTAATATGCGGAGGCNTGAGCTATGCTGAAATTGATCCTTCTTACTGGTCATGCGTGAATCATATCCACGGAATAACGCGGTCTGGTATTTCGAGCCCTTTCTTTCGTTTTGCAGTTTCGCTCGGTTTGATCTCACAATCTATGCTTTCAAATGTTGAACATGCAGAGCATGCGGTCCGCTCGCGCTTGGAGGAGCAATATCCTGAATACACCTGAATAAATGTTCATTTGAAGGACTCCAATATTGCTTTTTCGCTGCGCTCCTCAGTTAGGAGGCATTCTTTGAGCGTCTGCACTCTCCTACGGCGGCGTGCTTTTATGGCTATTTATCGGATTATATTTAATTACTGGCAACCCACTTTTTNACTCGGGGGAGTGGGTGGAGTTAACTTTTTCGAGGGTAGGCTGCTGTTTGGGAATTTATTGCGCAGGGGGTGGAGCATTTCTGTGACTTAGAGGTAGTCGTCCGATAGATTGCTCATGCCAGCGCCATCAGCGGATTCCGGATGAGATAGAGTTACAGAGAGTCGTTACGCGTTTATTGGAGAAGATGCGTTTCGGCTTATNTCTCAGATGATGCGTGAGGGGGATCTGGGTATGGCTCTAATCCATTACTGAATATTTTTTGAACGGATTCAAACCGGTGTTGCTTTGGGTTTGACGCCGTTATTGAATATAAGACTCAGAAGCCAATTCTGACAGGGTGAAGACGGTATTTTTGAACGCGAAGGCATTCAAGGGGTTTCCAGCAGCATAATAATTGAANATGCGATCTGCCTGGAGATGCACAGGCGTTTGATATGCCACAAATTTCTCGGCCGCCGATGCGGACACTGCATAGGCATGTGCGCCGAGCACCTTGCCCATCTGATAGACGTCCGGTGAGTAGGGTCGCATGCAGATGTTGTCGATCCAACTTCGGTTGACCTTTTGCCAGTNAGCTATCCGCAGGTAATGAAACCCTAGGTAGATCTGCTGTTGGAGACGGTAGCGCAGAGTCGGCAGCTTGTGGCCATAGTAGCCCAACATCAGCAGTTCCCAATCNTCGGGTAGTTGCCTAATAAACCTGTCAAAGTATTGCAGTTGGTCGGGTTGCGGTAGTACGTCATCTTCCAGAATCAGTATCCGCTGATGCCCCTCATCCAACATGTTTTGATAGATATTGCGGTGAGACAAGGCGCAGGCGACCTCTCCCAGATTCATTGAGCGTGAGGTTCTCTTGGTGTGTCTGTGCGCTACATCGTCATAGATTTGTTGTTCTCTCACCTGTGTGGAGGAGTAGTCTTTTTTATCTGTTCCCCAGAAATAACACCAGCTGAGCCCATCTAGTACTTTGGCGACATTGGCATGTCGTGCGGTAGTGTGGGGCAGACTCAATACATAAATCTTGTCGAAATACCGATTCAGCGGTTGGAATATATCTGGCGTCATCGCACTACTAGGGCTACTGGTTACTCTATATTTGATTTGTCGCGGTGAGAGGCTTGGTTAAATGACCACAGCGCAGCGTATTTGTGGAAGGCGTATTGACTGAGTATAACAGCCATNAGAAGGCCTCGTTGGCCGTCCAGAAATCCCCCGCGGATAACGTATTGATGCAGAAAATCGATAATGCTGCGCAAAAAAGCGAAAGTAATCGAGCTCTTTCGTCCAGCCTTGTCTTTTTCACCTGCACCCAGAACCCCATATTTTAAATGTTTTTCAATGACATGTTGGTAATTGCGCCAGCTATGGTGAATAAGAGGGGACTTGAGTATCCGAACTCGATATTCAGGCAGAAGTAACGTTTCATGAACACTACGGTCCTTAAAGCGCGCTCCGGTTTTTTCAAATAATTTTCCCTGAGGCGTCGCATAGCGGCCGTGTTTGAGAGGCGCTCCAAATAAGTAGGTGTGCCAGGGAAATTTTAGAAAGTTAGCGCCCAGGTTNNGNTCGCTCANCACAGAGTCAATTTCGTGTTTNAGCGCTTCAGTTACAACTTCGTCTGCGTCCAGAGATAGCACCCAGTTGTGCTCACACCAGTCCAGCGCTCGATTGCGTTGCGGACCAAAACCGGGCCAGTCGGTTTCGTATACGCGGTCTGCGTACTGGCGTGCAATCTCCAGCGTGCCGTCTGTACTGCCTGAATCAATGACGAGTAATTCGTCGACCCAGCCAGCTACTGACTGTAGGCATTGCTCTATGCGATCAACTTCGTTGCAACTAATGACAAAGCAGGAAATAGGTCGTCTCATAAAAGAAGTATAGGGTATTTCGGTAATTTCATTCGCGCCATCAACTTGTCAATCGAGGTTTGACTATCAGGCTCATGCTGGTGCTCGTTAGGGCGTCTTGGTGATTGGATGTATATGGCACCGGAGCATGATCCGAGGCGCCGTCTGCATCGCAGTGTTGTAAGTCCCGCGCTCCAGCTAGGGCATAACGAGCTTGGAAATTCGAGCCATTGAAATCGCCCCTTTAATTCAAAAAAGGCTACTATCTGTGTAAAGCAAAGGCANTGAATTAAAGATGTCGGCACAAAAACTGGACGCTATCCTGCCGCTGAAGATTGATGGGAGCTATGGCGTAGAAGACTTACGCCGCACAGATATCCTTATGGCTTCTTTGAGTGCGTTTTTTGAGCCAAATACATTCAGCACCTTTTTAATCGTGACGCCTGGCGACGAGGTCGCCGNAGTGCGAGATTACTTGTCTCGTTGGACCAGCTTACCTATAGAAGTGATGGCAGAGGAGAAGCTGGTGCCAGAGCTGCTGCGCTTTCCNGGCCTCCGCGGNTGGCGAAAACAGCAGCTTGTGAAATTGGCGTCGAGCCGAGAGCTCTGCAGTGAGTTCTGTGTGACATTCGATGCGGACGTATTTAGCACTCGACCCACATCGCGCAGTGATCTCCTCCCGGGTGGCAGGGCACTGATACAGTATGAGAGCAGANGGTTGCACCCTCGGTGGTGGGCCTCATCGGCNCGGTTGCTCGCGCTGAGAAAAGATGTCGGAGANCCAAAACGTGGTATGTCGATAACNCCTGCTATTCTCTCTAAATCCATTNTAGATTCGCTCGCGAGCACACTGTCAAGCAGCCGTTATTCTTGGGCAGAGGTTTTATGCAGGCTGCATCGCCCCAAACATCCCAGCAATTGGACTCCCGCGCGATTTATGAAATCAAAGTGGACCGAGTACTCGCTGTACTATCTCCATGCGGCTGCAATCGGCGCGCTTGAGGAATATCACATAGAAGGGGGCACCGAGGCCACGCCGCAAATACTATTGGGCCATGAGGCTCATCCCTTCGAATCATGGCAGCCAGCCTTTACCTTTGGGCCTGATAATCCGGCCCTGTTTTGCCTTGTAGGGAGTAAAAGCGGACTAACGCCCGCCAANGTATGGGATGTCATTGGCGAATTTATTCCCNAGAGCAGCCCGGTGAGNTGATGCGCCGANACACATTGTGCGGGAATATCAACTGGTCGTGATNGACCTTTTCTGATTGGGAATCGACAGGGCCTCGTCGACGAGCGACGCCACTTCCTCGAGCTCAATCTTCTCCATTAATTCCGCTCCCTTGAGGCGATAACCCCATTTCCTCATGTGCTTATGCAGCCCGCGGGAAGCCATGATGCCGGCATAGGCACTGGCGACAGCACTCAGGCCCTGGTAGGGGCCGGTTCGCAAAGGGTTGCTGTGCGCGTACAGACCAATCACGGGTGTTTTTTGAGTGGTCGCCATGTGTAAAGTGCCGGAGTCGGGTCCAATTACGAGTCGAGCTTGTTCACAGAGCGCCAGTAATTCTTTCAGTGATGTCCTGCCCGCCACATTGATAATTGAATTCGAGGCAAGTTCGCAGATCTGTCTTGCAAGATCAATATCGCGTTGAGCTGGACTCCCTGTCACCAGCACTCTTACGCCTTTTGAATAGCAATAATCAGCCAGTGCCGCGTAGCGCTCAGGCATCCAAATACGTTCATTATGGCTCGCGCTAGGTGCCAACAATACGTAATCGAGTTTCCCGTTAACTAATTCACTTGCGGTCTGTCGGTCTTGTTCGGATATCGGAATACGCCAAGCCGCAATAAATGGAGGAACTCCGATGGTGTGAGCGAATTCCTTGAATACATCAAGCACATGAAATGCTTCAGAGGGAGCGACGTGCTCGNTGACGACAAGGTTATGAAGTTCTCTACCATATCCCGCAGGGAAGCCAATTTTACGTTTCGCTGAGAGCATTCGCCCGAGCAGATTAGCGCGCATAGAGGTCTGCATTTGCAGTAATACATCAAAGGCGGGCCGTGTNCTGAGTTCTTGTTTGACCTCTCGGTAAGCTCGGAAACCTCGGGCTTTGTCAAAGATGATGAACTCTATTCCAGGAAGATCGCCTAGCAATGTGTATTCAAGGCGACCAATAACCCATGTGATTGCTGCCTGGGGATAGTGCCTCTGAATGGCTTGTACTACCGCCGCGACATGACAAACGTCACCGATTGCGGAGAGGCGTACAATACAGATTGAAATAACTTCCCCAGAAGATGGAGGCATATAATATGAGACCAATAAGTGGGCGTGTGATGCGCGCGTCGCGCAGACATCGTGATTAGACTACATGACGCCTCTCAGCCAAACAATTCTTGCAGCGACCGGTGACTTCATTATTTACGATGATGAATTGATATCGGCACCGAGTGCTCGATTGTTTGACCCAAACGAGTGGGCTGACAAAGCGACCCCGCATACCGAGGGGCGAGGCACGGTGTGGTTCATTGAGCGGCCTGATGGTGAGTGGATCTTAAAAAAATTCCAGCGAGGAGGGCTGGTCGGCCGATTTATCAAGCAGCAATATTTTTTTTCGGGAAATCGGCGCACCAGAGTTGCGCGAGAATATCTCNTGTTGTGTCGGCTCCACAAAATGGGTTTGCCGGTTCCACGGCCGGTTGCGGCTTGCTCAAGGAAAACCACTTTCTTCACCTATTCGGGGAGTCTGCTTACTCAACGGCTGGTTGACGTGCGATCTCTCGCTTCCTGGCTCTCTAGCGAAGAACCTCTTGGCGATAATCAATGGTGCGAGATAGGGCGCACAATCAGAAAGTTTCACGATTGCGGCGTTTTCCACAGTGATCTCAATGCGGGTAATATTCTGCTTAATGAAAATTTGGTTTACCTAATTGATTTCGATCGGTGCAGATTTAGACCCAGTCGTTTTGGGACCGACTGGAGACGAGCCAACCTCAAGCGCCTCAGGCGCTCTCTAGACAAACTACCTCCAGGCGCTCAATTTCATGGGGCGGGCGGCTGGGAACTACTTTGCGCAGGATACGACGGTTAATTGGCAAGTTTCTGGTGGTAGGAAGGTGACGGGGTTGTTTTTAGGAGGGCGCCTGTAGCTTGAGTCAGCCACGTGCCTTCACTGCTTGATTAATGAGAGCGACATAGTCACTGACTTTATCGGGTAGCGCAGAATATGCTTCGCGTGCGCATGCCTCAAGGCGTTCCCTGAACACAAGGTCATGGGTCAATTTCTGCCAAGATTCGTAAAGTGACTCGTCGGTTTCGACGATAATGATTGCCTGTTTCGAGTTTAAATATTCGACTTCTGCGGCAAAGTTTTGTGTGTGTGGGCCAACAATAGTCGCTCTTCCCCGGCTGACGGGTTCAAAAACATTGTGACCCCCGGCATCGATCATGGATCCACCGACGAAGACAAAACTGGCGTGTGCACAATACGCGTCAACCTCACCTATTGTGTCCACCACAAGAACATCGATGTCGACCTCTAAAGACGTCAAAGATGATGCTCTGCCTACTTTAAAACCTTCAGACTCTAGTGCTTTAATGATGCTCGGTACCCGGGGAGGATGCCTCGGAATAAGGACCAGCAAGTTGACGCTGGAAACGCCGCGCCAGACTTCTGTGATGATTCTCTCTTCTTCGGGGTGGGTCGAAATGGCCAGCGTAAAGTCCCGATGGGGAAGAGGGTTTTCTGGTTTGCTCTCATGAATGCGGCGGGTCATTTTGAGGCTGCCCGTGAAATGGACTTTCTCTGGCGGGCATCCCATAGCGACAAATCTTTTTGCATCATCGGCCTCTCGGGCCCACACGGCGGTGACTCGCTCGAGCGCACCTGGATACAACCATCGTCTCGCAAGCACTGAGCGAAAAGTTTTATCGCTAATGCGACCATTTACGATATGGATCGCGACGCCATCTCGGTAACATTGCTCATAGAGTTCGGGCCAGACTTCGGTTTCGACCACAAAAACAGAAGCGGGTTGGTGCTTCTTAATAAATATTTTTACCGATTGGAGATAATCGAGCGGGCAGTAGCGAATAGTGACCTTATCGTCGAATGTCTTGGTGGCCAGTCGATACGCTTCGGGCGTATTGCAGGTGACCAGCACGCCGTGCTCAAGCACTTCGCTGATCAGCGGTATTGCAAGTCGTATTTCCCCCACGGAGGCGGCGTGAAACCAGACGGGCGTGGCTAGGCGCGTCGTCTTTTTAGCAAAACCAAATCTTTCCAGCAGATAGGTCAGCCCGCCATGACGAGTTATCATTTGGTGCAAAGACCAGAAAACGATCGCTGGCGTCATGAAAAACCAGAGTGTTCGGTAGAGAATTAAGGACACTGGCTTCAATCTCTCCCTTGTCGCTCGCGGGTCACGTTACGGGGCTTAAATTGGTCAACCGCACGCGCCGTGGATTCGAATATTCTCAAGATTACCGGCTACCCGTTTCTAAAGATATGCGTCAAAACCGCGACGGATGATGCGGGTAATGTGAACTTAATGGCGTTTTTCAGAGAGCTGGCTTTTAGGGTCGGCGTAGCGGTGTTTTATCCACTTCTTGTAGGCGGTCGCACTTCTCATGAACCAAACCACGGTTACCACGATCAGCAAGCTGAATAATCCAAAAAAGAGTTTATTGGACAAAGTCATTAGTGTTATTCCCCCCTTTAGTTAGTTTTATCTAAACACGATGTGGGATAGGGTTCAAAGTGGGCTTCTGCACCAGCGGTAACGGTGGTTAAACGAGCATAAAGGGCTTCAATATGACAACTGCGCTGTATCGGTGCGAGCACAGTTGGGCGTCACCTGTGGCTATGGTACTCCAGCGCGACTCGACTCAAACCATATCGGCGCTGTCCATGCACGTTCCTGTATCGTTGCCGGTATGCGCGTATTATGACAAGCGTCGGGCCGGCTCTCTTTGTCAAAGCCCAAGCACATTCTAGTCGACCAGCGGCAGCTGGGGTTTTCGATCACCCGAGCGTAGTACACGGCATCCTGGTCCGCATTAAAATCGCGGTCTTCCCAGACGCCGCATAAAGTGGCGAAGCCCTCGCCGTAAGCGATGCAAGTGTTTGTGTCGACACCTGCGCCATTATTGGCATCACCCGCGACATCGACAACTGATTGCTCGAATTGGCCGTCTGTATTGACCCAGCCTTTGATAATTTGCAGTCGTTGCAGTGGATGCCCCGGCTTATCTGAGACCCCGGCGTCGGCGTTTGCAGAAACGACGAATCTTGGCTTTGCTGATTCACTGGGAGGCGTCGGCAATACGCCTCCCATCGGCACGCCGTTTCGATACCCTGCGCCTGCGAGATTGGTCTCGTTGCAGATCGTCTTGGATAACCCCCATCCAGCAAAAAAACGCGGTGCGATTCTAGGTCCGCTGGTAGCGAAAGTTTCCCGTCGTTTGAGCGCCTTAAATATTGAGTCGCGGTTGTTGGCCTCAGCCCAGACGCCGGCTAAACCACCAGGGTTCTGAAAAGCAACAGCGCGTGGTTTATCTGCAACCGTTAGCGCCTGAGTAGCAGTGGTGCCATATTTGTAGGGGCGTTGATACTCGCTTACTGCTCCCGGTGCCGCAGTATGGGAATCAGTACTCCCTATGAAGCCAAATTGGTAGGGGTTTACGCCCAAGCGTTGCCGCTCGCGGATGCCGTCTATCAGAGCATAGCGCACGTAATCGTTGCGGCTGGTGCAGCCATAACCAGCTTGCGCGCCCTTACCGACCGCTTCGCCACAGTCTGTGAGATCGGGTTGACCGAAATCTCGGATTTTTTCGAATTCGCATAGCTCATCTGGAGCGCCGATCACATTGAACATCCCGTTTCTACATTCACTCTCACCCTTAATTTGCATCATCTCTACCACGGGCTCTAAGCGCGCTCGGACTGCAGCCTGATGCTGTTGTTCTGCTTCGGAAAGGCCTGCGTACTCGGCGCGGAATAACTGGCCATTGGACATGTTAGGGTTGTGAGGAATAGCGATGGCATCGCAGCCCGACCCCGAATCATTGCACTGTTCGAGTAACTCACGGCGGAAATCCATCTCCAGCGGTGTCTCAAGTGAGGAAATCGGCAGCTCGGGAACAATTTCGTTGCGCAGAATAACGTTTCGGTGGACCTTTGTGGATTGAGGAGAGCGACTGTATTCCCATGCGTGAAAGGTTGTGAAGGAACAATCCGCTGACCGGTCATACCATGCTTCCGCAGCGGCCTGCACCGATTGCCAAGTTGTTTTTAATTCTCGACGACAGACAGTGTCTGACTCCCCGCAGACATCGCTACGCCGCCCGCCTAATGCAATGAAGCCGCCTAATCGAGCTCTCCATCCTTGCGCCCCTAAAAGCGTTGCGAGTCGTGACGTGTCTTCTCCGCGGTAGATGGCGCAGCCGGTACTGTCGTAAGAAGAGGACCCGGGAGTGGTGCACAGTGCCACCTCGGCCATCCATTCTGCATGGTCTGTGACTGCTGCAAAATCCAGTGGCCGGTCAAGTTTTAAGGAGATGGGCTCAGCATCTGGTGCGCCACCGTAGAGGGTAATAGCATCGCCTTTGGCAAATGCATAGGCGTCACTCGGCATCGTTTTCGTTCCGAGCAGGTTAGCATCCATCGAGAGCGCGGTATGAAGGTGGAGATCACCGAACAAAGCCTGTCGTTCCTCGACGACTTGATTGCATACTGCTCGGGGGAGCGGATCACGTGTAGTTGCTGGAGAGGGAGGCGGTTGCCACGGTTCGGCGGTGAGAAAGAGTTTGCCAATGTCGCATCCGGCAAGTGAGAGGCTCATCACGGCCAGCGTAATCGGAAAAAAGCAGTGTCTCCCCCAAATCCTTTTAAAAATGCGAGACTCCCAGGCCGATGCCGCCATCTACTTCTAGGGCTACGCCAGTGACCCACTCGGCTCTCATTAGGTACTCGACGCCCTCGGCAACTTCGGTACCGGTGCCGATTCTGCCCAACGCATGGAGGCCAGCCACTGCATCATAACGCTCACTTGCTTCATCCGCTGCGAACAGCCCGGCGCGAAGGTTTAGTTCCGTCGATACTGCGCCGGGAAGAATGCATCCGACACGGATGTTTCTTGGGCCCAGCTCCGCGGCCATCACTTTAGTTAACCCCTCCAGCGCAGCTTTGGTGGTTGCATAGGGCGAGGCGCCCGGAAAGGCTCGTTTGGTATGAGTGGAGCCGATGAAAACAATAGCCCCGGCAGTTTTTTCTAAATGGGGTACCGCAGCACTTGAGAGCATCATTGCCGAGATCACGTTAGTCTCAAAAGCTTCTCTCAGAAAGGCCTCGGTATATTGATCTACCGGCTGCCGGTACATGTTGGCAGCATTGTTTAAGAGAGCATCAAGCTTGCCTTCGCCATGCTCCAGACAGGCTCGTATCATCTCAATGCGATCCTTGTCACGGGTAACATCGCCTTGCACAATGTGGCAGCGCTCACCTATGTTTTCTTGGACCTGCTGCAATTTTTCTAGCCGCCGGCCGCTAATAGTGACCCGAGCCCCCTGATCACAGAAACGACGGGCACAGTCGGCACCGATACCGGACCCGCCACCGGTGACCAATATAGACATTCCGTCCATGGATCTCATTCGCGGAGTCCCGCCTGTTGCATCATTGGGAGAAGGGTCTCCTGAAACTGAATAAGCCCCTCTTCATAGTTTACCCAGCTCAGGGTAATGCCATCGAGGCCTGCATCCGCGAAGGCTAGCATGCCATTTATCACCTGTTCTGGTGTGCCAACCAGTGGGATCGCGCCATAGCCAGCAATGAGATTTGCGGCCATAGCTTCCCAGCCGTCTCCCAATGCGCTCTGAGAGTTGGGTACCAGCACGTCAAGTAGGTTACGTACACCTGCCCAATCACCGCGGTCATAGACATACTCCCGCACAAAATCCTGCGCTTCTTTTTCGGTTTCCCTGCAAACAATGTAGGCCTGACCGAATATTTGCATATCGCGCCCGTGTTCATTCGCCAATTTCCTACCATTGGTAGCCACCTCTGCTGCGGTCCCAATGTCCTTGGCCACAACGAAGTTGAAGTCGGCGTGGGCAGCGGCGAAAGCTTGTCCTCTGGGGCTATTGCCTGCACTCATCAGAGCAGGCCACGGGCGTTGAAGGGGCTTGGGCTCTGAGTAGCAGCCGGGGGACTGAAAGTGAGGTCCGTCGTAGTCGAATTCACCTTCGACAGTCCAAAGTTCCTTGCACAGGCTAATCCAGTCGTCAGCGACGTCGTAACGAATATCATGTTCTTTCTGCGGCACGCCAAACATGGCGATTTCGCGCTCATTCCAACCAGCGACGATGTTGAGGCCAAACCGGCCGCCAGAAATATGATCGATGGTGGCGACCTCCTTGGCCGCTCTCACGGGATGAACGGTAGGCACGTGAAAGGTTGCGAACACGCCGATTTCCTCGGTCTTTGCTGCGAGGCCAGCGGCCCATGTGAATGTCTCGAAATTGCGATGATTAAAATTCACGGCGCCGCCCATGCCTTTCCAGCGCGCCACTGGAATAATCGCTTCGATACCCGCTTCTTCTGCGAGTAGGGCGACGCGAACAGATTCTTCCCATTCGGCTTTGAGCGTGTCGTGGCGGTCAGTCATGGCACATCCGCTACTTACATTCAGACCAAAAACGCCCAGTTTTAGCCTATGCGGACTACATTTTAGGGGGTGGGTTGTGTCGGTTGGTGGCATAGTGATAGATCGATTCCCTTTTCTGCAGTGTCGCAGACTATCGGACCTTTTGATAGCCAGCTTATAGATCACATAAATCCATGTAAAACAGTGCTTTATATCTCATATATAATAAAGTAAATAAGATTTTGCGCGACTGCTTCGAGCGTTAATTAATGCTGCGTGCTCTTTTTAGGAAAACCACTGAGCCCGCAACATCGTACATGTTTTAGTGTTGAATTGGAGCGACTGATGGCTGACCTTAGATACCTCGAGAATGTGATTCCTGCGGACATGTGTAGTCGCAGCGAGTTCAGGGCGCAATATGACAAATTGGAGGCGACGCTGAGAGCTGTTGGCCAGACTGATGCGCTAGAGAGCAGTACTTCCATCTCTGTGAATCGACCCGGAAATGGCCGAGAGCCTGAGATCGAACAAATCCTCCAACGTGTGATTGTACGCGCCAAGGGAATGGTATCTGAAGAGATGCTGATTCGACATCAGCGCGAAATCCCTGTTGATGAGATTCCTGACTACGCCGTAACGCACTTGCTGGCGGAGTTAGGGGAGCAGGAGATCAGGGGGTTAGCGCGCTAGAGCTGTCTGGTATCCACCCTTAAATCCTCATTCTTTATCTGCTGCTTTCGGGAGGAAATGCATACACAGCAAGGTCCTGTCGTTTCAAGCGGTTGACTACCACCTAGCAGGCCCAGAGGATGCTCGTAGCACCTCTGAATAAGGCGGAGCTCATTATGTATATTGGTCTGGTGTGCTTCGCCGTTTTGGTATTCTCTTATAGCCTGATCTCGGAAAAAGTTGCGCGTCTCTCGCTGTCGGGTCCGATCGTGTTTGTGGCAACAGGTACCTTATTAGGCCCCTTCGGCCTTAACTGGTTCAGCCCTGCGCCAGATTCAGTGAACGGCAAGGCCCTTATTGACGTGACTTTGGCCCTTTTCTTGTTTGTCGATGCGGCCAGTGCCGATCTGGGCGTGCTGCGCAAGAATTGGAGAATTCCTGGACGGATGCTGTTGATTGGACTCCCTGCAAGCATCTGTTTAGGTGCATTGGCGGCTTCTTGGTTGTTCCCCTCTCTGTCTCTTTACGAGGCAGCGATGCTGGGAACCATGCTGGCGGCGACTGACGCTGCATTGGGCAAGGCGGTGGTGACTAATCAATCTGTCCCGCATCATCTGCGCGAAGGGTTAAGTGCCGAAAGTGGACTAAATGACGGCCTTTGCGTGCCGGTTCTACTGCTATTTATTGCGCTGGAGCAGGGTGTAGCCGTCAGCGGCGGTGGCCTCGCTTTGGAACTCCTGACAGAAGAGCTGGGAATAGGATTCTTAGTGGGTGCGGTAATTGCCTTTGTTGCCGCAAAAGCGATCGTAAGGGCGCGCGCTGCGAACTGGCTCGGGGATGTGTGGCAACGGACGAGCGTACCTGCCTTGGCATTGCTCGTATTCGCAGTCGCCCAGTTACTGCATGGTAGTGGCTATATTGCGGCGTTCGTGGGCGGTCTGTGTTTCCGAGCGGCGATGAAAGAAGACCCACACGGCTTGATCGTCCCGGCGGAAGGGTTGGGCGAGGTCATGGCGATGTTCGCTTGGATTCTGTTTGGTCTTATGCTGGTGCCAGCAGCCCTGCCTTTCATCACTTGGGTTGAAGTCCTTTACGCGGTACTGAGTCTTACCGTGATACGAATGCTGCCGATTATGCTCTCGCTACAGGGATCCGGAGAGCAAATGCAGGGCAGGGTGTTTCTCGCCTGGTTTGGGCCGCGAGGTTTGGCCAGTTTAGCCTTCGCGACCATGGTATGGTCAGCCGATATTCCGGCGGCGGGCACGCTGGTGTCGGTTACCATTCTTACTGTCGTGATGAGTCTGGTAGTGCATGGAATGAGTGCGCGTCCGTTTGCCCGGCGACTCGCAAATTATAGCGCTCAGTAAACTGGATTGGCGCGTTATCATGTGGTGATCCTATGGCGCATTGTTCGTTGCTATGATGCAACCCAGTATCACACTGCGGCAACGATTGACGCCACGCGACCGGAGGTCACTTGCAGCAAAGTATAGAGCGCTACATTACAGAGCATCAGTCCACGCTGGCGCAGCTGGCGGCTTGTGGAGCTGACATCGAAAACCTCGCTCAACGTTGTGTTACGGCGCTCGCTCGCGGAAACAAGCTGCTGATATGCGGAAATGGCGGTTCTGCGGCTGACGCACAGCACATGGCGGCGGAGCTGGTTGGGCGTTTTGTCTCAGATAGGGCGGCGATCCCTGCAGTTGCGCTCACAACTGATACCTCTGCGTTGACCGCCATTGCCAACGACTATGGTTACGACGCCGTATTCAGTCGGCAGGTTGCAGCGCTGGCCAAGAACGGAGACGTGCTGCTGGCTATCTCAACCTCAGGTAATAGTGAGAGTATTATCGCCGCCTGTCGAGAGGCGCGCGCCCTTGATTGCGAGGTGCTGGGTTTGGCTGGACGTGACGGCGGGGCACTTAGGGATCATTGTGATGCATTGCTCGTGGCGCCGTCTGACAAGACTGCTCATATTCAAGAATGTCACATCGTTGTCATTCATTTGCTCTGTGGTCTGATTGAGTCGGGTCTTGGGTTGGTGTAAAGCTATTAATTGGACGATTCAGTGAGCGGATCCCGCAAGGCGGCTTTCCTTGATCGTGATGGTGTGATCAACGTCGATTATGGGTACGTGAGCGCTTGGGAGAACTTTGAATTTTTGCCCGGTGCTGCTGCGGCATTACAAGCACTGTATAGGGCAGGCTATCAGCTGGTTGTTGTCTCCAATCAGTCGGGTATCGGTCGGGGTTTCTATACGGAGCACGATTTGATGACGCTCAATCGGGAAATTTCAATCCATTTGAGAGATGAGTTCGATACTCACATCAGTGGTTTTTATCATTGTCCGCATCATCCCACCGAAGCATTGGGTTTGCTGCGGATGGTGTGTGACTGCCGTAAACCGGCGCCCGGTATGCTCCTACGTGCAGCAAGGGAGCTGGATCTCGAATTATCCGAATCGCTCTTGGTCGGGGATAAATCGTCCGATATTTTGGCGGGTCGGGCGGCAGGGGTCCGCAGGATGTTCAAGGTCGGGGATCCATTGAATCAAAATTATGCCGCTACGGATACAGAGACTGTTTCAGCTTTGAGTGAAGTGCCCGGCAGGCTGATAACGCGGGCCAATTGACTACATGAATTTACCCAAAAAATACTTCATCTGGTGATCGTCAGCGCTAATCAATACACTGTCGTCAGGATAGTAATAAGGTGCCGATTTGAAGCCTCGATCGGCGGGTGTCGTAATGCAGAAATTCTCTGATATCTCTCCCGCGGTCATTTGGGTATTCCTATTTTTTACCCTGTCCTTATCCTCTGCTACACGTCAGTTTATCTGGTTGATGTCGCTGGTTGGCATCGCAGTGTGCGCCCGTGACCCCAAGGGGTTTTTTGGCACAGACGGAATCCGTCGATTCTGGGTTGTTCTCAGTTGTTTCTTGGTTCCGGCGGCTCTCTCCCTGTTTGACGCCATTAATGTTGAGCGTGCCGTGTCGGGTGTAGTGCGCTTTATGGCTTACGGATTTGCCGTTTGGGTGATGCTTCAGATAAAGCTCGATCGGTCCGAGAGTCACCGCATGATGTCGCTGTTGGGTGCGGTGCTGATGGTCTGGGTGGTAGATGGATTGGTCCAACTACTGACCGGCCTGAGCGTTTTTGGTAACCCTCTGATCGAGCTGGATTCTGGTCATACTCTTGTGACCGGTAGCTTCAGAACGGGATACGGTTCCACATTGGCAATTTTGTCGCCGTTCTATCTTGAGGCATTGAGGAGGACCCGAGGTGGTTTTGCCGTGAGCGTTCTTTCGTTACCCTTATTTGCGACTATTGTTATGAGCGGTAATGAGGCATCAATACTGCACGCATTATTTGCACTGTGTGGTTATGCACTGGTGCTGTGCCGAGTAGAGCGGGGAGTGGGCACAGTCCCATGGTTGGTTTCCCTCTCGGTGTGTTTCTGTGCGGCTGTTGTCGCAGGCTCTGTGCTGACAGAGACGTTTAGGGCGTCGGCTTCCGGGCAGGCAGCTACAGATACTTACCGGGCCTTCGAGTACCTGCCGGATTTTTGGATCTCTGCCTGGTCGGGCTTTCTTGATCACTGGGTCAATGGTGTGGGAGTCCGCGGCTGGGGTTCTTTGGCAGTATCCTTAGATAATCTCAGCAATTTGCCCGTGACTGACCGCTGGCATCCGCACCTGTTCGTATTGGAAGTTGCGGTTGATACTGGCTTGCCGGGTCTGGTGGGCTACTTGTTCTTTTTTGTCTTCCTTGGGCGACGTCTTTTTGACAAAAGGATAGAGATTGCGTTGTGCTCTCTGGTCGTCATGCTTGCGCTGTTTCCGCTTAATAGTGCGGTCTCATTTTATTCTTATTTCAGCGGCAATTTTTTGTTCCTTACACTGGCGTTACTGATCGCATTGGACCGCGACCTACCGTTGCCTGCCGAGATTGACTCTGCTGTAGAAACTGTTGCTGTCCCTGCGGAAAGCGATCGTTGATAGCGCCATCGTCTGTCCTGACTTAGAGCGAATGGCATTGCTGCTGCCGCGATTTGTTTACATTCGAACTGCTTACGCGCGTGATAGCATTTCTGTCTTGACCAAGGAGGGATAAGCCATGGCAATGTTGCCGGATATGAGTAAAGGCAATGTCACCGTTATTGGTGACGTCATGCTGGACCGTTTCTGGAGCGGTGGCAGTCGCAGAATAAGCCCCGAGGCACCTGTTCCCGTGGTGAACGTAATGACCCAGGAGGATCGCGCGGGAGGCGCGGGCAACGTTGCGGTAAACCTTGCTCACCTCGGTATCGATGTTTCTTTGGTCGGGCTCTGTGGAGAAGATGATCACGCGCGCGCGCTAAGGGCTTGTGTTGAGGAGACAGGGGTCCGCTGGAATGTGATGCCTTGCGGTGGAGAAACTATTGTCAAGCTTCGGGTGTTGAGCCGGAATCAGCAGTTATTGCGCATGGACTTTGAGAGCGCGCTTGCCAGCTACGGAAACGACTTATTTGTTGGCTATGCCCGACAGCATTTAGCAGATGCGGACCTTGTGGTATTCAGTGATTATGCCAAGGGATCTCTTGCCATGGTGGATCGTCTACTCGAACTGTGTCGAGAGGTGGGTAAGCCGACTCTGGTTGATCCAAAAGGGCTCGACTTCGAGCGTTATCGAGGGGCTACCGTTCTTACCCCTAATCTAGCAGAACTAGAGGCGATTGTAGGGCCCTGTAATGACGAGGCGGCCCTGCTCGAAAAGACCGAGACATTGCGTACGTCTCTGGATTTGCAGGCAATTTTAGTGACCCGAAGTGAAGCAGGTATGACGCTGATTCAGGCGGATTCACCGCCACAGCATTTAGCGGCGAGTGCGCGCGAGGTGTATGACGTTACGGGTGCAGGTGATACCGTCATTGCTGTTATGGCGGGATGCCTTAGTGCGGGCTTGCCCCTCTCAGAATCTGCGCGTTTTGCCAATCAGGCGGCGGGTATCGTTGTCGCGAAGCTGGGTACCGCAAGCGTAACGCCAGCCGAATTGGGAGCGATCCCAACGTCTGAGCCCCGGCCACCAAGTAAGACAGGCGTAATGTCCGAATCTGATCTGTTGGTCGAGATCGAGCAGGCAAAGTTAACGGGGCAGCGGGTTGTGATGACCAACGGATGCTTCGATATCCTGCACCCTGGCCACGTTTCTTATTTGCAGCAAGCGTCCGCTCAAGGTGACTTGTTGGTCGTTGCGGTCAATGACGATGATTCAGTTCGTAGACTAAAAGGTGCTACGAGGCCGATAAACCCGACTGCGGATAGAATGGCGATTCTTGCGGCGCTAGGTTGTGTCGAATTTGTTGTGCCCTTTTCCGAGGATACCCCCGCCCGTCTTATTGAGGCGGTTGCACCCGATGTTTTAGTGAAGGGTGGGGACTATAAGGTGGAGGAAATTGCTGGGCATGAGTCGGTCGTCGCTAGAGGCGGCCGAGTTATTACCTTGGATTTTGTCGAGGGACACTCCACGTCAGGCATGCTGGCGCGCCTGGGCAAGTAAGCCAATGATATCCGGGGTAGTGTCGCCAATACTGCTCGGGCCCGAGTCATCATGGGTTGATGTAAGCGCGCCCTTTGTCGGATTTCTCAGATAGATAGCGCCGCAATAGCTTTGTCTGCCGACTCTGCATCGTGTCCAATTGGCCTCCTATGCCATCTGCCATCCGCCATCGCTGTGCGCCGCGACACCGGGGGAGGAGTAAACTCTCAGGTGAGAGTGGACATCGATAAGCCCTGGTGTAATCCATTTGCCCGCCGCATCGACGACAGTGGCGTCTGGGNTGACGGCTCNTGCTCCGATCCATTCGATTCGCCCATTGCTGACATACAGGCTCGCATTGTCGAGCCTCTCACCGTCTCCAGTTAGGATTGTCGCGTTCTGAAATAATACGNGGTTAGCCTATGAAGCCGCGTAGGTTGACGGAAAAACGTCTAGCGAGGGCGNCTGGGGTTATGAANAGAGCGNGTGNCGCCAATATCCGAAAAGCGCTGAGCATNAGTCAANTCCTCCATTNAGGCGGCGAGAGAAACGGTAGGATCTGGTTTTGCCNATCGTTATTGATCTTGGGCTAATGTAGGCTACCNTCGGGNANCTGAGTAAGGAGTTTGATGGTGAGACGCTTTGTAGATTTGTCGATCTTTCTAGAAAACGAGGTGGTCAGTGATCCCCCTGCGATGCAACCCCATATTGATTACATCACGCATGACACGGGTGCCCAGCAAATGGCTACCTTTTTCGATGGGTTGACGGCTGATCAGNTGCCCGACGGTGAGGGTTGGGCGATCGAGTTTGTGAAGTTGTGCACACACAATGGCACGCACTTGGATGCGCCCTATCATTTTCATCCGACCATGAATGAGCGCTTGGGAGGAAAGGAGCGTGCGATTACCATTGATCAGGTGCCTCTCGAGTGGTGTTTTCAGCCCGGCGTGAAATTGGATTTTCGTCATCTGGAGGACGGTTATGTAGTGACAGCGGAAGATGTAAACGCAGAGCTAAAGCGGATTGGTCATGTTCTTTCACCTTTGGAAATTGTCGTGGTCAATACCGCAGCGGGTGAGG
The DNA here is from genome assembly GCA_002683335.1 of Halieaceae bacterium. Classification (GTDB taxonomy): domain Bacteria; phylum Pseudomonadota; class Gammaproteobacteria; order Pseudomonadales; family Halieaceae; genus Luminiphilus. The sequence continues at coordinate 32,589 of NYTE01000019.1, forward strand.
CATACGGCCAAGATGATTTTGTCAGCAAAGGTTGTGGTATGGGCTACGAAGCCACGATGTTCCTGTTGGAGNGGGGGATTCGCGTGAGCGGGACGGACGCATGGAGTTGGGATGCGCCGTTTGACAAGACGGCTGAGCGGTATGCAAAAACAGGTGATGCCAGTCTGATCTGGGAGGGGCATAAAGCGGGTCGCCACATCGGCTATTGTCATCTCGAGAAGTTACATAATCTCGAGAGTCTNCCGCCCACCGGCTTTACAGTGAGTTGTTTTCCCCACAAGATCCGGGGAGCGTCTGCTGGATGGACTCGCGCTGTGGCCATTATCGATGAGTAGCGAGATTAGAGGGCTTTAAGAGTCCCAAAGGCCGTCAACGCCGCCTCGCGGGCGGTTTTGTGATCAACGATGGGGTGTGGGTAGCTTTCGCCCAGTCTGATGTTTGCTTGTGCGAGGATAGCCTCAGGTGCCTCCCACGGTTTGTGCAAATATTTATCGGGCAGGTGTGCCAGTTCTGGTACGTATTGCCGGGTGTATAGCCCCGTTTTATCAAATTTTTCGCCCTGCGCTACCGGATTGAATATTCGAAAATAAGGCGACGCATCCGCGCCAGAACCGCCGACCCACTGCCAGCCGCAGGCATTTGATGCGAGATCAGCATCGAGTAGGCAGTCCCAAAACCAAGCCTCCCCCTCACGCCAATGAAGCAATAGATGCTTGGTCAGAAAGGATGCGACAACCATCCTCACGCGATTGTGCATAAAGCCTGTCTGCCACAACTCCCGCATTCCCGCATCCACTATCGGATAACCGGTTTTTCCGTTTTGCCATGCTGTTAATTTCTGTGAGTCACTCCCCCATGGAAAGTAGGCGAACTTGGAATTGAAGGCATCGTTTGGCATGGAAGGAAAATGAAATAGTAGGTGATAGCAAAATTCTCGCCAGCCGATCTCGCTTAGAAATTTGTCGATAGATGAACTGTGGCCTGGTTCAAATAGTTTTGNATTGTGNGCGGCGTGCCACACTTGGCGNGGAGANATGTTGCCGAACCGCAGGTAAGGCGATAAGCGGGAGGTGTTGGGTTCTGACGGGACATCTCGACCGTGTCCGTAGTTGTGCACGTGATTTTCTAAAAATTTTGTAAGCGCAAGACTAGCAGAAGCCTCCCCGGGCTCCCACATTGTGTCCCACCCTGATGCCCAGTTTGGCGCTCGTGGTAACAGTTCCCAGTCGTTCAGTGACTCGGACGCAATAGCCCTGGGAGGTGTGGACAGTGGAGGTATCGGAAGAGGCTGTTGCGGGAGAGGTGCTTTACCACAGGCGCGCCAGAAGGGCGTAAAAACCTTGAAGGGTGTGCCGGAACCCGTGGCGATGTTTTCAGGTTCGTGCAGGAGCGTTCCTGGATAGCGCTTGAGTGCAATTCCTTGCACTTCGAGCCTGTCGCGCAATGTGCGTTCCAGCTCTGCCGCCCATGGCTGGTATTGACGACTGCAGTGTACCTGCCTTGCTCCGACTTCATTGGCGAGCTGGCTCAAACTGGTGTGTATATCACCCGTTCGTAAAATCAGTGGCACTCCCAATGCGTTCAAATCTCGCTGCAGTCGATCTAGGCTGTGGTGNAGCCACCAACGACTTGCGCCGCCAAGCTTCCACTCACCTCCGAGNTCGGTATCCCGGATATAAACAGGCAGTACCGCTCCTTGAGAGGCGGCAGCCGCAAGTCCGGGAAGATCTGAAAGGCGGAGATCATCTCTGAACCAATACAGTGAAACATCAGGCATAAGTCTGCTCCNCTGATAGGCCCGCTAGNTCTGTGGCGCAAATTGAAAGTAGTGAAAAGGCATCNCCTGCATATTTCTTATGGTGAAGGTCGTCCGCTCGAGTGGGGCCTTGATTCAGAATAATCAATCGCTTCTGTTGCTTGGCGGCATAACGACAGAATCGCAGTCCCGAAAAAACCGAAAGGGAGGTGCCGATTACCATCAGGCCGTTAGACGCATCGATCAGATCGAAACATGCCTGAGTCGTATCGCTCGGTACCGTGCCTCCGAAAAACACCACGTCCGGCATCAATACTCCGTTGCAAAGAGTGCAGTCNGGCACGACAAAGTTATCGATAAAGGTCGTGGNGAGGTCGGCGTCACCGTCGGGTCTNACCGTCACAGAATGAATATCGGGCAANGCATTGTGGCGCTCNAACCACTNTTGAATCTCGGCGCGGGAAAATAGCGCACTGCAATTGAGGCAGCGCACTTTATCTAGCCGACCATGCAGGTCGATGACGTTATCCGTGCCCGCGCGCTGGTGCAGTCGATCAACGTTTTGCGTGATGACTCCCAGNAGTAAGTCAGCATTCTGAAGTCTTGTCAGAGCAGTATGAGTTTCATTTGGGTTCGCTTCACCGACTCTCGGCCATCCCAATACAGATCGGCTCCAGTAGCGGCGACGCTTCTCCGGGTTTTCGATGAATTCCTGATGCTGTATCGGTTGGCTCCCCAGCCAGCGACCGTCATGATCACGATAGGTCGGAATGCCGGATGCGGCGCTGATACCGGCTCCGGTTAGCGCTACCCAGGGCCGATGTTCAAGTAATTCCTGTCTCAATGACGCAACCAAACTGTCCATAGTGCGTATACGTTAGCAAGAGGAAGCGGATTCCTATTCAAGGTAGGCGGCATGCATATTCTGATTACTGGGGGTACTGGTCTGATTGGGACGGCACTCTCTGAGCAATTAANACGGCAGGGGCACGATGTTACGGTATGGACTCGCCGCCCCCATGATCCTGCCGGTGGAGTGGTGTACGTCACCGCGCTGCAGGACTGCGCCGAACCCATAGATATGGTGGTGAATCTCGCCGGTGCGAACTTGGCAGAACGTCGGTGGAGCCGTTCTTATAAGGCTGAGATAAGGCGCAGTCGTATTGATTTAACTGCGCACTTGATTGCCTGGATGCGCAGTTGCAGCAGGTCTCCGCGGCGATTGATTAGCGCCAGTGCTATCGGGTACTACGGCGTATCGGATGACGAAACATTTGATGAGACTTCTACTGCCGGGCATGGTTTTGCGGCTGAGCTTTGCAGGGATTGGGAGCAAGCAGCGCGATCTGTGGCAGACCATGGCGTTGAGGTGGTGACAATGCGACTCGGTGTCGTTTTGGCCGGTCAGGGGAGNGCCCTGCAAAAAATGACCCAGTCTTTCAAATTCGGCATTGAGTCCTGGCTGGGTTCCGGGGAGCAGTGGTTGAGCTGGATTCATCTTCTAGATGCGGTTCATGCGATTGAGTTTGCNATAAATGCTGAGACGCCTTCGGCCGTTTACAACGCGGTGGCGCCGGAGGCGGTCCGTCATCGGGACTTTGCCCGGGAGGTAGGTAAACAAAGTGGCGCGCTAGTACGACTGGCCGTGCCTGGTTTTTTGGCAGGGGCAATAGCCGGAGAAATGGCGCAGGAGCTGCTGCTNAGCGGGCAGCGCGTGCTCCCGCTGGCGCTTCAGCAAGAGGCATTTCAATTTCACTACCCTAATCTCGAGCAGGCGCTGCNTAGCCTCAGAGCACACGGATCCNATTAGGCGATTGTGCTGGCNGATTGGTAATCCANGAATGCTTGCTGAATCCCGTCTTGGTTTTTCAGCTTTTTGAGGGCTGATCTTTCCAGCTGGCGCACCCATTCCCTGCTAACACCCAGACGATCAGCTATTTCAGAGCGCGATAAGGGAGGGCCTTGATGCAAGCCCCAGCGAGCAACGACTACAGCTTGCTCACTTGTCTCAAGCTGCTCGACTGCCTGGCCCAAAAATCGATGCAGAGAATCCACCTCGGCGTTGTCTGTGGTGTCGCCAAACTGATCCGAAGTAAGTGTGTCGACAAGGGTGCCCTCGTCATCATCATACCGGGGGGCGTCCAATGAAATTGAGAGATTCCTNACCTCCAGTATTTCTTTGGTGCGCTCCTTATCCATGCCCAGCTTTTTCGCAAGCTGCCCTGCGTCTGGCTCTATCCCCGTTTTAGCTTGCTCAATGGCGCGCTCCCTNTAGACCTTGTTGACTTGGTCTTGCACGTGTGTCGGCAGTCGAATCAGACTGCCAGTATCACCTACGTAGCGACGAACGGCTTGCGTGATCCAGTTGAAGCAGTAAGTGCTAAACCGATAACCTTTCTCGAATTCAAACTTCTCGGCCGCTCGAATCAGACCCAGTGTGCCTTCTTGAACCAAGTCCAGATATCCAACACCACGACCTTTATTTCGTCCCGCAATCGAGTGGACCAGACGGAGGTTATGCATCACCAGCGCGTCACGCGCCTCAGTATATTCTCGCAAGGCACTGCGTATCCCGGAGAGAACTTCACGCTCTAGCGCCAACCCAGGTGCGGGCTGCGTCCAATGGCGTGACCAATGCCCAATGGCATCGGCGACCGCGTCAGGAAACTGACCGCCTGCTCGCCGTAACATAAAGACAGCAATACCCACTGTCAGGCTCGCTGGAATAGTGAGATCCGCTACTACTTCACGGTAATGCTTTTTACTTCCGCGCTTCTTAAGTGATCCGGCCGCCTCCTGCGCTAACCCAGCGAGATTCCCGTCAGAAAAATAGGGTGCCAACTCTCGCCGGAGCGTGAAGTGCTGCTCGCGACTTGGAAATCTCTTCACTGCGGGCGGAGCTTCTTGCGCATTAGTCAGTATGTCTGAGAGGGTTACCCGGAGATCTGGCGCATCAGCGATAATGTCCGACAAGCGTCTTACTGCACGCCATTTCTTTCCGTCGATTTCTTGCTCTTGCTCTGCAGTCAGCAAAGGATACCGACGAATCTCTGCGAACATCAGCTCCAGATCAGCTTCTTCACTACTATCCATGGTTTGCATGTTGTCTTCCCCAAAAGACGATTGTGGAGGGTATACGGGTGTAAATAGCGAAAAGGTTTGCTACTNCCGCCTGTTTGTCTAGGTTTGACATGTACAAAACATAGACAAAAATATCGAAAGAGGTGAACCAAGGCTCCTTTTATCGCGTAAGCCTAGACAAATAATGAACAGGATCTTTCCAATGAACGCTCCCGCCACGCAAACCCACACGCTTGAACCCAGGCCCCTCTACGGCATTGGCACGGTGGCCAGGCTTACGGGCTTGAAGTCGGACACGCTGAGGGTATGGGAGCGCCGTTATGGGCTGGGTGCCAGTTATAAATCTGCAACGGGTCGCAGGCAATATACCCAATCTGACCTCGATCACCTTCAGCTAGTGTCGGCTTTGGTGCGCCAGGGTGTGCGGATTGGAGAAATCGCCGCGTCTGACCGGAAAACCTTGGAGATCATGCTGGAGCGGCAAATTGCCGGCAATGGCATGCGCCCTATACCGCCTAAAAAGTCGAGCGTGGTATTCGTGGGCACCGAGCTATGCGAGTGGCTGGATGAACACCAGGGCTGTATATCAGGTGTATCGGCTTTGTTGGCGAGAACACCGGTTGAGCTAGCGGTGAAAGAATTGATCGTGAACGACGANGCTGACTTATTGGTGGTGCATTGCCCGTCCCTCACCCTGCAGCAGATACGCGGAGTTGAAGTGTTAGTAGAACGCTTAAGCGTAACGCGTGCGATTGTTCTCTATCAGTTTGCGAATGAACAGTGGTTGACTGAGCTGGAGCGCATGGGCCACACCGCTTTACCGTATCCGGTCGAACCCTCTCGGCTGGCATTTGAGGTCGGGCGCGCTAAAATAGAGCGGGAAACAGCGCAGGGCATCGCGAACATGTCGGAGCTCATCCCGGCGAGGCCTCGTGCGTTTTCTGACGAAGCGTTGCGAGCCGCTGCCCAAGAGAAAATCGTCATTGACTGCGAATGCCCAAGACATCTCTCAGAATTGATCCGCTCACTGAACGAATTCGAGCGCTATTCCAGTGCGTGCTCCGTTGATAACTGGAAAGATGCGGCTATTCACGCGAGCATTTACGCCTATACCTGTCAGGCGCGGCATTTGATGGAGAAGGCGTTGCAGTCCGCTTTAGAGGGAAGAACGCTGCAGACGGGTGCTACGCCCGACTCGACGCGCGGTTAATATCTGCAGCAAGGTGCTCCCAGAGGGGGGATCCCCTTAGCTGCCAGAACCACAAAAATACCGGAGCCAGGCTGGGCATCAAGAGCACATTGAATTGGTACGTCAGTGCGATCACATCTGCCGGAGGCACCAGTGAGGTGTTTAAAAATGGACCGCCAATTAAGAGCAGCAGTTCCTTGCCGGCAATCGATGCGAGACCCGCAGCCATAATGAGCCAGAGCCAGAAGAGCCCGAGAGAAAACTTGTAGAGGCTGTTCTGCACGTTGGCGGCCATGAGTAGCGCCCCATAAAACGCAATAGAGTAAGACACCAACAGAGTGTTAATTTCCAAGGCAATCTGGTTCCCGGCTTCTTTGGCAGTGAGTAGCTGTCCTCCTGATTTTCCGAATTGGGTGACAAGCTGCATATTGGCTCCTTGTAGCCCAGCAGTGTCGATAAGGCTGGGGTACAGATAGCTCAGGAGAACGTCGCATAGCCATACTGCCGGTGCCGCAAAAAGTGAACCCGCTGCGTACCAAATCCCAAAGGTAATGGGCATCAGAGCGAGCGTGAGCACGATTTGCCGACGCATCAGCACTAGGAGACCTCGACAGGAGAAGCGCTTTTACCGAGCCACTGCAGGTAGATGGCAAAGACCACCAGTACATCAAGCATGATGAGGACGGGCCAGAGGTAAAGATGAAACCACTCGAAGACTGTGTAGTTCCATTGGCCTAGGTAAAAGAGCGAGATAATGCGGACAATATTCAGGGCCTGAACAAAAAAGAATCCCGTCAAGATCGCAGTGCACTTTTGTCTCAGCGTGGCGGGAAACGCCGCTACACCGGCCACCAGAACAATTGCAGCCTCAACCCCATTGCACCCTGATTCGATGGAGACGGCGAAGCCGGAGGCGGCGTCTCTCAGGATCCGTCCCTGCGCGATGACGCTATCGTCAAAAGGCATGATCAAGGCCGTGCTGATCGAGGCGAGTAAGCCGGTGAAAGGTTGAATGACGGCGTTTTGAACAGGATTCAACATTTCTACCGAGAATAGACCGAGTAAGATCCCAACGAAAAGAATAAGGAACCGCAGCATGACTTTTTAGAGCACCGATTGGGCGAGGATGATGCCTATGATAACGGGACATAGCCATTTGACATAGAGCGGCCAAACTCGCCAGAAGAGTCGATGTTCAGCCAATGCGTCGGTTTTTTTAAGCTCTGCGAGCAGGGCGTCTCTTTGCCAAAGCCAGCCCGCGTATAGGCAAACTAACAAGCCGAGTAAGGGTTGACTATATCTTGTTGATAGCGTGATGACGGCGCCGAACAGCGTGTCAAAGTTGAGCACGATTAAGCTGCTAAAAGTTGCGATGGTGCCACCAGCAAGCAATGTTGCGGTGCCGCGCGCCATGCGATGCTGCTCGATAAGATAGGCCACCGGCACTTCCAGCATCGAAATCGATGAAGTGAGTGCGGCAATACTCATGAGAAGAAAAAATGCAGTGGCGAGCAGTACGCCGGCGGTATCCATGGTCTCAAAGAGGCCAGGCAATACGCTGAAGATCAACGTGTCCTCAGAGAGCAATCCACCTGCTTCGTTAAAAATGGCTACGCCACGCGCATCAGCAACGTACATGGCCGGAAGAATCAGGAATCCGGCAAGCACAGCTATTCCTACGTCAAGGAGTGCTACCTGCGCGCCAATGCTGGGCACGTGCACCTTATCGCTGAGATAAGAGCCGTAAATCAGCATGGTGCCCACGCCAAGAGATAAGGAGAAGAACGCGCTGCCCAATGCATCCAGGAGTAATTCACTCGACAAAATTTTGCCGAAATCGGGGAGTAAATAGACCTTCAGTCCGGTAACAGCGCCCTCAAGCGTGAGCACATAAAGTGCGAGACTGATCAGCGTGACAATGAGCAACGGCATGAGACGCCTAGACCACCGTTCGATGCCTTCCTCTACGCCTCCCAACACCACGGCCATTGTCAGCGCCATAAAGACGAGCATGAGCAACAGATTACGTGAGATCCCAAAACCTGTGAGCCATTGTGCCTGCCCGGAGAGTCCGGCAGCGTCGAGCGGGTAAGAAGCGGCGAATCCCAACATCCATCCCGAGACAATGCCGTAGAAACTTAATATGAGGCTGGCTGTAATGAGTCCGCCAATTCCTGTAAGCGCTCCAATTCTTCGCCAAAAAGCGCGTCTTGGTAGAGAGGATAACGCTGTGACCATGTTTTGGTGAGTATGGCGACCAATAAGCAGTTCGGCCATCAGCACGGGATAGGCGAGCACAAAGGCCATCGCCAGATAGGTTATTAGAAAAGCTGCGCCACCGTTACTGGCGGCCTGAGTGGGAAAACCCCAGATATTGCCGAGGCCAACGGCTGAACCTGCCGCGGCAAAGAGAAACCCGAGTCGAGACTTGAATTCGCCGCGTGGAGTTGCCAAGGATCACCTGCTTGAATGTCTGCGACTGGAAAATCATAGTACCCAAAACCGCGGGTAGCGTGCAGATAATTGCACCATCCTCGCGCGCGAGGGATTGGGCGCGAGGTTCAACGTGTTATGCTTCGCGCCCGCAAGCCTTCCACCTCGCCCGGGTGGTGAAATTGGTAGACACAGGGGACTTAAAATCCCCCGATCATTGCGATCGTGCCGGTTCAAGTCCGGCCCCGGGCACCATAAAAAAGCAATATAAAACAATACCTGTGCTGGTACCCTGTCGATGAGTCCGCGGCTGGTGAGGAAGGTCAATCACCACTGCTGTACGTGGGATCGCCGTATCTAGAGTTTCTGGATTTGGGCGAGTGTGAGGGCCTGTGAGGGTGCCTCCGCCCAGCCAATCACGGAGCAACATTCACGACACTCCTCCCCTGCAAATTTTATTTTTCATAGGCTGTCACTTCTACGTTGTANTCATCGTCGTCAAAGTAGAAGTCTCTATAAGCTCCGATCCCGACTGCATAGGTCCCTGGCTCGCAAGCATCAATGAGGTAGCTGGATACCCCATCTGCACTGCGGAAAATTCTCTGTCTAAATAAGTCCATGTGCGTCTTACAGCTAGGACCGACCCACTTGACCAACCACTGCCCGTCACCATTCTGGTGATCGGTGTAGAAGGAGATCTCAAGCTTCTGGTTAGCCTTGTTTGTTGTAACGCTATACCAGTCAACATCGTCGACATCAGATAGCTGACCGGCGAGCCTCGCTGGCGTAGTAAAGGAGTTTGCAGTCGACTCTGAGTTATTAGCTTCCAACTCAGGGAAAACCTGCAACCCATCTTCGATAGAAGTTACCGAGGCAACCTCAAAACCCTGAATAGCCGGTGACCATTGAAGTCTAGCGTTGCGCATGCGACCACCTTGAAGCTCAATGCCCGATATGGTCAGCTCCTGCTGCCCGCTGACAGCAACACTCGCTGCCTCAAGGCTTGGATATTCACCTTCCTGTATGGTTTCAATTGACAGAGGCTCTACCCGAAAAGTTGTCTGTCTAACCAACATATACCCATGCAGAGATGTAGCCCTGATGGAGATAGTGTGTTCGCCGCTACCCAAGCTATTGAAATTGAACGCAGGCGAGGAAAAACCTGACCTTGCTGAATCTGTGACAGCAGGGTGAGCATCTTTGATATCGATTCGCTTGCCACCGATGGGAATGTCCGAGTGGTACCGACCGTTCACGAACATTTCCACAATATCGATCCCGCTAGACGCAATCGCCCAACCCCGCACCACCGATACCCCAGACACTACTCCACCATCTGCTGGTGCCTCGATGGCTACCTTAAAATCTGTATCTTCCTCAGGTTCCTCATCGATTTCATCAAAGCCATATTCACAAACATCAGGTCTTGAACTTCCCCACACTTCTTTTCTATAGGAGTTTCCGTCTAACCAGCTGGTGACAGTAGTGTTGTGGCAAAAGTGTGTGTTGCCGTCAATGTTGAACTCTACATACTGAGGAGCATTAGAGCCTATGGTTCTACAGCCGTGCAGAACCGCATAGTTACCTCCTCGTAACCAAGCGCTACCCATGTNGCAAACCCAGCTGCGGCGTTTCTCGTCGCTACCGCCGATTGAGCTGNNGCCCCAATCAAGCGACGGACTTNGCCCGCCTGGAGCTATATTAATGCAATTAGATCCTGCGCCCCCGACGAAGCTGAACGCGCCGTGCCCGCAGACCTGTAATGACTGAAAATGCTTATTATATATTCGGGCCGCATTTGCGTCGGTGACCAACCCAAACGCCATGGCTACAGCAATAATTAAGGCATTGAAGTAGGGTTTCTTTTGCATGGTAAGGGTGCTCCAGGCTCAGGCCTGCTTGTGAATTATTAAGGTAACGGCGCTTGATTATGGCAAGCTTAATAACTAATCAGCAAGCATAGGCCGGATATCTGGCTTGCTTGACTTCCAAGGCCATCAAAGCAATTGCGCGTTTCTGAAGGGCGATACAGCTCTCTGGTGACACGTTGCGGATTGAGTCTGAGGCTAATGTAACTCTCGAAACCGAGAGAAATTCAATAAGCCAAAAAGTCCCACTGCAAATAGAAATTGATTAGGTGGGATATTTGAATGAGAGAGATGTAGGTTTACCCCTCTGACACAACCACTCACATTAGCCTCTCACATGTGCGCTGACATGACCTCTCACATTGAGATAGTCCTTCACGAATCGTACCCGATGTACTATTGCGACGATGTTGATAGAGGATTTGGGCGACGCTTTTCAAACCCTCCTTGCCTCGCAAACCCTGCGACGCTTATTTGAATCTTTCCATACTCGTAGCTTAGAATCTTAGGCACCTGAAGTANTGAGAGAGGGCTGGTGTGCAGAAAAAATCATTAAGGTTATTTTTCAGTGTGGTGATGATCTCAGTAGCTCTGGGGTTAAGCCATTCAGGTCGAGCGGACTGCGATCCCATGGCAGTCCGGCAGATATTAGAGGACGGAGGCTGGCGGTTTGAGGCCGAAACCGACGAAAACGGCCAAGGCGTCTTTACCATCACGAGTGACGGGATCACAGCTCGCGCTGTAGTGGAGAGGGACGGCGACGCTCAGTTCATGGCTTTCTATGTCGACACCGGCCTTACCCGACAGGAATCCCTCGAGTTGATTAACGAGGCCTCATCTCGGCTAAAGTACGTGCAAATGTGGCTCGATGAAGATGAGGATCTCGCGGTGATGTACAGCGTTGCCGAATGGAATAATGTCTGTCCAGACAACCTCACTGACCATATCAGACTTTTCTTTTCACTAATGAGATCGGTACAAGAGTTGCACCCAGAAAGTTAGGGTTTAAGCGAATGTATCTGGGCGGTAACCATCATAATCACAACAGCAGCTAGCTCCCCCGGGGTGTACTACCGATTAGCTAATCGTCGGATTCCGAATAGACCGAGCAGGCCGCTGAGGATGAAGAAGCCCAGAATGGGAAGGGTGGGGATGGATTCGGGTTCCCCGTTGTGTTCATCCGCAGGTCTCTCTGCAGGTTCGGGGCTTCGAGCATTTTCCGTATTGATAGTCAAGAAACTCTCTATTGTCGAGAACAGGCTCAAAAAAGCAGTTAGTGACGGTGGAGGGGCATCGGGATCAACAATGTTATTTACTCCATCACCATCGGAGTCCAGTTGTCCGTTGGCGTTCGTTTCCTCGAAATAAACTGTATTGGGACTTTCTATGCGGTACTGAATCCAATCTCCCTCGAACAGTTCCTGGTACCGTTGCAGTCCGTCACTTCCCTTGCCTATATCCAGGAGATATTGGTTATCGGCACTCATTGCGCCGCTAAGATCTGTTATCAGAGCTGGGTCAAGGGTGATGGTGGCTTCGGTCAACCAATTGTTCCAATAAAGTCTATTGTAGGCGGGTAGCGTGTCAGTNCGGCCACCCGGTGCCATAACTGAGTAGTCCGGTTGCACCCCATCAGGGTCCTGATCGTGTGTGCCCATACCGTAGGCATGAACGCACTCATGTACCCCAGTATAGATCCTGGTCTCGTACTCGAAAGGGTCTGTTAGATCTAGAGCTGAGAAATCGGTATAAGCCGCGGNGCCATTTACCACACTGCCATCGGCCGCCAGCACCCCAAATAACTCAAGCGTTAGCTGAACCCCTCCAAGGTAGTAGCCACCATCATGGCTAAAAGCGATAAGAGTTATGTCATGCTTGGCAGGGTCATAGCCAGATGGGAGGCGCATGTTTGCCAGAAATCCGTTGGCGGCTGTGCCGCCAAACCTTAATACTTCGCCTTGGAGCCAAAAGTAATTGCTGTTTCCGTAAGGGTCAGACGGATAGGGAGCCGAACCAAGATCGCTCGATCCCCAGTTTCTTGATGGCTGATTATTAGCAGTGATCCAGTCGAGAAGAGCCTGAATAAGCTCGCGGTCACTCTCTGTATAATCCAAGGCATAACTACGAACCCAGTTCCACTTGGGCTCGGGCCATCCCGCTAGCGCCGCCTGTAGAACCTCAATTTCCGCGTTGGCTNCATATTCCTCCCAGCCGGTTGAGTCAATTCCCGCATCGTAAATAGCATATGTGGTGACTTCGCCAAAACTCAGCGACTCTAAGTGACTGATAATATCTTGGGCATAAGGTTCAAAGCTTTCTGCAGTCGGAAAAAGCGTCGTTCCAGCATATCCGCGCAGAATTATGCCCACGTGGGCCACCTTGTCGTCCATTGCGAGCGTGAACGTGCTACTTGTTGCGATCAGAAGTGAGTAAATGAACGATTTAAAAGATTGGCTTCGCGAATTAATCACACGAATATTCCGTAAGATGAATCACCGTGACTGAGTAAGTTAACACGGTTTCACGAGCCCCGTGGCCAAAATCGTAGGTGAGAAACTCTACTGAAAAAACCTGCCGGCTGGCGAGCCAACTCAAATAGAGCGCAAGGCTTCTCCAAAATCCGTCGCAGAAAATGCCCAAGGAAATGCCTTTTACGGACTTGGTAGGCTCTCTCCTCTGCGCTCCCGCACTGGATTTAGAGTATCCGAGTCGTAACCATCACAATCACAACGGCGGTTAGCCCCCCCGGGGAGGTGTTAATCTGGCCGCATGATCCGTTTGCTCAGCTTTGCTTCGTTTCTTGCTTTTGCATGGACGTTATCCGTCTATGCGGATGAGCGACCCTCTGGCGTCCCCTCAGAAGCCCGCTGGGTCAAAGTAGACCGAGTTACTGATGGCGACACCATCGTCTTGATGGATCGCACACGCGTACGTTTACACGGCATAGACGCGCCTGAACACGATCAACCCTATGGCCCAACCGCCGCCGCCGCTCTCGAATCCATGGTCGCTCGTAGCGTCTATCTGGTTGAAGTCGATGAGGATCGCTATGGCCGTCTCGTAGGCCAGCTATACCANTCAAAAGANGGCTATGANATNAACGCCTCAATGGTNTGCGCNGGGTATGCGTGGTGGTANGANCGNTATGCACCGGATAGTCAGATGCTGAATGACTGTCAGATCGAGGCACAGCAAGCACCGAAAGGTTTGTGGGAAGACGAAGATCCGATGCCGCCGTGGGAGTGGAGGAGGAAATAATTAGCCAACCAGCCGCACGCGCCTCACTCGACGCCCCAACAGGCCAACGGGCTATAGGGTCACTGTAAGACGTTGCAATGTTTTGGGGCAAAAAAGATCCCAAACCTCAGAGCCGTCAACGATCTTCACTGACATCACGTTACAACCTTCATTAATCGCGATTTTCATAGGGTGTATGCGTTCAGAATCGTCGCGCTCCCCTGTTGACGAGGGAGCGGGAAACGTTTGGCTATATGAGACTGTCTGTGGCTCAGGTGAATCTGTAGCAATTGCGTCAAGATCTTCGATCACGACACCTTCGACGATGACAGGTGTGTTGCGAGTCGCATCAGCTGTTGTGGGAACAGAGTAATTAGCTCGGGGTACGGATTGATAGCTAGATGC
>NYTE01000020.1 GCA_002683335.1 Halieaceae bacterium
ACGCCGGCCAGCACATCCACCATTAAGCCCAGACCAAAGCCTTTGGGGCCGCCCACAGGGAGTTGCGCGCCCTTTAATCCTGCAGCGGGGTCCGTGGTGGGGTTGCCATCAGGGTCGATCGCATGTCCGGGCTCAATTTCGCGACCCTCTGCGGCGGCGCGCACCAGATTCACGCGTGCGGTCGAGGCAGTCGCCATATCGATCACCAGTGGCTCATCGCCGGCGCGCGGCGCACCCATCGCAAAGGGGTTGGTGCCAAAGAAGGGTACTTTACCGCCGTGGGCGGCCACGGCCTTGGAGCTGTTGGCGAACATCAGCGACACCAACCCCTCGCGTGCAAGGCGTCGCACAAACCACCCCAGTACGCCCGCTGATGAAGATTGATGAATCGACATGAGCCCAACGCCTTGGGCGCGGGCTGTCTCGATAAGCCGTTCCTCGGCGATCACATATGCGTGGTGACAAAAGCCAAAATCCGCGTTGACCACGGTGGTAGATTCCGAGGTCTTCACGATTTTTGGTGCCGCGCCGGGATTGATTTTGCCGCAGCGGAGGTGCTTCAGGTACAGATGCAGATAGCCGAGCCCGACATTGCGGATGCCCTCGGCCTCTGCGTCCATGATCTCTTCGGCGACGATCGCTGCCTGGGCGTCGCTCGCGCCCGCGCGTTTTAGCGCGTCGTAACACAGTGTTTCGATTTGCTCGAGGCTCATTTGGGGCATAGCAAGCTCCTTAATTCAGAGCCAATTGTGTCAAAAAGCAACGAAACATGCAGTGACAGCCAGCACGCGTGCGGAAGCACTCAAGTAACGGGTGTTAAGGATCAAGCGTGGCCAGTGGGGGCTCAAATCGCAGTCCAGCCACCGTCTACCGAGAACAGCATGCCGGTGACAAAGCTCGACGCATCGCTCGCCAGCCACATGGCGGCTTTGGCGACGTCCTCGGGGGTGCCCAGCCGATTCATCGGGTGCTGGCTGGCAAGATGCGCGCGCTGGTCTTCAGGGATGGATTCGCGTAGCAGGGGCGTCTCGATAAACCCCGGGCAAATTGCGTTAATTCGAATGCCCGACTCGCCGTACTCGACTGCGGTGTTGCGTGTCAGACCGCCCACTGCATATTTTGATGCGACGTAGAGTCCAGCGCCCGCAAACGTCGTTTTGCTGAGTGCGGACGCCATGTTGATGATGTGGCCTGTGCCGTGAGGCGACATGATTTTGAGGGCCTCGCGCATACAGAGCCAGACCCCCTTGAGATTGATGCCCATCAAGCGGTCGTAATCCGCTTCATCGGTATCCTCGAGTGGGACCAGCGGCGCACCTACTCCCGCATTATTAAGAACAAGATCCAGCGACCCTAGTGCGTGCAGGCTGTTGGCGAAAAAACCGGCTACTTCGTCGGCGCGGGCGACATCGCAGAGTTGTCCGTAATGGCTGCCGCCCAGCTTCGTGAGCGTGCCGAGCGCGTCATNCAGACGGTCCTGTTCGACATCGCAAATAGCAACATTTGCNCCGGCCGTAACAAACGCCTCGGCGCANGCNAANCCGATNCCNGCGCCNGCNCCGGTAATCAGCACATTTTTTCCTTTGAGGGATAATTCCATGGTGTACTCCTTGGCTCTCTAATAGCGCCTAGGATACTGTGGATAATGATTTTACGCTTGTGTATCAGGGTCTCTAAAGACTTCGATGCTCGAATGCGACGGGCATTGCGGGAGGCATGCCATGCACTTTGATGTATTTAATGGAGACGCTGACGGCATCTGTTCATTGCTGCAATTGCGTTTGCAGCAGCCGGCGGATTCCCAGCGAGTGACGGGAATCAAGCGGGATATCGCGCTCCTCGACCGCATCAGCGCCGGCCAAGGAGATCACGTAACAGTGCTCGATATTTCGATGGCGAAAAACACCGGTGCGCTAAGGCGGTTGCTCGATGCGGGTGCGACGGTTGATTACGTGGACCATCACGCTCCGGGAGAGATTCCCCAGCACGACAATCTGTCTGTCACGATCAGCGAGGCGCCCGAAGTCTGCACAGCGTTGCTGATTAACGGGAGGCTGCGGGGGGCCAAAGTAGAGTGGGCGATTACGGGTGCCTTTGGCGACAATCTCGACGAACCGGCAAGGCAAGTGGCGCTGAAGGCGAATCTTTCTGAGGCCGATGTTTCCGGGCTTCGAGCGTTGGGCGTGTGCATTAACTATAACGGTTACGGTCCGTCCCTCGATGATCTCCATTTTCATCCCANNGAACTCTACNCGGCTCTATATGAAGCCGGGCACCCTGGAGCTTTCATTGACTCCGACTCGTTTCGACAGCTGAGTGAGGGGTATTCACAGGACGTGGCCGCCTCCAAGGCNNTGGNGCCTGCGTTGATACAGCCGGGNTTTGCGATNTATCAGCTNCCNAANNCNGCNTGGGCGCGGCGNGTNAGCGGCGTNTTCAGCAANGATCTGGTGCGANCCNATCCNGCTCGNGCNCATGCGGTCTTAACCGAGCAGGATGATGGNGCATTTCTGGTCAGCGTCAGNGCNCCCTTTCATCACCGATTCGGCGCGGAGAAAGTGTGCGCACAGTTNGAGACNGGCGGAGGNAGAGCNGCGGCAGCNGGNATCAATCGTCTGGCNGCCGNNGATNTGNATCGTTTNATAGCNGCNCTGGCCACCGAGTACGGCGACCAGCGCTAGNGGNNNNTTCAGGCCGCGCTTTTGNAGAANGANANCTCNGGGAAGCCCGCATCGGCTGACTCGCGGAGCTTGTCATAGTAGATGTGCGCGCCACCAAAGTAGACNAGTACGCGAGGCTTTCGCTTTTCNANATTCGCNCCCATCATCCANGAGTNCACCCTGTCACCCTGNGCCATTAACGTTTGGCTGTGGATCTCCGCGGTGTGCTCNGACCACNCATCTTCTGCCTGTTGGCTGGGCTCGAACAGGTCGTATCCNTCAGACTCCATCTTGTTAATACAGTCTGTGATGTACGCCACATTTTGTTCGATAGAAGTGGGCAGGTTGGCGAAGGGTGCCTGGGGTCCTGTGATCATGAAAAAGTTGGGATAGCCCGAGGCGTAAACGCCCATGATGGACTTGGATTCGTCCTCCCATTTTTCGCGCAGGGTGTGTCCCTCTGTACCCCGGATGTCCATGGCCTCAAGCGCACCGGTGTAGGCTTGGAAGCCCGTCGCGAAGACGATGATATCGAACTCGTAGAGGTTTTCCGTTGTTTGAATGCCGGTTTCGGTGATGCCGGTGATGGGTTCGCGATCTTTGATATCAACCAGCCTCACATTGTCACGGTTGTAAGCTTCGTAGTACCCGTGATCGAGAGGGGGACGCTTGGCGAAAAGTGGGTAGCCCTTGGGCGTGAGGAGGTCTGCCAGTTCGGGGTCGTCGACTTTTTCTGCGATCTTGCTGGTAATGAAGTCAGAGGCCATCTGGTTGGCTTCGGCGCTTCCGAGCAGGTCATCGAAAGTCTCGAAGACCCAGCGGAAGCTGCCGTTCCAATGCTCCTCAAATATCTTTTGCACCTCTTCCGGAGGAGTGTCGACGGCGTTGCGCCCGGGCGGTTGTTCAAAGGCCATACCGAACATGTGATTCCGGGCTTTGGCAATGATCTCGTCGTAGTTGTCCTTGATTTCTTTTTCCCACTCCGGCGTCATATCTTTTTGCATGGCGGGCAAAACAAAGTTGGGGGTGCGCTGAAAGACGGTGACCTGCGCCGCGGTCTTGGCGACTTCGGGCAGCATCTGGACGGTGGTGGCGCCCGCACCAATGATGCCGACCCGCTTTCCTGCCACATCGAGGCCCTCGGGCCAGCGAGACGAGTGGAAGATAGGTCCGGAGAAAGTATCGGCGCCCGAAAACGTGGGGATCACCGGTTGCGAAATCATACCCATGGCGCTGATAAAATATTTGGCGGTATGGGTTTGTCCGTCGCCCGTGACGACATTCCAGAGGCCGGTGGCGTCATCGAAGCTGGCGCTCTCAACTTCAGTGCTCAGCTGGAACATAGGCCGGAGCGAAAACTTGTCCAAGACAAATTTCAGATAGGCCTGCGTCTCTTCCCAGCCCGAGTATCGTTTTGTCCAGGACCACTCCTGCAGGACTTCTTTAGAAAAAGTGAGGCAGTAATAATAGGATTCACTGTCTGTCGCGGCGCCGGGGTAGCGATTCCAAGCCCACGTTCCGCCGATCTCGTCGGCGCGATCAAACACCTTTACCGAATATCCCGCTTCGCGCAGGTGGTAGCTCAACGATATGCCTGCGAAGCCCGCGCCGACGGCAATGACGTCGTAGTCTGCAGTGTGGGATGCGCTCATAACAGAATCTCCTGTTCGTCTGTCCCTGCTTCGGGATAGATACTTTAGTATGGGCTCGGACCGGTCGCGAAAACCCGATACGGTCCTTAATCTGGTTGGTACGGGACGACAACCGTTTGGCGAATCAAGTGCCTGCCAGCGATAATCGCCCTTTTGCCTGCAACAACCATAACGCTTCNNGGGCATCTAGGCTAAACTTACTTGTGTTCAGCAAGTTGCGGTGGCCACTATCGCCAACGACCTGAATCTTGTCAACGACCACTCCACACTAGAGGTGAACAATATGTCTTCCAACACAAAGCCATCGATCGGTATTGTCGGTGGCACTGGCGATTTAGGACGTGGATTAGCGCTACGGTTAGCCAAGGCGGGTCACGCGGTGCTCGTCGGCTCACGCAAGCCCGAACAGGCTGTCGAGGCAGCACAGGCATTGGCTGGCGAATTGTCGGATCGCGGCATCAGTGATGCTTCGGTTGAGGGCATGGATAACGCCGCCGCTGCCGAGCGCGGTGACATCGTTTTTGTCACGGTGCCGTTCGGTGCCCACACGCCCACGCTTGAAAGTATTCGGCAGGTCGTGCAAGGCAAGATTGTGGTCGATGTCACCGTGCCATTAGTGCCACCAAGGGTGGCAAGGGTGCAGCTACCACCCGAGGGAAGCGCGGGCATGATCGCCCAGACANTGCTGGGTGAGGACGTTCAGGTCGTCAGTGCATTTCAGAACGTCGCGGCCGCACACTTGCAGGCCGACATGGAAATCCCTTGCGACGTATTGGTCACCGGCAATGAAAAAACCGCGCGGCAGACGGTCATCGATTTGATTGAATCGATGGGCATGCGGGGCTTCCACGCCGGCCTGATTCACAACGCCGCGGCGGCAGAGGCGTTGACCTCTGTCCTGATCAACATTAACAAGCAATATAAAACGCATGCCGGATTGAGATTGACGGGCATCGATTGACCTCGTGAAAGCGGGCCCTTTACACCTCATTCCCCTGCAAGACTTTCCCGCCGTGGCAGCAGGAGACTCGCTGGGCGCGCTGATTTTATCTGCCATCACCGGGCAGGGCCTTGCACCGGAACCTTCTTCGGTGGTGGTGATTGCGCAAAAAGTGGTGTCGAAGGCCGAAGGGCGACTGGTCTGTCTGGACACCGTCAAGGTGACCCCGGAGGCGCGCGAATTGGCGCAAGAGACGGGAAAGGACGATCGCCTCGTGACGTTGATTCTTCAAGAATCCAAAGCGCTGGTTCGCGTTCGCCCGGGCCTGATTATTGCCGAGCATCGAACGGGTCATATATTGGCGAATGCCGGCATAGATAGCTCCAATGTGGGGGTAACGGATGACGAGGCAGGAGGTCATGTGTTGCTCTGGCCGGAGGACCCGGATGCCAGTGCGAAGCGCCTGTCATTGTATTTAAGTGAGGCGCTCGGCTTCGCTGTGCCGGTGGTCATTAACGACAGTCTCGGCCGACCTTGGAGGATGGGTACCGTTGGCTTTGCCATCGGCGTGAGTGGCTTTGAACCTGTCTGGGATCAGGTGGGAGAGCGAGATCTCGATGGACGCGTGATGCAAGTGACCGCACCTGCTATCGCTGATTCCCTCGCGGCTGCCGCGTCTCTGGTGCAGGGTGAGACCGATCAGGGTCAGCCGGTGGTGTGGGTCGAAGGACTTCAGGCCCGAGAGTCAGGTGAGGCGACGGCAGGCCATCTCCTGAGGCCTGTCGAGCAGGATATGTTTCGATGACGCGCTGCGGTTCCGTTAACGAGATGCCCTCGCCGATCGTTGTGTTAAGCGGCGGGGGTGGGGGTGCGCGACTCGCCGGTGCGCTGTCCGGCGGGGCGAAAGGGCGGCCACTGGTCGTTGTCACCAACACGGGGGATGACTTTGAGCATCTCGGACTGTTGATTTGTCCGGATACCGACAGTGTTCTGTATACCTTGTCAGGAAAGATCGATCCGCAGCGGGGCTGGGGCCGTGCCGAAGAAAGCTGGTTGGTTTTTGACGAATTAAAAAATATTGCGGGACCGAGCTGGTTTCAAGTCGGTGATAAGGACCTTGCCCTGCATTTACTGCGGGCGTCAGTGTTGTCTGAGGGTCAAGGTCTTGTCGAAGCGACCCACACGTTGGCCAGGCAATTAAAGGTGCCCGATACGGTGATTGTGGTGCCGGCGACCGAGTCGCCAGTCCGAACGCATGTTTTAACAGATCGAGGCCGCATGGCCTTTCAGGAATATTTCGTAGGGCAACGATGCGAGCCAGTGCTCGAGCATGTGGTCTATGAGGGCGTTGACGCAGCGTCGCCCAGTCAGCGGCTGGTCGACCTGCTGAACGAGCACGGCACTCACGAGATTGATGTCGTGCTGGGCCCGTCCAACCCCTTTTTAAGCCTCGGCCCTATCCTTGATATTCCGGGCATGGTGTCGCTGCTGCGCCAGCAGGCACGGCACGTGGTGGCTGTCTCACCGATCATTGGTGCTCGGGCGTTGAAAGGCCCTGCGGCAAAAATTATGTCGGAACTGGGTCTGCCTGTCTCGGCGGCGGGGTGGACCCTCTGGATGAATGAGCGCTATCCGGAGCTTGTGGATATCTGGGTGTGGGACGAGGCCGATGAAGGTCTGGCGAACTCGGACGCGCTGGAATCCTTCGACATTCGAACCACTTCAACGGTGATGTCAGACCCCGCTATTGCTCATCAATTCGGTGCCTGGCTTCTCGAGGCTTGTGCCAGTGAGTGTTGATGCCATTGTCGCGCTGAAAGCGCGTGCCCAGAGCAAGATGCGACTGACATCAGTGCTGGGCGATACGGCGCGCGAAGCGTTGGTAGAAGCGATGGCGGCAGACGTTCTCTCCTGTTTGCTCNTGCATCCGGAGATTGAGGCCGTGCACGTTATCTCCGGTGCGGGGTGGTCAGAGGGTGATTCACTGCCGCGCGGCGTCACGTTATGGCGTGAGGCAGATTGGGCCGTCAGCGGGTTGATTCAAGCTTACGAACTGATGGTGGGGAAATCCTCGGCTGAGAGACTNTTATTTATTCACGCCGATCTGCCCTGTCTTGGCCAAGAGGATCTTTCCGCCGTTATCGAGGCGTCGGCGGAGCGTCATGCCGTGCTGTGCCCTGATCAGGCTGAAGTGGGCACCAACGCGCTGCTGCGCTGGAGAGATCAACCTCTACCGCTCTGTTTTGGGGACAACAGTCTGCGCCGGCATCAACACGCGGCCGATGTGGCGGGCGTGCCATGGCGGATCGTGCGGCAGCCCGGNTTTTCGTTGGACATCGATCTGCCGGCCGATCTTGACCGGGTGCGGTGGGGTGATGCGCCGATCGGCGAGCGCACGTCAGCCTGGTTTCAGGGGTATCAGGTTGATCTCACCGTCGACGCTACCCAACACGCCCCCTAAGGCTGTAGAGTATNGATCCTATGGGGGCACATCAGAACGAGCGGTATGCAGCGCGAGCGGTATTTGCGTTGGCGGGCGGGGGTGACGTCGTTGAAATGGACGACGTGATCGAGTCGCGTGCGCGCAGTATTCGCGACCGGCACTACGGCTCGCGAATGACTTATAGCCCTAAGGTTTTCATTCCCGTTACCCAGCTGTGTCGGGATGTGTGTCATTACTGTACCTTCGCCAAGACACCTTCGCAGTTGGGTTCGCCCTATCTGAGTGTCGATGAAATTCTCGACACCGTGCGGCAAGGGGCTGGAGCGGGGTGCCACGAAGTCCTGCTGACGTTGGGTGAAAAGCCGGAGCTTCGCTATCGCGCCGCGCGTGAATGGCTAGCCGCCGAGGGGGATGCCAGCACCGTTGATTATGTTGCAGATATCGCGCGTCGCGTTCTCAGCGAGACGGGCCTGTTGCCTCATATTAATGCGGGCACACTGACGCGCAGCGAACTGCGACAGTTGCGCCCGGTCTCTGCCTCCATGGGGCTGATGCTGGAAAGTGGCGCGGCACGGTTATCTGAGCGGGGCGGCCCCCATTTTGGCTCGCCTGATAAAAAGCCATTTCGTCGTTTGCTCACGCTGGCCAGAGCCGGCGCGCTGCGTGTGCCGATGACCACAGGGCTGTTGGTCGGTATTGGCGAAACCCGAGAGGAACGGTTACGCGACCTCCAAGCGATCAAGCGCCTCCACGCCCGCTACGGACATATTCANGAAGTCATNATTCAAAACTTCTGTGCGAAGGCGGGAACGCGCATGGCGGATGCCGATGACGCNTCGCTNTCAGAGCTCATCTGGACAATCGCCCAGGCCAGAACGATTTTACCCCCAGANGTGAGCATTCAGGCGCCTCCGAATTTGAGCCCGGGCCAGCTTGGNCANCTCATTGACGCGGGGATCAATGATTGGGGTGGCGTATCGCCGGTAACGCCGGACTACGTTAACCCAGAGGCCCCCTGGCCCAGCTTGTCTGCGCTACGCGAGGCAACGTTGGATCGCTGTAAAAATCTGATGGCAAGGCTAACCGTCTATCCGCCGTATCTCGCAGAGTCTGGCTGGATGGACAAAAGCGTTCGNCGTCAGGCACTTGAATTAGCAGATGCAGAGGGCTTTGTGCGCGACGATACCTGGCGGGCGGGCGTATCGGAACTGCCACCCTCGCGCAATGCAACATTGGGTTCGAGACGCGTTGATGTGGCGGTGAGGGAGAGTCTCGATGCCTGCCTTCGCGAAGAGGCGTTGGAGGACAGTGCGATGTTGGCGCTGTTTACGGCGCGAGATACGGACGTGGAGACGGTGTGTGAAGCTGCCGACGAGCTGCGACGACGGCAGGTTGGCGACGCTGTCTCCTACGTGATTAATCGCAACATTAACTACACCAACGTTTGTCAGTACAGCTGTCGCTTTTGCGCCTTTTCAAAAGGCGGTGGAGAAGTCGCCTCCGGACGCGCTGCTTACGATATCGATGCCGCGGAGCTGTATCGCAGAGTGACTGAGGCGGCGGAGCTAGGCGCGACAGAGATCTGTCTGCAGGGAGGCATCCACCCCGATTACACCGGGCAAACCTATCTCGATATTGTGCGCACGGTGAAAGAAGCTGCGCCCGCTATCCACGTTCACGCCTTTTCTCCGCTAGAGATTGATCAGGGTGCCAGCACGCTGAATCTGCCCCTGGAGCAGTATCTCTCTCTATTAAAAGAGGCCGGGCTCGATTCGCTGCCCGGTACGGCTGCCGAGGTGTTGGATGCCCGAGTGCGCGACATACTTTGCGCGGATAAAGTCTCCGCGGAGCGCTGGTTGGAGATTATGGAGTGTGCGCATGGATTGGGTCTTTCTAGTACCGCCACCATTATGTTTGGACACGTCGATGCGCCCGCATCATGGGTGAGGCATTGGCAGCGCGTGGTTCGCCTGCAGGAGCGAAGTCACGGGTTTACTGAAGTTGTGCCGCTTCCCTTTGTGAGTGAGGGTGCGCCTATTTATCGACGTGGAGAGGCGCGTCCCGGACCAACATGGCGGGAGGCGCGGCTCATGCATGCCGTGTTGCGGCTGACAGTGGGGAGAGTGATTCCCAATGTGCAGGCTTCATGGGTAAAGCTGGGTCGACGAGGGGCACTTGAAATGCTGTCCGCCGGCGCCAATGATTTGGGTGGTGTGTTAATGAACGAGAGTATTACCCGGGCCGCTGGCGCAGCGCATGGACAAATGTGGATTCCAAAGGATATCGAGCACGCCATTGGGTTAGCGGGGCGAATGCCCTTGCAGCGCAATACTCGATACGAGCCAGCAGTGTCGCAGCGCGCGGATCAGCTATCTGGAGACGCGATCAGATGGGTAGCTCATACACCGGCAGGTCGTTACGCAAATCCCAAATACAACCCCGTAATTTGAGTTCTATGCACTCATGTCTCGACATTTGCGGGTTCTTGCTAGTGACAAGCAAGAATATTTGGCGTAATTTTAGACGTTGCTATGTGGTGACGGTAAGGGGAAATGCGTCGTGACTGATGAGCTGATTGCCCGACTGAACCGATTGGAGTCGCGTGTTGAAATTGAAGCTTTGGTCAGTAATTACTGTCACGGCTTCGATAAGAGAGACTTCGATCGATTTTTATCGATCTGGTCGGAGGACTGTGTGTGGAAAATTGGTCCGCCCTTCGGCGATTTTTCTGGCCATGAGGGTATTCACGAAGCGATTCACGAGGTGCTTTGGCCTGCCTGGGCTCAATCGCAGCATGTGACATCGAATGTCGTTGTGGAGTTTGATGGGGAGGATCACGCCACTGGACTCTGTGACGTAGACTGCATGGGGCTCTTAACAGGCAGCGTTGAAGCCACGTTTGTCGGCGCCACCTATCGAGACCGATTTGCTCGTCGCGGCGGTGCCTGGAAAATCTCGGAGCGAGAAGTCACCATTCATTACTTTAACCAGTTCGGGGGTACCACACTCAGTGCGCCCGACGGATAACGTTCGGATATAAGACTCGATAAAGCAGTAAGGAGCCGCAAAAGGCTACAGCCACGTCTTAACAAACCAAAAAAAGTTATAGGAGTAGTGCCATGAAGAACGGATCTAAGCAAACGCTTATTAGTGCTGCGATACTCGCTGCGGTGACGTCATTCCCAGTCGCACCTGATGCCCGAGCGCAAGAGGGAGCTTTAATGCTCGAAGAGGTGTTGGTAAGCGCGCGAAAGAGAAATGAGGACATGCAGGACGTTGGCCTATCGGTCAGCGCCCTGACGGAGACCGAAATCGATCGGACCTTTGCTCGCGATATCCGGGATCTTGCTTTCATTTCCCCAAACCTGATTTTTGATGATACCTCTCAGGGCCCAGGGGGTAATGCCGCGCTCTACATTCGCGGTGTCGGTGTTGCGGACGTCGAAAAGAATTTTGACCCAGCGGTTGGCGTTGAAATAGATGGCTTGTTCATCGGGGCGAACAGTGGTGCGATTTTGCGCAGTATTGACTTGGCTTCTGTTGAGGTCCTGAGGGGGCCTCAGGGAACACTGTTTGGTCGTAATACGGTAGGAGGAACGATCCGGGTGGAGCGAACTAGGCCCACGGGAGAGCTCGGTGGCAAAGTCCGCGTGGGCTACGGTGACTACGACAATTATTGGTATGACGGTATCGTGAATTTTGGCGTTACTGAGAATTTAGCGGTGAAGCTGAGTGCGGCCAGAAATAACTTGCGGGACGGCTACTACGACAACGTGGCTTTGGGTACCGAAGAGGGCGCGATTGATTACCAGTCCTATGGCTTTAATGCACTGTGGAATGCCACTGATAACTTCGAGCTGGAGTATACCTATACCAATGAGGAGACAGATCAGGACACGCCGCCACTTTTAAATGTAGGGCAGCCTGATCAGTTGTTCTGCAGCGGCTTCGATTTATGTGCTCAATCTGTGAGTTTGCCTACCACGGGAGATCGGTATAAAACCTCGCGCATAATTTACGAGCCCACGACTTGGACAGATTTCCCCTTGCCAGATGGGGTCGTAGTTTCTTCGCCCGACGATCTCGTATTAAATAGCGGCGATGCGACATTCGATGCAGAAACTCACATCATTGAGGCGCGCTGGGACATTACAGAAAACCTGCGAATGAACTATATCTATGGCAGTTTCGAAACAGAGGAGACGATCGTTTCCAATTGGACTGCTGAAGAGCCGATGTTGTTCGGTACTGACCGGCCGGCCGAATACGAGCAGCAGAGTCACGAACTTCGGTTTACTTATGATGCGGGTGGCGCTTTTAAATTAGTTGCCGGGGTCTATGACTGGCAGTCTGAATATGACATCAGACTGCGCAGTTGGATTACTTTTGTCGTGCCCGGTGCCGTTCTGGATATTCCTCAGTACACGCACCAAGAGACGGATTCGCAGGCGGCGTTTTTCGAAGCTGATTATTCCTTCACTGATAGTTGGACGCTGACGCTGGGTGGTCGCTACACCAAGGATGAAAAGCTGACGCGCCAACGCGGGAATTTGCCAGCTGATGCGGATGCTGACTGGAGCGAGTTTACCCCTAAAGTTGGTCTGCGTTATCGTATCAACGATGATGCAATGCTCTATGCCACTTACTCTGAGGGTTACCGTAGCGGAGGCTTTAACGGTCGGGTCGATAGCTTCGAATCAGCGACCATTCCCTACAATCCGGAGTTTTTGGAGAACTATGAGTTGGGATTTAAGACCGAGTTTAGTGGCGGGCGCTTCCGGTTGAACGGTGCTTTTTTCTATATGGACTACCAGGACAAGCAGGAAGAAATCGGCCTGAAGTCTGACGGTGCGACAGGCCAGAGGATCTCTGTGTTCAATGCCGCCACAGCCACAATGAAGGGCATTGAATTGCAAGGCCAGGCCTTATTAAGCGAGGGCTTCACGGTGGCTGCCAACTTCGGGTACCTAGATTCTGAGTACGATGAATTTACGTTTGACGATGGGTTTGGCATTGTTGACAACAGCGGTCTGGAATTCAGGCGTGCTCCGGAATTAACGGGTTCTATTTCTGGTACTTACGAGTGGGAGATGGGGTCGGGCGAGGCATGGATTCGTGGCGCCTATCGTTACATTGATGACCTGTTCGTTGAGCAGACTAATAGAGCGGAGTTAGCAAACGGTAAGCAGAACTACCTTGATGCTTCCGTGAACTATCGACAGGGCGGTGCGACGTTCAGTTTGTTTGGCCGCAATTTGACCGGCGAGGATGCTTTGGCTCACGGTCTTAACGTGTCTGGATTATGGTCATACGCGACGCCGGTAGCACCTAGGACATGGGGTGTGGAGGTTGTTTACGACTTCGCAAATTGATCTTCGTTTAGGCTTGTAGTCACACTTCGGGCGCTGCGATGCAGCGCCTGAGTATGCCGACCACAGTTGATGTAATGGGCATATTGCAGTCGGCATTTAGAATAAAAAACTACGGGGAGTCTGATACATGGGGAGAATGACGGACAAGGTTGCGGTGATCACAGGTGGTGCCAGCGGTATCGGTGCTGCCGCAGCGGAAAAACTGCTGTCTGAAGGGGCCTGCGTGGTGCTCGGAGATATTCAAGAGCAGGCTGGCGCCGATATGGTTGCGTCATTGGGGGATCGCAGTCGTTTCAAGATGTGTGACGTCACTGACGAGGCGCAGGTGGAAGCCTTAATTCAGTCCGCGGTAGACGAGTTTGGAAAGATTGACGTGATGTTCAACAATGCGGGTATTGTTGGCGCGTTGGGGCCATTAGAGTTAACGACGTCAGAGGAGTGGAAGTTTACGCTAGATATTCTGCTCAACGGTGTCTTCTACGGTATGAAACATGCATCTAAGCATATGAAAAAAGCTGGTTCTGGCTCCATTATCAGCATGTCTAGTGTGGCCGGTGTCACTGGGGGGCTGGGCCCACATGCATACGCTGCGGCGAAGCATGCAGTGGTTGGTATTACGCGCAATCTCGCGACTGAGGTCTGCGCCTATGGTGTGCGAGTGAACTGCATTGCGCCTTACAGTGTCGCTACCCCAATGGTGGCTCAGGCTTATCTCGCTGATCACACTGATATCGACGCTACGCTGAAAATGTTAACCGATGAATCCCCTTTGACTGGACGACCCGGGTTAGCAGACGATGTGGCAAATGCAGTCTTGTGGCTTGCGAGCGATGAATCTGGCTATACCAGTGGTCATACCCTCACAATTGATGCCGGGATCACAACAGGGTCGATGGCTGGCCCACCGCGATTTTCCGAGAAGGCGCCTTTGATGAGAGAGGCCGGCAAGCAGGGAATCTGATGGTGCGTAATGAGAACGATATAGGCGCGCTGAACGCGCTGATGATTGCTTATTGTGATCTCATTGACGCCGGAGATTTACGCGGGTGCGCGGCACTATTCAGCAGGGGCGCATGGGGGATTGTTGGAGACATGGCCATCGGCGAATCCGAAGTCAAAACACTGCTCGACAATGTGATTTTGTATGACGGCAAGCCCAACACCCGGCATCTCACATCAAATCTGCATATCGATGTCGATTCTGCAGGCGACATCGCATCGGCCCAAAGTTGTATAACAGTAATGCAGTGTGTTCCGGGTGATTTTGCGATGCAGGCTATTTTTATAGGCAGCTACTGCGACACTTTTGCGAAGGATGAAGGTGGTTGGTATTTTGTTGAGCGCGCCATTACTCCTGATCTTATTGGGGACATGTCTCGCCACCGGGCCGACATGGCTTAATTCGGCGATTGCGAGTGGATAGTTTGAGAGTGGCGGTGAGCGGTTTGACCAAAAACCCCTTTATGAAAAATACCAATGTAACAAGGAGTTGTTAATATGGGTTGTCGGCTAAAAGGGAAGGTCGCGGTCATCACGGGAGCGGCCAGCGGCATTGGTGCCGCGACGGCAAAGATCTATGTTGAGCAGGGTGCCCGCGTCGTGCTGGGTGATATTCAGGATGAGGTCGGTGAGGCCCTTGCCAAGGCACTGGGTGGCTCAAACACTGCTATTTTTCGACACTGCAATGTGACTAATGAGGATCACGTGCAGGGTCTGGTTGATGCCGCACTGTCGGAGTTTGGTCAAATCGACGTCATGTTTAACTGCGCAGGGATAGTCGGTGCCGTCGGACCNATGTCTACGACGCCTGCGGATGAGTGGAAGCTCACAATTGATATCATGGTCAACGGTGTCTTTTACGGTATGAAGCACGCGAGCCGGCACATGAAAGAGGCGGGCTCAGGATCGATTATCAGTATGTCTAGCACGGCAGGCGTGATGGGTGGGCTAGGCCCCCATGCCTACACTGCCGCCAAGCATGCGGTAGTGGGCATGACTAAAAATTTGGCAGCAGAGGTCGGTGGATTTGGTGTTCGGGTCAACTGCATTGCTCCGGCCGGCATGGCTACACCGATGGTCGCTGAGGTCATTACCGGAAACCACCAGAACCTTGAAGATACGATTGCAGCGCTGGCAGAGGGATCGCCTCTTAAAGGTCGGGCTGGCTTGGCAGAGGATGTCGCCAATGCGGCGCTCTGGCTGGCCAGTGATGAATCAGGCTATACCAGCGGGCTGACCTTAACGGTGGATGCGGGTGCGACCACAGGTTCTACCGCCGAGGCACCTGCCTTTGCCGACTATCAGCCGATGATGCGTGAGGCCGGCAAGAGCGGCCTCGACTGAACGCCTACTGATTAAGGCTAAAAACAAATAGCCCCTGACCATCCGGGGGCTGATAAATATCAGGAAAGATCACTGCCGTTAGGGCCCGAAACACACCAATCCCAGTGGGAATCGCAACGAACTGCTTGCCGCTAGCTTCGTAGGTAATAGGGTAGCCATGTGCTGGAGCCGGCAGGCGCGTCGACCACAGTGATTCCCCGGTTTCGGTATCGAAGGCTTGAAAGTGCCGGTCCAGGTCGCC
>NYTE01000021.1 GCA_002683335.1 Halieaceae bacterium
ACCTTTTCATCGACTGCGGAGGACAGCGCGACGACATTCTCTGCCTCGCCCGGCAGGGCATGGAGCCGCGCAATCAATACAAAAGCAGACGGCCCCGCAAGCAAAGTGTCCTCAGCGTGGGCCGCAAACGGCGCGGCACACAACAGCAACAAAATGTATAAAAAATGTCTCCAAACCATAACAACGAACCCTCAAACATCGGAAGTTAAGCTTAGACGAAACTGTCGCATCCTGCGAAGGTTCGTCAGCCGCGAAGGGGGTATGCTACTAATCTGTCGAGGTGTGATCGCTGAGCACACTATTGAGTTGATCCCGCAGTACGGTAAACAAAGCATGAACGAACATACGTTTCTCGAGCACATGGGCAATTTCAGTGTCATCTGCCTTGCGGTCATTCTGGCAACCGTTGTCCACTATGGGGTGCTCAAACGCCTCAACGCCGGCGCACTATTTATAAAAAGATACCCCCGTTGGCGGCTACTTTATGGCGTTGTAATGTCTTTGGTCGCGCACGTAGTCGAGATCGCGATTTTCGCCGGCGCTTATGGAATATCTACCGCATCACAGTTTGGTTATCTCGAGGGCAATTTTTCCAGCTCAATAGCGGACTACTTTTACTTTTCTTTCGCTGCCTTCACCACTGTCGGTTTTGGCGATATTGTTCCGGTGGGTCCTGTGAGATTGCTGGCCGGGATGGAGGCGCTGACCGGCTTTGTTCTGATCACCTGGACCGCTTCGTATCTCTACATAGAAATGACCCGAACCTGGGGCGTCGAAGACTAGAGGTTACTCGCCTTGGGGATCCTCCGCCCCAATATAGGTAAACCGCTGCACTGGCCCCGTTGGTGTGTCCACCAGCTGGTTAAACATCGGCAGCGGTCTGACCCAGAGGCGGCCCTCGCCGTACTCCGGACGGTACACCACTAATAACTCCTCGCTTTCGGAGTGCTGAGCCACACCAATGACAGTGTACTCACCACCTTTGTAATGACGGTAACGGCCGGATTTGGTATCACTCATTCTGCGATGCCACCGAAAGCGTTCAGCAAATCTCCCTGGAGCCCCTTAATAATCTCACACAGGATCAAAAAGTCGGCATCTGCTCGGGCCAGCGGGTCCTCGATCAATTCGTCATTGGCCTCTCGGATGGCATCACTAAACCTCAATCGGCGAAGAGACAAATCTTTGTCGACGACCGCAGCAACCCGCGCCCCCCACTCCAGTGCCAATTTCTCCACCTGATGGCCTGAGGAGATGTGCGCCAGAACTTCTTCACTATCGAGCGGGACACCACGAACCTTTACTGAACTGCCGGCCTCGCGCTGATCAGCAAAATCGGCCTCCTCGGCCAGCTCGATCGCCTCAGGTATGCCGCCGTGCAATAGCCACTGCGTCATCACATATGCAGGCGCCTTCTGTGTTTCAGCTAATACGGCGGGCAAGCTCCCAAGGGCCTCGCGTAAATGATTGAGCACCTCTTCAGAGCGCCCGGCACTGCTACTGTCGATCCAGATCCAGCCAAGCTGATCCGCGATAATCGCGCGAATGGTGCTCGAGCGTGAAAAGGCCCGCGGTAGCAGATCTTGTGTGACCTCGTCGGCGACTGCCAACCGCTCTCGGCGACTGACCTTACGACCCTGCGCCTTGGCTATTTGCGCGCAACGCTCATTGGCTTCCTCGCGCACCACCGTCGCGGGTAATAGTTTTTCCTCGCGCTTGAGCCTTACCATCCAAAAGGGGCCCGCAGCATGGACCAACGCCGAGGCCGTATCAGCCAGCGCCGGAACCCAACCCATACTCGTGGCTTGAGCAGGCGTACATGCGGAGAAGGTGCGCGTCTGAAGACGACGCTCCAGCTCCTCTGCATCAATGCCGAGGCGGTTAGGTAAACGGTAGGGGCGAAGGGCGCGGAACCACATAGAGCAATAATCCGAAATACTTCATCGTCGAGGGCCGCGCAGTGTATCGCAGTCTTAGCCAACGAGTGGGACTTAGCCTAAAATTGGAGAAACAATTCCGGGAGTGCCTCATGCGTTACTTACATACTATGATTCGCGCCGCCAATCTCGATGACACCCTCGACTTTTTCGTCGAAAAGCTTGGCTTGATAGAGGCCTATCGTTACAGCAACGAAGCGGGGCGGTTTACCCTGGTTTTTCTCAGCGCTCCCGACGATCTGGAGAGCGCACAATCCCGACAGGCACCGCTGGTGGAGATCACGTACAACTGGGATCCTGACACCTACGGCGGAGGCCGGAATTTCGGGCACCTTGCATATCAAGTCGATGATATCTATGTCACATGTCAGCAACTGCTGGATAAAGGCGTGATACTGAATCGTCCGCCCAGAGACGGCCGCATGGCATTTATCCGCTCACCCGATGGCATATCGGTTGAGCTACTGCAATCCGGTAATGCCCTGCCAATACAGGAGCCATGGGAGTCGATGGAAAATATCGGCGAGTGGTAACGCTCAGCGACGGAGGAATGCCAGTATCCAGCGCGCAATGCGACTACCTTCGTGTTCGCGCTCCTCGAGGCTCGCAATGCCCTCTGCCACCCGTTCCGCCCCGATCATCTCGCGGCGGAAAGTCATGATCTCGCGAGAGTAAGCAGGAATAAATTCCGGGTGACCCTGAAACGTCAGCATGTGCTGTCCTAGGGTCATGCCAGCGAACTCACAGTGATCATTACTCGCAATCTTTGTTGCTCCCGGGGGCATCGTCATCACCTGGTCCTGGTGTGAGGCCAGCAAGCAAAATTGCTCCCCATCAGCCAAATCAAAGTCCTTACGATCAACTGTGTAGCAATTCACGCCTACACCCCAGCCCTTGGGAGATTTCGCCACCACTCCACCAAGAGCTTGCGCAACCAGCTGATGACCAAAACAGATACCAATGACTTTGCGCCGCGCGGCGTGGCATTCACGCACGAAGTCTTCAAGCGCCCGAATCCATGCCTTATCATCGTAGACGCTACTTTTGCTGCCGGTAATTAAGAACCCGTCGGCAGCTTCAACGCTGTTCGGCAGCTCTCCCACTTCGACATTCCAAGTGGTGAATGTGAGTGCATCGTCCTCCGCAGACAACAGCCGCGTAAACATATCCGGGTACTCGCCGTAGGTCGACACCCACTCACGACTCACTGAATCGGTGCGTAAGATACCAATGTGCATAGGCTTCACTTTGAATCACGGCTGGGGTCACCGAGCTTAGCCGACTCGATAGGCTTTTTGCGAGAGGCAACTGCTGGAGATCGATAATCAGCGACACATATTGCCAACCTCTGCCCAGCATCCTTCCTTCATCACCTGTAGGGCGGCGCTGCTGATTTGGGCAGAATCAGCCTGGGATCAGTGCTTATGGGGCTAATTCTCGCTGCGGGATCTCACTTCGCCGCCTTAGGTGAAGGACTGCTTTTCGATCCATGCCTATTTAGACCGCGATTACTCGGTCGATATCAGCGGCCCTGACTGAGAATCAGTTTGGTTCGGTTCGGGTACACTAGGCCAAGAGAGGGGGCCACGTTGTTAGGCACAAATATTTTTTGTCGTCATTACTTTGTTAAATGGCTCGCAGTATTTGCGGTGACAACGAGCCCATTTGAGTGCCTTCACGCTGAGAACGCCTCTTATCTGGGTAATGCTGGATGCGCCGGGTGCCATCAAACTGCCACGAATGATTGGACCGGTTCGCACCACGATCTCGCCATGCAAGTCGCGACCCCCGAAACCGTCCTAGGGAACTTTAACAACGCGACTTTCGAGTATAGCGGGACCATCACAACCTTCTCCCGGCGCGACGATGCGTTTTTCGTGACCACCGATAATGCACAAGGTGACATGGAAACCTTTCCAGTGCCCTATGTGTTCGGCGTCGAACCGCTACAACAGGTACTGTTACCGCTATCAGGCGGTAGGTTACAAGCTTTAACAATTGCTTGGGATTCACGCCCCGCCAAAGAAGGCGGCCAAAGGTGGTATCACCTTTACCCTGAGGAGAAAATTGCTGCAGGGGACCCACTGCATTGGACTGGAGGCTACTTCAACTGGAATACGAGCTGCGCCGAGTGTCACAGTACCGATATCAAAAAAAATTACGACGCCGAAACAGGCCGCTTCTCAACACAATACGCGCAGATCGACGTCGGTTGCGAAGCTTGTCACGGACCCGGTAGCAGGCACCAGCAGTTAGCAGCGAAGGGGTCGCTCACCCCCACTCAAACGGGATTCGACATGAGCCTGTCCGCCCGGGGCGAGTGGCATTGGCTCGAGGGTGCCAGCATCGCTGAGCGGAATGGGCAACTTACCGATACAACGCAAATCGATACCTGCGGTCGTTGTCATGCCCGACGCGGCACGCTGGGGGAATACCACCCGGGCAAGCCCCTTCTGGATACCCACCGGCTGGCCCTGATCGAAGATCCGCTTTACTGGCCGGATGGCCAGATACGCGATGAAGTCTATGTCTACGGCTCGTTTATTCAGAGCAAAATGCATCAGGCGGGTGTGGTATGCACAAACTGTCACAACCCGCACAGCAATCAACTCATCGCCGATGGTAATGCTGTGTGCGGGCAGTGCCACCTACCAACTCGCTACGACAGCCCTGAGCATCATCGGCATACTGCCGGCAAATCGGGCAGTGCCTGTGTCGACTGCCATATGCCCAGCCAGATTTATATGGGTGTCGACGATCGGCGCGACCACAGCATGCGTATCCCGAGGCCAGACCTGTCACTGAGCATTGGCAGCCCCAATGCCTGCAATCAGTGTCATACCGAACAAAGCGCTGACTGGGCTTATTCCGCTCTGATGGACTGGGGTATCCGGTTCACGGATCGGCGCACTCATCCTGGGCGCGCATTTCATGCTGCAGACCAAGGAGATATCCGGGCCACGCCAACGTTGATTGCGACAGCTAACAATAATGGCGCTACCAGCATACTGCGCGCCTCGGCGATCGCACACCTCGGCAGGTTAGCTGCAAACCAACTGATGCCTTCGCTGTCCCTCTGGCTAGACAGTAATGACCCCCTCATTAGGCTGGCGGCCATAGACGCAACGGGGCCATTGCCCATCACACAACGCGAGAGATTACTTCTGCCTCTGGCCAAAGACCCGGTACTGGCAAACCGTATGCTCGTGGCAGAACGTTTAGCGGAGCTGCCCATTACGCCCCAGACGCCTACGGAGGAAACCCTAAATAACTTATTTGACGAATATATTGGCGTTCAGTCCCGGCATTTGGATATGCCATCGGTACTCACGCAGTTGAGTGGCTTTCAACTGGCAGGTGGCGAAGTCACAGCCGCTAAAGACAGGCTTCTCAGCGCGCTCAAGAAAAACCCGCAGGCCACAGTATCGCGCATCAATCTGGCCGACTTGCATCGTACGCTGGGTGATGATGCAGCAGCAAAAGTGTTATTGGATGAAGGTATTGCGCTCAACGCAAACGATGCGGGACTATGGTTTTCTCTCGGGCTTTTAGAGGTGCGGCTGGGTAATCATGATGCAGCGCTCGTTGCTCTGAAAAAAGCGGCTGCGCTAGAAGAGACCCCCGGTTATTACCATTACGTGCTTGCCGTAGCGCTGAATGATCAGGGACAGCCCGCAGAGGCACTCGACACTCTGGCCTACACGCAGCGTCAGGCACCGGGCCAACCCGACGTACTGGCAGCGCTAGCGCAATACAGTCTTTTAGCAGGTGATCAGGCAGCCGCTACGCGCTATCAGGCTGAACTAAACGCGATGCTGAAAGCAGCTGGCTGGCAATAAGCCTCCGAGGCCTGCCCTCAGGCGTCCGCCGGCGCGGCATCTGATTTTACCAGTCTCAGACTGACGGTCACGGGCACCACACGACTGATCGCCAGCAATCCCGCCACCTCCTGAAGCGCCGCCACACCCGGCTCTAGCCCGAATTCTGCTGCGTGAATCAAAATAGGCTCCGATGTCGAAACGCCCAAGCCGTCTTTCATCGGCGTCACCTGCAATTTTGCAGACTTCGTCACCGATGTGCCATGAAGATCGATTGTGATATCAGTCGTGATTTCGCCGCCATATCCGGAAGCAGCTAACGTCAGGGCTTCAGGATCCAGTTTTGCAGTGATACTGGCCTGCGGATACACCCCAACCTCAAACAGCATCTCCTTCATACGCTGATTGCGGATACCAATCATGGTCTCCACGGAGTCGAGTGAGACACGAATATCGACCTGCCCATCCTGNNATACCGCGCCGCTAATGCGCTCAAAGTGACTAATCTCGCCGACCGTATTCTGCTTGATCGATACAAACTGAACGCGAGAGTCCGCCGCNAGTTCCCAGTCTGCCCATGAGGGCGTCGTCACCAGCAAGACACCCAACCCGAGCCATGCCAATCGATTCATCATAATGTGTCTCCTTTCCTTGTTAGTGCCGGCTGGGCTAACTGGCGATATCTGCAAGGTCGCCTTTCCGCTCGAGCCAATGCTTGCGGTCACCGGCTCGCTTTTTAGCGAGTAGCAGGTCAAAGGTACTGTCGGTGTCCGCCCCTTCGTCGAGCAACAGCTGCACCAATCGACGAGTGTCCGGATCCATCGTTGTCTCCCTTAACTGGGGAGGATTCATCTCTCCCAATCCTTTAAAACGCTGCACCGACGGCTTTGCCCGCTTGTTCTCGACGGCCAGACGATCGAGGATGCCATTTTTCTCGGATTCATCCAGCGCGTAATACACCTCTTTGCCAACATCGATGCGATACAGCGGCGGCATAGCCACAAAAACGTGTCCTGCTCGCACGAGGGGACGAAAATGCCGCAGAAACAGCGCGCAAATCAGCGTGGCAATATGTAGGCCGTCAGAATCGGCGTCAGCGAGGATGCAAACCTTATGATAGCGGAGCTGATTGAGATCAGCGCTTCCGGGNTCAATACCCAGTGCGACAGAAATATTATTGACCTCCTGAGAGGCAAGAATTTCGCTGACGTCGACTTCCCAGGTATTCAGAATCTTGCCCCGCAGAGGCAGAATCGCT
Organism: Halieaceae bacterium; assembly: GCA_002683335.1. GTDB lineage: Bacteria > Pseudomonadota > Gammaproteobacteria > Pseudomonadales > Halieaceae > Luminiphilus. The sequence goes on from NYTE01000021.1 coordinate 7,014, forward strand.
TGATATTCGCGGTCTCGAGCTTGTTTGGCCGACCCCCCCGCAGAATCTCCCTCCACCAGAAATAACTCACCGCGCCCCGGGTCCTCCGAAGTGCAATCTGCCAACTTGCCCGGCAGCGCCGGTCCCGAGGAGACCTTTTTACGGACCACTTTTTTCGCAGAGCGAAGCCGACTCTGGGCGCGCTCAATGCAGATTTCTGCTAAACGTTCAGCATCAGAGGTATGCTGATTGAGCCATAAACCAAACGCGTCTTTTGTCACACCGGTGACAAAGCCCGCCGCCTCGCGTGAGGACAGTCGCTCCTTGGTCTGACCCGAGAACTGTGGATCCTGCAGCTTCGACGACAGCACGTAACAACAGCGGTCCCACACATCCTCAGCCGTTAACTTAACGCCCCGGGGGAGCAGATTACGTAACTCACAAAATTCTCGCATGGCCTCGAGCAGGCCCGATCGTAAACCATTAACGTGGGTGCCACCCTGTGGCGTGGGAATCAAATTAACATAGGATTCTGCAACCACATCGCCACCCTCGGGCAGCCATTGAATTGCCCAGCCCACAGCAGCGGTATCACCCTCAAAGTGGGAGGTGAAAGGGGTTTCGGGAATGACCNGAAAATCAATGGTTGCATCGGCGAGATAATCGGAAATACCGTCTTCNTAATACCACTCAGTTTTTTCTTTCTTCTTTTCGTCGGTGAGGGTGACGCGCAATCCGGGGCACAATACGGCTTTGGCGCGCAGCGCGTGGCTTAATTTGGAGATCGAGAAGTTGGCGGAGTCAAAGTAGCGGGTGTCTGGTTTGAAACGGATACCGGTCCCTGTATTCCGTTTTCCACAGGTGCCGGTAACACCCAAATCCGTCAGTTTCTCACCACCAGAAAACGCCATGGTGTGTACCTCGCCTCCCCGACGGATAGTGACATCGAGTCGCTCGGAGAGCGCATTGACAACCGAAACACCCACACCATGCAGCCCACCGCTGAACTGATAGCTTTTATCAGAGAATTTACCGCCAGCATGAAGTGTCGACAGAATCACTTCGACACCCGGTAATTTCTGTTCGGGATGCAGATCAACGGGCATACCGCGGCCGTCGTCGACAACGCTCACAGCACCGTCACTNTGCAAAGTCACATCGATCTGGCTACAAAACCCTGCGAGCGCCTCATCAACCGAGTTATCGACGACCTCCTGAGCCAAGTGATTAGGCCGGGTCGTGTCGGTATACATCCCGGGTCGCTTACGAACCGGCTCGAGGCCAGTGAGAACCTCTATCGCGTCAGCGTTGTATTGCGTCATATATCAGTACACTTCATACATGTCAGTGGGAGTTGCGAGATTCCTCGCTAGTCAGGACATCAGGCCGCGGAGAGCCCCACGACCCATCTGTCTATCAAGCATAACCTGTAGACAGGCGATCTACCGGAAACGACTCATCAATAACACGCAGTATCTGCGTCTCAAGCCGCCCATCTTCATACATTTCCAATAAACGGCACCCGGGCGGCTGATCATCGACCTGAAACTGCTGTGAACCNGGCGCAAATTGGACACANGTGGAGGGCACAGTAAAACAGCGCACGCCAGCATGCACCTGCGCAACAGCCTGATGAACATGACCGGAGATCACGATCGCCCTCTCCCTGAGCGGCGCCAAAATAGCGAGCGCCTCCGCCCCATTTCTCACCACCTGATCATCCAGCCATCGGCATCCTACTGGAGCCAAGGGATGGTGGGTCGCCACCAATAGGGGCCGTTTCGTAGATCGNCTGCGGGCTACAGCTGCCCTNAGNAAAATCAACTCGGCTTCGGCAAGGCAACCCGCCACGTCACCCAGTCGNTGAGTATTAAGCATCAAAATATCCCAGTGGGGAAAGCGGATGTGTCGCTTAAAGTGTCCATCAAAAATACTATTTTCCCGCGAAGCTGTATCGTGATTGCCAGGCAGCCAAAAACTGGGAACGCCCAGTGTCGCCAATCTTTCGCGGAGTCGGGTGTACGCNGATTCTGCCTCGTCTCCAGCCAAATCCCCCGTAAGGAGTAAGGCATCAATGGCCGGCTGCTGGCCTATCAATCGGCAGACTGCNGCGAAGGACTGGTCAGTATCAATACCTACCAGTTTGCCGCCCGGATCTTTCATGAGATGCGTATCAGACAGCTGTATGAGGCGGCTCACAGGCGCCGTGCTGAGGGTGGCCTCGCCACTGAGATTTGTCATGGGTGCCGGTTNTCGGGGGTTGACAGCGTCGTTTCTACAGACCGGCCAAAGCTGAGACAAAACTCCAACAGCTCAGCGGCAAACCGATTTTGTTGAAACTTCTCATCCTGCTGCAACATCAGGGGGTTGGGGTACCGGTAACGGGCCTCAAAGCGCCGCGAAGTGCTGCAGTGAACAACCTCTGCCATGCGCGCATCATGATAAAGACGCAAGTCAAAGTGNCTGCTCTTGGGTAAACCAGCAGTGGCACCTTGGTACCGTAAGCGCATATCNGTGGTGTAACGGTCACGTGCCGTTACCTCCAGCACGACGGAGACATCNCCAGCTGTAAAAACACACTCGCTNNTTTGCTCGTACTCGGGGAAAAGGCGCATTAGGCGGTGATAATTTGCCTCACACTGCGCATGTAGATCAGACAGATCTATCTGATATCCCCGACGACTCCGCCGCCGAGCCCCCATTTTTTCCACTTTATTCACCATAGGCCAAAGTGTAGCAAGCGACGATCCCTACGCGAACAACCAAAAAGTTATGCAGTTTCTCCGGCAAAACGGGTCATCAGAGTGGTAAACTTCCGCACCGTATTCGACCGAGAATCATGGCTTCATGCAAAACGCGCGNCCAAGACCTTACCCCCCGTCCATTTGGCTGANCGTGACATTATGCAGCGCGCTGAGTGTGCCGACCTTAGCCGANACTTTGGTCGATATTTATGAACTGGCTTTGGAAAACGACGCGCTCCTTAAATCCCGAGTGGCGCAATATAGAGCAGATCTTGAGCTTGAAAAGCTCGCTTTGGCGCCGCTTTTACCTCAGGCGCGGGCGGGATACACCATCACCGACTCAGAGGCTGAGACCACTTCTCCCAACGTTTACATCAATCCAGAAACCGGTGCCCTTGACACGATTGACGTCACCTCTGTCAGAAATACTGATACCGATGGTTATGATGTTAGCCTGTCTCAAACGCTTTTCGATTTGTCGGCCTGGTTTGGTTGGCGGGCAGGGAAGGAAACGTCCCTTCAGGCTGAAGCGACGTTGTCAGCTGCGCAGCANGATTTAATCGTTCGAGTTGTNCAATCCTATTTTGGGGTCCTACGCGCACAGGACAACCTCCGGGCATCTCAAGCGCAAGAACGTGCTTTCGAGCGACAATTGGAACAAACAAGGCANCGCTTTGAGGTAGGCCTCATTGCAATTACCGATGTTTATGAGGCCGAAGCGGCGCGAGANCTTGCTCAGGTGACACGTATTGTCGACGAAAATAATGTCGCAGTAGCAAAAGAAAACTTGTCGGTGCTCACAGGACAAACGCCCGGTGCACTGTACGTCCTGGGAGAAGAGTTCGACCCTCGACCACCAGANCCCGCTGATCGCAGCGAGTGGGTAGACTTTGCGCTTGAGAACAACAACCAGCTNGCCGCAGCCCGATTCGGCGAAGAGGCAGCACGGCAGAATGCAACGTCTTTCAAGATGGGGCATGCCCCGACGGTGACGGCGACCTACCGTTACCAGGATACCGAAACCACGGGCAGCATAAGGCAGAACCCTGAAAGTTTATTTAANTTTGACCCGGACTCAGATCAAACAAATGAGACCTGGCAGATTCGTTTCGACATGCCCCTTTTCGTGGGTGGTGCTACCAGTGCCAATCGGCGCAGAGCGGCCGAGCAATTCAATGCTGCTCGGGAAACGCGGATCAATCTTACCCGGACNACCGTGACACAAGCCCGCTCTCTCCATATGACAGTCATGTCCGACGTTTCACGAGTAATGGCGCGCAAACAATCTATCGTATCTAGTCAAAGTGCTCTCGATGCCACTCAGGCAGGATACGAAGTGGGGACAAGAAATATTGTAGATGTTCTCAATGCGCAAAATAAGCTGTTCGCTGCACAGCGGGACTATGCGAACAGCCGTTATGACTTTGTCATCAATTCACTCCGTCTAAAAGAAGTTGCCGGCACTGTCTCTCCAGAGGACATCGCCAGACTGGAAGGGTTTTTGCTGGCGCCCCCCGCAGCAACTGCGTCGGGCAGCGAATAATCTCGCAACGGTCATTGAGCCGTCCCAGCAAAATCAGTCGCGCTGACATGCGAGGNCTAGGCAACGCTGANTGGGCGCTTGCTNNTTGGACCTCATNAGTAGCGGCGGAACCCCCTCGGACCGANGCTCGAATTAGTGACNCGGGAATCGGTTAATGATGCCCCAGCCGCCCCATGATGATGTCAGAGGCTTCCTGCCTGACGGGGAGGGTCTCCGACTCTANGAGTGGGCGCTGGAAACAGCCCTCATGGGGCCGATATTGGAGATTGGCAGTTATTGCGGCCGATCGACTATATGGCTGGCTCAGGCCGCAAAAGAANAACAAAGCNTCGTCTTTGCCGTTGATCACCATCGCGGTTCAGAGGANCACCAACCAGGAGAAAGCCATCACGACACTGAACTGGTCGACGCCAAAGGAGATGTGGATAGCCTTGCAATGTTTCGGCGTAATATTCGGCTGGCCGGTCTGGAAAATGAAGTCATCCCCGTTGTCACTGACAGCACGCGGTTTGCCCGCTCCTGGTCGGGCCAGCTGGGCATGGTATTCATCGACGGCGGCCACAGTCTCTCCGCAGCACTGGCAGACTTTCGCGCGTGGGCGCCAAGGTTGCTGCCAGGCGGGATTCTCGCCATACACGATGTGTTCCCGAATCCGTCAGAAGGCGGTCAAGCCCCCTTCACGATTTGGCGTTTAGCGCAGCAGTCGGGGTTATTCGAATCATTAGAGGGCACCGGCAGCCTGAGAGGTCTCAGGAGAATCGCCGCCTGAAGGGTGTTAACCGACGATAATGACCTATCCATTCGCTACTGATCGTCGTCCAGAGCAGAGCCTAGGAACAAATCACTTCCGGTGGTGTGGCCAGTAAGCGCATCGATCGCCAGTAACACTGCGCCCGCAGTCCAGGTGGGTTTTTCCAGAGGCCAAAGCACTGATTCCTCAAACTGGTACCCAGTCCACCACGCCCCATCAGCATCGCGCCACTGCACTAACCAGCTGAACAGCTCCACAGCCTGCTCACGGCGCCCCGCCGCCAGTAGCGCCAATACCAGCTCGCAGGATTCCGCCACCGTTGCCCAAGGCTGATGATTCTCACAACGACAGCCAATTCCCGGCTCCACAAACTCATGCCATCGCTGATCCAACCGCTTCTGAGCTACGGGGCCCCTGACCACGCCCGCCAAAATCGGATAAAACCAGTCCATGGCATAGCGCGACTTGGATTCCCAGGTGCGATCAAACCGGTCGGGACGCTCTCGCAATGCCTGACCTAGGCGCGCTCTGGCGTCTCGCCATACTGATGTAGGCGCCGCCAAGTGGTCCGCGATGAGAATGCCGCACTCCAGGGATTTGTAGATGGAGCTGCACCCCGTCATCAGCGCATCACCCAAGGGTGCCCCAGTCGGATCTATCGCCCAATCGATTTCTCCGTCGGGCCCCTGATAGTCCAGCACAAAATCGAGCGCCTTAGCCACAGTAGGAAAAAGACGCTCAAGAAACTGCTGATCCTGGGTAATCTGAAAATGATGCCAAACACCGGTCGCCACATAGGCCACATAATTGGTTTCGCGACGCTGCACAGAGGGATCCGGACAGCCGTCGCGGTAACAGGCCCACCAACTGCCATCGTCGAGCTGGGTTTCTGCCAACCAGGTATAGGCACGCTCTGCGGCATGAACCNCTCCCGCAACACTCAAACCCATTGCGGCCTCAGTGTGATCCCATGGATCGGTGTGCCCGCCATCAAACCAGGGGATTTCNCCCGAAGCACGCTGGTTGGCGAGCAAAAACTCGACCGTNGGGCGNAGCCACTGCGCGGGGAAAGCCCGTAAACCGGAAAAAGGCGCGTTCATTGGCGCTCGNCCCCACNCTCTGGCTTAGAGAAATACATCACCACACTCTTCCCCATAAGTGGATTTAACACTGCATCCACCACGCGCGTCAGCCATGGGCGCCGCATTAAGTCCCACACCAGTAATTTGTGATATATCCTCAGTATCCAAGGCTCATGATCTCGGCGCCAATAAATGCACTTAAGCCACCAGTAAGGGACATGCAGCGCATGNGCGCTGCCGCGGCCACGGTACAAAAAGCCATAGCGCTGCACTTCCCGACGCAAATGGGTCGCATCGAATATCCGGATGTGGCCCCCCGGAGTGGTCCGGTATCCCTCGCTTAATTGCCAGCATACCCACTCTGGCCACTGTCGCGGGACGCTGATGCAGAGACAACCCCCGGGCTTCAAAACGCGCATTGCTTCTTTCAGGACCTGAAGGTAATCGGGGATATGTTCGAGAATCTCGCTGGCAATCACCACATCGACCCGCTCATCGGCGATCGGTAAGCGTGTGGCATCACCTGCGCCAAAGCCTATTTCCCCTAGCGGAGCATGGGCTTGCATATCAGCAATACGACTGGCCGCAGTGGCAAGATCCTGCTCAGAAAGATCGAGCCCAAGCGCATACACCCCCGAATAGGCGTAGGCNGCAAGGGAATGACGACCTTCTCCGCAACCGATATCCAGACACAACTGCCCGGGTGTCAACGCCAACCTGTTAAAATCTATGGTCAGCATCGATCAATGCTGGCGCGATATAAGCTGACCATCTGCCGAGCGCAGATAGACCAACAAAAGTGGGTTTTTGCTCGCACCAAACCTCGATTGCCAAGGTCCCTCGCCAACTCAGGATGGGAAAGTACCTTGTGTAAAGCGCTTGCCAGCGCTGCGCTGTCTCCGGCAGGCACCTGCAAACCGCCGCTGGACACCACTTCTGATAACGCGCCGCCGTCACTCGACACCAGAGGAATACCCGCAGCCATGGCTTCCACCGCAGGCAAACCAAAACCTTCGTAAAGTGAGGGCACTACCGCAACCGCACTCTCGGCATAAAGCCGGTTGATATCTTCATGGGTAGCGTTGCCCACAAACCGAATGCGTTCGGCAAGGCCAAGCCGGTTAATCAGACTTTCGGTCGCACCGCCTGGCTTTGGTCTGGCAATCAGCACCAGACGGAGGTCCGGCCACGTTTCGCACAATGAGTAGAAAGCATGAAGCAATACAGAGAGGCCCTTCAAGGGCGCGTCGGCTGATGCCGTAGCAATAAGCTGATACGGATTCCGCGCTACTGCGGGCAACGGTCGAAACAGTGCGGTATCGACACCATTGGGCACAATGCTGATGGCGCTGGGCGGCACGCCAAAATCGGTGGCGATATCAATTGCAGAAGCGGCAGATACNGTCGCGATATGATTCAAGCGCGACGCCACCCGCTTTTGCATCCCCAAAAAGGAATGCCAGCGACGAATCAGCAGCCGCCGCCACCAGATCGGCTCCCCTGCCAGCGCGACGCGTAAATCCCGCGTAATGGGATGATGGACCGTCGTCACCACAGGCAAACCTGCCTTTTGCAGGTCAAGAATACCCGACGCCAGCGTTTGGTTATCGTGAATCACATCAAAGTGATCCGCATTTTCCAATAACCAATCGCGCGCTCTTTCTCCAAANGTCCAGGGTTCGGCNAANCCGCCNGANAGCTTNCTCAACCATTCTTTTCTNCCCAGNCTGNTCCNGAGNTCTTGNCGGCCGACCGACCANAGATCCCGCGAATACAAGTCCAANCTGGGTAGCTTGACCAGTTCGACACCCTCAACTAGATTGGGATAGGGCGGCCCCGAAATCACCGTCACATGATGACCTAAAGCCTGTAATGCCTGACTGAGGTAGCGGAGATACACGCCTTGTCCTCCCGAGCAAGGAGCAGAGCGATACCCCAAAAGGGCAATACGCAGCGGCCGATCAGGCGACTCTACGGTAGCGCCCGGGGTAATATCGGCCGAGGGGAAGGGTGCGTTGATACAAAACTCCGGGGGAAACGCGAGTTATGGCAGTCATTGTGCCATATTTGCACTGCAAGGATGGTCTACTTGATACAGGTGTAATTGTAACCTCGGGTCGCCAACCCCGCCATCGAAGGATAAACTGGCACGCCTCTTAGTAAGTGGTTCGATACCGCCGTGCAGACTCATTACAAGGGCATTATCCTCGCGGGCGGATCAGGGACCCGCTTGCACCCGCTGACGACGACGGTGAGCAAGCAGTTGATGCCGGTTTTTGATAAACCCATGATTTATTACCCGCTGGCCACACTGATGCAATCAGGCATCAGAGATGTGCTGATCATTACAACCCCCCGAGATCAACTTGCCTATGCCGAGCTTCTGGGCGATGGCAGCCAGTGGGGGATTAACATTCAATACACCCTGCAACCGAGCCCCGATGGGCTGGCTCAGGCATTCTTGCTGGGTGAGGCATTTATTGGCAACGATCCGGTCTGTCTTATCCTGGGGGACAATATTTTTTACGGCTCCGGCCTAACCACCAAGCTGCGCCGAGCGACACAGCGCGCCGACGGTGCCTCAGTGTTTGCCTATTATGTTCAAGACCCAGAGCGCTACGGTGTGGTGGAGTTCAACCAAGAAGGCCGCGCCGTGGGGATAGAGGAAAAGCCGGCTCATCCAAGGTCCCACTATGCCGTCACGGGCCTGTACTTTTACGACAATACGGTAGTGAATGTCGCCAAAAATATAACGCCTTCGGCCCGCGGTGAGCTCGAGATTACTGACGTCAACCAGCACTATCTGGCAAACGATCAGCTTCAGGTGGAGGTAATGGCCCAGGGAACCGCCTGGCTCGACACGGGTACCCACCAGTCGTTACTGGATGCCGGAAACTTCATACGGGTCATTGAGGAGCGGCAAGGCCTCAAAGTCGCGTGCCTTGAGGAGATCGCCTATCGGCTGGGATACATCAGTGCTGACCAAGTCTTGGTGCTGGCAACCCCCCTGTTAAAAAGCGGTTACGGCGCCTATCTCGAAAATATGATCAGCAACGACGGGCCATTTTTTGATGGAGATTGAAGCCACCTCGGTCGCAGGCGTCTGTCTCATCAAGCCCACCGTGCACGGTGACGCCCGCGGGTTTTTCCTTGAAACCTGGCATGCAAACCGCTACGCCGAGGCCGGGATTGATCTGCCCTTTGTGCAGGATAATCACAGCCGCTCCACTCAAGGCATTTTACGCGGCCTGCATCTGCAGACAGAAAAACCCCAGGGAAAGCTGGTCAGAGTCACCTCCGGGGCAGTATTTGATGTGGTCGTAGACTGCCGCGCCGCCTCCCCGACCTGTGGCCAATGGCATGGCGTCATGCTGACCGAGGAGGGACAGGAACAGCTGTGGGTGCCCCCGGGCTGCGCCCACGGTTTTCTGGTAGTGACGCCTTCAGCCGACTTTATCTACAAGTGCACCGACTACTATCATCCGCAAAGTGAGCTGACGCTGGCATGGGACGACACTACAGTGGGGGTCCAGTGGCCATTAGCCTCTGGTGAAACTCCCTTACTCTCTGACAAGGACCGCAGCGGCCTCCTCTGGGACGCGATCCCACTATACCCCGACTTAGGTTGAGGTCAGGAAAGCGCGTCATACCTGATACCGGGACTACATGCAGAGCGTGCCGTGGTTGAAAACGACGTGGCGTAACGAACGAACTCGCTACCGTGACTCACGTGAGTAATGGGCGCCACCATGGCTCGTTGTTCAAATACCAGCCTATGGTCTTGGCGAGCCCCGTCTCAAAAGTCTCTCGTGGCGTGAAGCCTAGGTCGCGCTCGATCTTTGTCGCGTCGATGGCATAGCGCCAGTCGTGCCCTGCACGATCACTGACAAATTCGATCAGTGATTCGGCGTTGGTCCCACGGGACTGTGGTGCCTTTGGAAACCGTCCTGCGAGCGCTTCATCTTCAGCGAATCGCTCGTCCATCATCTGACACAGCAACCTGACAATATCGAGATTGGCCCATTCGTTGTGACCACCGATGTTGTAGACCTCTCCCGATGTGCCAGATTCGAGAATGCGGGCAATCCCACAAGCGTGATCCTCTACATAAAGCCAGTCCCGAATATTGCTGCCGTCTCCATAAACAGGCAGTGACCCGCCATCGAGAATACGCGTCAGGCACAGAGGAATCAGCTTTTCCGGAAAATGGTACGGGCCATAGTTGTTGGAGCAGTTACTGGTCGTAACTTGTAGCCCGTAGGTGTGGTGGTAGGCGCGCACCAAATGATCACTGCCCGCCTTGCTCGCGGAATAAGGCGAATTCGGCTCGTACCGCGTGGTTTCTGTGAAGGACGGATCGCCCNCANCGAGAGAGCCATACACTTCGTCGGTAGAAACATGGTGAAAACGNTGCTCGACGCCAGACCCCGATAACCAGGCGCGCCGCGCAGCAGAGAGGAGTATATGAGTGCCCTCCAAATTAGTATGAATAAACGCATCGGGCCCGGTAATTGATCGGTCGACGTGGCTCTCGGCCGCAAAATGCACCACGGTACTGACCTGATGCTTGGACATTACGCGATCTACCAGGGGCGCGTCGCAGATGTTGCCCTCCACGAAATGAATGCGCCCCGNTTGCTCCAGCGGCGCAAGACTGGTNCGATTNCCCGCGTAGGTNAGGGCATCCAGCACCACCANNGTATCCTCGGGGTGTGCCTCNACCCAGTGATAAACAAAGTTCACGCCGATAAAGCCCGCGCCACCCGTTACTAGCAAAGACTGCGTCACTGTGTCATACCTCCCTGCTCNGCGAGAGACCCTAGCATGTCCGCAAGAGCCGCGCGCCACGGGCGCTGCACCAAACCCAATATCTCGGCGGTTTGACTGGTATCCAATACGCTGTAAGCGGGTCGTTTGGCTTTGGTGGCAAAGGCCTCGGTCGGAATCGGCTCCACACTAACGGGGGTAGTCAGCAGTCCTAGCGATAGGGCTTCGTCACGAATGCCACAGGCAAAGTCATACCATGTGATCGCGCCGGCATCAGACCAGTGGAAAGTGCCGTACGCCTTGGGGTGCAGCGCCAATGACCAACAAATCTCAGCCAGCCCGCGGGCCAAAGTCGGCGCGCCGGTTTGGTCATTCACGACACGCACCACCGGACGTTCCCGCATGAGCCGCAGCATCGTCAGCACAAAGTTTCGACCGGATGCCGCATAGACCCAACTCGTGCGCACAATCACATGATTGGCACCACTGGCCTCGACCGCCTGCTCGCCTTGCCATTTACTCTTACCGTACACGCCGAGCGGTGCGGTCAACGCATCCGGTGAGTAGGGCGCATCCGCCTGGCCGTCAAAAACAAAATCGGTCGACACATGTACGAGGCGAATGCTGCGTTGCGCACAGGCCGTCGCCAAATAGTCAGGGCCATGGGCATTAATGGAAAATGCGCGATCGGGGAAATCTTCCGCATCATCGACCGCGGTATACGCAGCAGCATTGATCACCAGCTGAGGGTCAAACTGATCCAGGCATTGCTGCACAACAGTGCGATCGGTAATGTCGCATTCGTCCCGGGTAACCCCCGTCACCGACACATTCTCAGGAAAGGATGCCACCAGTGCGCGCCCAAGCTGGCCGCCAGCCCCTAAGACCAGCGCGCGCTCGGATCTCACAAGCGGGCCTCCAGCCACGTTACGTAACGCGCCATAACCTCTTCTGACTCGGGTTCGTGGAAAATTTCGTGATAAAGCCCGGGCCAAAAATCGAGAGACTTATCGGCACTAGACAGCGACTCGAAAAAGGCAGTTGAGCCCTCAGGGCCCGCCATCACGTCTGCTTCACCGTGGGCAATATAAACCGGTAGCGTGATCTCCCCTGCTCGGCTGATGGCCACTTCCATAGCATCAAGAATCTCAAGTCCCAGAGAAGTTGTGATCTTGCCGTTATAGACGAGCGGGTCTGCGATGTAGTCCGCAACAACGGCCGGATCTCTGCTGACCTCCGTGGCATTGAGCGCCAGCATGCCCATCTTAGGAAACACGTACCGCAATAGTCGCCCTATCCAAATCACCGGTGCCGACACAGGATCAACCGCCGTGAAGGCCGGGCCCGAAAACATCGCGCCATGATAGGACTTCTGGGATACCAGTAACGCATGGGCACTAATTAACCCTCCCATGCTGTGCCCCAGCAAAAATACCGGCTTATCGGGATACCACTCCTTGATATGCTCGCGCAGCGCCGTCAGCGGCTCGAGATAATCTGAAAATCGGCGAACATGGGCCCTCTCTCCGGGGGAAGCGCCGTGCCCAATATGGTCAGGGCCCACTACGGCGATACCGGCGCTGTTAAAGCGCGCCGCCAAGCGCTGATAACGACCCGTGTGTTCCGCCAGGCCATGCACCAGCAATACGCAGGCTTTTGCATCCGCCACCGGCCAATGTCGGTACTGAATACCGCTGGTGAGACTTTCCATCTGCACTATTCCTTTGTCATGAGGGTGCTCAATGAGACATTCACAATCGCTTTGAACCCCGGGGGCCCTCTAAACATCGACACCGACTTGCCAACACCCCCTCGAGCATCCTGTCGCAATGACCGGCCAACGCGGCACGGGCTTAGTTGACGACGGGCGCCAGCCAGTCCGCATATTGGGGCTGACCACCGCGCACTGATTCCAAGTAAATCCTCTGCAGGGTTTCAGTCACGGGCCCGCGTGTGCCAATCCCTATCCTGCGGTGATCAACCTCACGAATCGGCACCACTTCTGCTGCAGTGCCGGTAAAAAATGCCTCATCTGCCACATACACCTCATCACGCGTAATCCGTTTTTCTTTCACAGTGAGCCCCTGATCGGCCGCAATACAGAAAATACTGTCCCTCGTAATGCCCTCNAGACAAGAGGTCAGCTCCGGTGTATACAGCACATTGTCGCGAACTAGGAAAACGTTTTCGCCGCTACCCTCGGCCACATAACCTTCGTTATCGAGAAGCAACGCCTCCTCAAACCCAGCATCCATGGCCTCCCGCAGGGCAAGAATGGAATTGATGTAATTGCCATTGGCTTTGGCCTTGCACATGGTGATGTTGACGTGATGACGGGTATAGCTCGACGTGGCAACGCGAATACCGCGGTCTCTCGCTTCAGGGTCCATATAAGACGGCCAGGGCCATGACGCCACCATGACATGGGTTTTCAAATTATCAGCACGTAACCCCATTCCCTCAGAACCAAGAAAACACATAGGCCGGATATACGCTTCATCGAGCCCATTTTCGCGAACGACCGCGCGCTGTGCGGCATTCAAAGTCTCCTTATCGAAAGGCATATCCATTCTCAGAATATGGGCAGACCGAAAAAGGCGGTCGGTATGGTCCTCAAGCCGGAAAATGCAGGGGCCATCGGGTGTCTGATAAGCACGAACTCCCTCAAAAACGCCGAGGCCATAATGAAACGTATGAGTGAGAACATGAACCCGGGCTTCTTGCCAAGGCACCATTTCGCCATCGAGCCAAATGTGTCCAGAAAGTTTAGAGAGATCCATGTGGATTCCTTTGCAGCGTCAGTCTTAATCGTTTACGTCAGGTAGCCGAATTCTACCTTGCTTGAAGGCCTGGCAATAAGGCTTCTGTTACCGCTATGACTTGGCTTTGCCATTGTCTATCTATCGCCTCCCCCGTTTCTGACACCACCCCTCGAAGCGCCAGCCGGTGCACAGCACCACGATAACTGAGATAAGCCCGTGACAACGTGTCTGCTGCAGCGCCCGATACCAGCCCCAGTTTCTCCAGCGTTTCAAGCAATCGAATGACATCGGACCAATCCGCCAGCGCCGGATGCTGATGCGTATGCGCAAGAACGAGGTATTGCACCACAAATTCAATATCGACAATACCGCCCGCGTCGAGCTTGAGGCGCGCATGTGCCGAGGGCTGCGATACGGCTTCGTGCTCCGTGCGCATTTTCCCGCGCATATCACAGACTTCTCTGGCCACATCCGCATGATCTCTGGGTAACGCCAGCACCTCGCGTCTTAACGCTTCCAGAGATTTTTTTAATGCACTATCACCGGCGACTGTGCGGCTTCTGACTAACGCCTGATGCTCCCACGTCCATGCAGACTCCAACTGATAGCGCCTTAGCGCCGAGAGTGTGGTGGCAACCAACCCAGAATCTCCATCGGGCCGGAGCCGCAAATCGATCTCATAAAGCCTTCCCGACAAGGTCTGCGCCGATAAAACATGCACCACTCGCTGGGCAAGCCGGGTGTAGAAAAGCGCGTTATCGATGACTTTAGGACCCGCCGTGCAGCCATCAGCACCGTCGAACACAAAAACCAGATCGAGATCCGAACCGTAGCTCAATTCGATTCCGCCCAACTTGCCGTAAGCCATCACGGCTAACCCGGCCCTATCCCCTTCTGGCTCACCAAACCGCTTGACCAGTTCAGCTCGCGCCACCACCACAGCGTGCTCAACCATGGCCTCTGCCAGAAAAGTCAGATTGTCACTGACGTTCATAATCGGCAATGTGCCAGAAAGCTCGCTCGCGGCAACCCGCAGCACGACCCCGTCCTTGATACGACTCAGGGCATTCATTTGTGCTTCCAGATCTTCTTCGGGAATACGCAGGAGCTGTTGCCTTACCAAAGAATGAAGCTCTGCTCGAGAAGGCGCACTGTAAAGCGTGGCTTCGTGCAGCAGCTCGTCAACTAATTCAGGACGGGCCGCCAGCCTCTCCGCCAACCACTCACTCGAAGCGACCAGCGCGATCAGGTGCTTAAGTGCGCGTGGATTCTCTTGCAGTAAAACCAGATACGAGCTGCGACGACAGACCGCCCGGACAAAGGGTAATGCCCGTGCCAACGCCAGATCCGGCTTATTCTCCCGCCCTGCAACTTCGCACAAAATGGGCAGAAACGCCTCCAGCCGTTGGCGCCCCTCGCCTTGCAGAGATGAAACCCATGCCGTATCCAGAAAATGCTCCAGCATCGCCCACGTTTCTTCGGCCTGTTGGTACCCCAATGCTTTGAGTTGAGTCGCGCTGAGGGCTGAATAACCAATCGTATCTAGGGAGACCGTAGACTCCGTCGGATTGCGGGGATCGGCGATCAACGCGTTAAACAAATCGGCGACGACCCTCCGGGCATTGGTCGATTTCACTTCCAAATCTGCCCAGCTAGCAAAGCCCGCCAAAAGGGCGAGTTGCTCCCGTGCCTGCGGCTCATCAGGAAGCGCTTGGGTCTGCCGATCCTGCATTGCCTGCAATGCATGTTCCAAACAGCGCGCCGTGCGGTAATGCCCAGCTAGCACCAGCGCCTCATGCTGAGGTAGCACACCCGTATCCGAAAGCCGCTGTAGCGTCTCGAGTAAAGGTGTGCGCTGGAGCTCGGGCATCCGACCACCGTGGATCAACTGTAAACTTTGGGCAATGAACTCTATCTCACGGATACCGCCCTCGCCCCGCTTGATATCCTGATCAATGCCAAGGCGGGTCACCTCAGCTCGCATCATCGACTTCATTTCTCTCAACGCGGCAATCACCGAGAAATCGGTATAACGACGATAAACAAAGCCATTGAGCATTTTCATCAGACTTTGCTGGGCAGCAGGATGACCCGTGACGGGGCGCGCCTTGATCATTGCGTAGCGCTCCCACTCACGCCCCTGCTCTTGATAGTAGAGTTCCAGGGCATTGAAAGACCCCACCAGCGCACCACTGTCACCGTAGGGGCGAAGCCGCATGTCGACGCGGAAAACAAAGCCCTCCTCTGTCACCCCATCGAGCAGCCGAATAGCTATCTGCCCAAGCCGGGTAAAGTATGTTTGGTTATCCAAGCTTTGCCGCCCATCACGAGTCGTCCCCGACTCCGGATAGGCGAAAATCAAATCGATGTCAGAGGAAAAATTTAGCTCTTGGCCGCCGAGTTTGCCCATGGCCAGTACGATCAGCGACTGAACCTCATCTGACTCACTACCATAGGGGTCACCATATTTTGGCAGTAACGCCGCGTGGGCAGAGCGCACGGCAAAACGGATGCAACAATCGGCTAACTCACTGAGCTGTAAAAAAGCGGCTTCAATAGTGCTGATTTTCGCCGCGTCACGCCAAAGGATGCGCAGCATGTGCCGATTTCGGAAAATGCGTAGCGTCCGCATATGCTCGGCCTCACTGACCGACGAGCCAATCATCGACTCCAGTGCCTGATCCCAATCGCTCGGCTGCTGATAGGCAGCATGTAGCAAGCTGTCATCGCCCAAAACGCGCATCAACCAATCGCGATGGCGCGCCACCTGTTCGACAAAGAACGCACTGCTCGCCATTAGCTTTTCAAAAACCGCCTGTTGTCCTTTTTCATGCACCCGGTCATACAGCATTGCAAATTCGGGTTCACCGATACGGGTAATCAGGCGCGCCACCGCTNCTTCGAAAGCCTGTGTCAGCCCCTCAGCAAATGGCCGATTATCGAATCTCATGCCCTGCCTCTTGATTGCTATGCGCCCAGCGTATCGGCAACACGCGCAGCCCGCCATAGAGAGACGCGCGACGCGCAGTTAGCACTGCGATTTTTTACCTTTCTTGCGGGGTAACCACTCAGGTAGGATGCGTNCTCCTCGGGTTGAACAACACTGCGTCCAGCCCCACCGAGAGAGTCCACATCAAAAATGACATCCACCCAGCACAACATTGCGTGGTTTCGATACACGGCGCCGTATATCAAGGCCCACCGTGGCAGCACTTTTGTGGTCTATCTGGGCAATGGATGTCTAGACGTGCCAACGCTGATAACGCTGATACATGACCTCGCACTGCTGCATTCTTTGGGCGTGCGGCTGGTGCTGGTCCATGCGACCAGAGGGGCTATCNACGAGCGCCTTAGCATGAATGGCCGGCCCGGAACATTTCATCANGGNATCCGTGTCACCGACGACGCAACTTTGGCGCTGGCCAGTGATGTTGCGTCGCAACAACGCCTCAAGCTCGAGCAACTTATTTCAATGGGGCTTCCAAATACGCCGCTTCGCGGTGCCAGACTCCGGGTGATGAGCGGCAATATTGTGACTGCGAAGCCACTGGGCATCCATGAAGGCGTTGACTATCTGCACAGTGGCAAGGTGCGCCGAGTCGACGCCGACGCGATCCGCGCAATCCTTGATCACGATGCCATTGCACTTATCTCTCCCTTGGGCTACTCACCGGCGGGTGAGCTTTTCAACCTTAGCGCCAGCGAGGTTGCTGAGGCGGTGGCAGTGACAATCGAGGCTGACAAGCTGATTTTTCTGGACCAGCAGCCTGGACTCAACAACACCAAAGGCAGCTTGATCAGGCAATCTACCGTCGCCGAGGCGGCGCTTTTAGACATTCAGGATGCAGAGCAAAGCCGCCTGCGCGACGCAGCATGTCAGGCGTGTGGCAANGGGGTGAAGCGTAGCCACCTGCTCAGTTACGAACGAGAGGGCGCGCTGCTAGAAGAGCTTTTCACTCATGACGGCGCCGGCACGCTGATTGCCCAAAACCCTTACGAGCAGGCGCGATCCGCAGATATCGACGATATTGCCGGCATTGTAGAACTGATCCGTCCTCTGGAAGAAAGTGGTGCGCTGGTGAGGCGGTCTCGAGAGCGGCTGGAAGAAGAAATCCATCACTTTGTCATACTGGAGCGAGACGGGCGTATCATTGCCTGCGCGGCACTCTACCCCTATCAAGAGGTCAGCCTAGGCGAAATCGCCTGCGTAGCGACTCATCCGGACTACCGAAGAACTGGTCGCGCAGAGCAGCTGTTGCATGAATTACTGTCGCGCGCCAGCGCACTGGCGTTAACCGATGTTTTCGCGCTGACGACCCAGAGCACCCATTGGTTTCTTGAGCAAGGCTTCACGACCGGCTCTCAGGAACAACTTCCTGAAAAAAAGCAGCGTCTGTACAATTGGCAACGCAATGCAAGCGTACTGGTGAGGCCCGTCTCAACCTGAAGGCCAGCCAGTGTTAAGCTAAAGCCCCGTTTCTCATACCAATCGGAGAGTTCGATGCCGCAATATCGATCCCGTACCTCTACAGCTGGACGCAATATGGCTGGCGCGCGCGCACTCTGGCGCGCCACAGGTATGCAGGACGAAGATTTTGAAAAGCCCATCATCGCGGTGGTGAATTCGTTTACCCAATTTGTTCCAGGTCATGTGCATCTCAAGGATCTGGGTCAATTGGTGGCAAGAGAGATCGAAGCTGCCGGTGGCGTTGCCAAAGAGTTTAATACCATTGCCGTGGATGATGGGATTGCCATGGGCCATGACGGCATGCTGTATAGCTTGCCCTCGCGCGACCTCATCGCCGACTCAGTGGAATATATGGTCAATGCACACTGTGCCGATGCCATGGTCTGTATTTCCAATTGCGACAAGATCACTCCGGGAATGCTAAATGCTGCAATGCGGCTCAATATCCCTGTGGTCTTTGTATCGGGTGGGCCCATGGAAGCCGGCAAGACTGCCCTCTCTGAGCACAAGCTTGATCTAGTCGATGCCATGGTGATTGCTGCGGACAGCAAAGCCGATGACGCCACCGTTGACGCCTATGAGCGTTCGGCTTGTCCCACCTGCGGTTCTTGCTCGGGCATGTTCACCGCCAACTCCATGAACTGCCTCACCGAGGCGCTGGGCCTCAGCCTGCCAGGCAATGGGTCGTTGCTTGCGACCCATGCTGACCGGGAGCAACTGTTCCTGCGCGCCGGACGCACGATAGTGGGGCTGGCGAGACGCTGGTACGAGCAAGACGATGCCACCGCCTTGCCTCGCGAAATTGCAAGCCGTCGAGCATTCGAAAACGCCATGACGCTCGACATTGCAATGGGCGGCTCTACCAACACGATTCTCCATTTACTCGCCGCTGCACAAGAAGCCGGTGTGGATTTTGATCTGGCCGCGATTGATCAGCTCTCACGCAAGGTGCCGCAATTGTGCAAGGTTGCGCCCAGCACCCCGCTTTACCACATGGAAGATGTGCACCGAGCCGGAGGCGTCATGGCGATCTTAGGCGAACTGGCGAGAAGTGAACTACTGCATCTCGACTTGCCAACGGTCCACAGCGAGAGCCTTGGGGAGGCACTCGCACTCTGGGACATCATGCAAACCGACTCCGAGGAAGTGAAAACCCTCTTTGCCGCAGGCCCAGCGGGGATACCGACCCAGCAAGCATTCAGCCAGAATCTGCGCTGGCCTACCCTCGATACCGATCGGGAGGGCGGTTGTATCCGCTCACGAACGCACGCCTACTCTGAAGAGGGAGGCTTGGCCGTGCTGTTTGGCAACCTTGCCGAATTGGGGTGTGTTGTAAAAACCGCAGGCGTTGAAGAGGATTCGTTGCGCTTCACCGGGCCAGCCCATGTCTGCGAAAGTCAGGAAGCGGCGGTTGCGGATATTTTGGAGGACCGCGTCCAAGCTGGTGATGTTGTGATTGTGCGTTATGAGGGACCCCGGGGGGGACCAGGCATGCAAGAAATGCTTTACCCCACCAGTTATCTGAAATCCAAGGGATTGGGAAAAGCCTGTGCACTGATCACAGACGGCCGCTTCTCTGGAGGCACTTCGGGGCTATCGATAGGCCATGTTTCGCCAGAAGCCGCCGCTGGGGGCACCATCGGATTGATCGAACCGGGCGATCCGATAGAAATTGACATACCAGCCAGACGCGTCAATGCGTTGGTCGACGAGGCGACACTCGCCGGTCGGCGCGAGGCCATGAATGCTCGAGCCCGTCCTTGGCAACCCGAAGCGGATCGTCCGCGACAGGTATCAACCGCGTTGAAGGTCTACGCCAGCATGGTGACGAGTGCCGATAAAGGAGCCATTCGCGATCAAAAACTGATTGCTGGCACAGACTGACTCAAGCGTCAGACAACGCCGCAAGATCGTCTCGCAAAGCGATCAGGCGCGCCCTGAGCTTTTTATCCTGCTTCTCGGTGCGCATCAGAAGCACGTCCCGAGAAAGCTGCAGAATGACTTCCCCGTTGTGTTCGATACCCTGTCGGTAATCGGGTAGCAGCGCCTCATCACGGCCCGCAATAAGAGCCCTCACTTGATCGGCCCAATCTGGCTCATCGGCCAACAGAATATTTGATAAAGCTAAAATCCAAACTCGCCGATCCTGCAACCAGAAATGATCCAGTCGGGTCATTCCAGCTACACCCTCCTGCAGACGGCGAGCTTGCTCGTCAGTCAGACGACCAAGATAACGTCCAAGCTGCTTATCAAACCGCTGTCCAAGATCGTCGCGATACTCTGCGTCACTGCGTGCTAGACGATCTGTCTCGAACGCCTCCTGTTTTTCCAGCAACGCGTCAATAAAGTCGGCGCGCTGAGCAGACGTCAGGTTCTCGCCCGTACTCAGCAATAGCTCAAGGAATCGATCCTGTAACCGGATAGCCGCAGATTCAATGCCTTCTGCCATAGATCGCGTCGCTGCAAGCGACACATCGTTGTCAAGAATGAGCAGCGCATCATCGAGGAGCAGAACATATTCTGGTAACTCCTCCTGTCTATGCCAATCAAGCAGCGCATCCAACCGCGCATCAAATTGCGCCTGCTGTTCAGGATCGAAGGTGACATAGTCATCGAGATACCACCGAATAAGGATATCTGCGCGGTTGTAAATGACTTGCGTTGCAGAGCAACCACTCAAAATCGCAGCGATCAGCACGCAGCCGATCAGTGCCCAGCAGTTTCCTAACGGGCGACGATGTTGAGCCAAACCTGCGGGTAAACCGACCTTCCCTGTCTTCATCTCACTTCGTGAGTTACGGCTCAGGCGGCTCGGGCTAATACCAGGCCCCGCCCATCTAGAGCGGAAAGAATCGCTGCCAGAGAAGCTTGCACAATGTCGTGACTGCGGCCCACCCCGCAAGGGCGTTCTCCATCGATGTTGAGCTGCACGTAACACACCGCCTCCGCATCAGCACTTTGTCCCAAGGTGTGCTCAGAATACTCCACCACAACGAGGTGTCGTCCGGTAAAGTTTTCCATCGCTTGAACAAAAGCATCGACTACACCGTTTCCGTGCCCAGACAGTGTGACATTGCCATTGGGACCATGCAGGGTCACCTCCAGACCATCAGAGCCTCCCTGTCGCGACAATTGATAATCTCCCAGTTGCCATCGCTCCGAGGTGCTCAAATAAGTCGCGCCGAATAGCGCATAAATATCATCAGAAGACACTTCAGACTCGCTGTCCTCCGCCAGGCCCTGCACGGCGCTGCTGAAATCCACCTGCAGCCAACGTGGCAACTCCAGACCATAATCACGCCTCAGGACGTGTGCAACACCGCCCTTGCCAGACTGACTATTAATTCGTATCACCTCCTGATAGGTACGGCCGATGTCGGAGGGATCAATAGGAAGATACGCAACGTCCCAAGCGTCGTCATCACTGCGCTTGGAGAGACACTTGTGAATCGCATCCTGATGACTACCGGAAAATGCAGTAAAGACCAGCTCTCCCGCATAGGGGTGTCGCGGATGAACCGGCAATTGCGTGCATTCCCGGGCCACGGTGCATATCTCGTCCATGTGACTGAAATCGAGCTCTGGATCGATGCCCTGGCTATAAAGATTCATCGCCATAGTCATGATATCCATATTGCCGGTTCGCTCCCCGTTGCCCAGCAACGTGCCCTCAACACGATCCGCCCCCGCCATGACGCCCAGCTCTGCAGCGGCCACTGCGCAACCTCGATCATTGTGAGTGTGAAGCGAAATAATCAGTGCCTCGCGGTGCTTAACCTGATCACAAAACCGCTCTATCTGGTCGGCATAAATGTTGGGCGTGCTCATCTCCACTGTGGCAGGCAAGTTAATGATAACCGGCTGCTCCGGTGTCGGAGCCAGCACCTCATTGACGGCGTCACACACGGTCAACGCAAACTGTAATTCTGTGCCGGTAAAGCTTTCCGGGCTGTATTCGAAAACCCATTCGGTCTCGGGACGTGCCAGCGCCGCCTCCTTGACCAAACGGGCCCCGTTTACGGCAATATCGCAAATGCCTTGCCGATCTAGTCCGAAAACATATTCCCGCTGCACAGTTGATGTGCTGTTGTAAAAATGCACTACGGCACGACGAACTCCATGAAGCGCCGCGAAAGTTTTTTCTATCAGATCTGGCCTTGCTTGCGTTAATACCTGCACAGTGACATCTGCCGGTATCCGGTCTTCCTCAATCAGTTTCCTCAAAAAATCGAAGTCGTGACTGGAGGCTGAGGGGAAGCCCACCTCTATTTGCTTGAACCCAATAGCCAGCAGTAGTTCCCATAAACGGAGTTTTTGCTCCGCGTTCATGGGCTCTACCAAAGCTTGATTACCATCGCGCAGATCTACCGAGCACCACTGGGGTGCGCGATTGATGACGCTATCAGGCCAGCGACGATCGGTTTTAACGATGGGCTGAAAAGCGCGGTATTTGCGATGATCGAAGCGCATATCTGTCACGTTATTAATCCTGCTTTGGGCCAGCGCTGCGTAGTGTAACCACGGCAGGATAGCGTTAAACACTTTTTTAAACGATATTTCCTTTATATTAAGTGTTTATCGCTAAATAATGATACTTTTACTAAATATTTAACCACTAATGGCCTATTACATGAATTATTCACACTCTCCTTTGGATCGAACGGACCACCGTATCCTGCAGGTTTTACAAGAGGATGCCGGTCTTAGCAATTTGGAACTGGCAGAGCGTGTCGGACTGTCGGCCACCCCCTGCGCCAGACGGGTGAAGCGGCTGATCTCCGAGAGAGTAATCACCCATCAAGTCGCAATGGTAGATCCGAAAAAGCTGGGGCTGAACCTCACGGCACATATTGGCGTCACAATGGACCGACATACTCCCGATCGCTTTACGCTTTTTGAACAGATGATCTCAGAACTGCCGGAGGTGGTTGATTGCTGCGTGGTAACGGGCCAGAGCGCCGATTACCTCCTGAAAGCGGTAGTCCGAGACATGGCTCACTACGAACAATTCTTATTGGGGAAGCTGACTAGAATAGAGGGAGTAACCGGCGTTCACTCCAGTTTTGAACTGCGGCGCGTTGTCACACGCACCGCTGTGTCGGCCCCTGCAGCGGACCGCTAGCGCGCCGCTAGCTCTTTTTCTATCAGGTGCCGGGCAATCTCCAGCATATTGGTCTGGTTGCCGGCGCCACGGGTTTCGATCAGGTATTTACCCGCAACCATCAAGGTCGGGGTACCAGACACCTTTGCCGAGCGCGCTCGGGCATCGGCCTGCCTAACTTGCGAATCGACACCAAACGAATCGTAGGCGTTATCGAACTGCTCAGGGTCGACGCCGTTATCTTCGAACAAATCACGAAGCGCCAATCGGGAGACCAGTCGTTTTCGCTGCACGTGCATGGCGTCAAAAATAACGGGGTGCATCACGGCTTTTACGCCAAGTACTTCGGCAATATAAAATGCTTTCGCATGCATACGCATGGGGTCATTCCAAACTGCGGGAGACGGCTTTACCACTGCGCCATCGGGTAGCTGTTTTCCCCACGCCGTCAGCATGGGCTCGAAGGTATAGCAATGACCACAGCCGTACCAAAAAAACTCTGTCACAACGACATCGTCTGACTTGCCAACCGCAACCGGTGGTGTGATCACTTGATAATGCTGGCCCTCTACCCAACGCTCTTCCGCCGACAGGCTCAGGCTGAAAATGCAGCTGAGCGCTATCGTCAGCCCAACTAAGGGCAAAAT
Organism: Halieaceae bacterium; assembly: GCA_002683335.1. Lineage (GTDB taxonomy): Bacteria > Pseudomonadota > Gammaproteobacteria > Pseudomonadales > Halieaceae > Luminiphilus. Next base: position 30,858 of record NYTE01000021.1, read on the forward strand.
AGTTGTGCGTGGATAAATAAAAGACATGGGTTATCCCTCCTTGGAACGCATTCTTAAGACTTACCGCACCACTGAAACAAAAAGATCAGAGGCCGGGCTGCAAACCAGCAATATAACTCGCGACCGCTTCAATCTCCATGTCACTCATGCCAAACGCTGTAGTGCGCATGATCTTTGCCTCACCTCCATTAGTACGGCCCGTGGGATCTTCATAGCCCTTACGGAACATCTTCAACTGTGAGGCAATGTAGTCAGCGTGTTGGCCCCCCAATGCCGGGTAACCCGCTGGACCGTTGCCGTTTCCGGTCGGGCTATGACAGCCCGAGCAAGCAGGTACTTGTCGCTCCGCGATGCCTGCCAGATAGACTTTCCGACCTAAGTCGACTTTATCTGGATCCGCACTGCCGCCTGAGCGGGCCTGAGCGGTATAAAAGGCCGCAATGTCAGAGAGGTCCTCGTCGGTCATGTTATCGACCTGCCCGGCCATCACCGCAACCGGACGTCGGCCATCGCGGATATCTTTCATTTGCTTGAGCAAGTATTTGTGACCAAGACCCGCCAACTTGGGGAAGGTAGGTACCAAGCTGTTGCCATCTGCGCCGTGGCAGCCCAGACACATGGCTGCTTTTTGCTGCCCCTCCTTGGCATCACCACCAGCATAACTGCCTTGGGCAGCGAATATGGCCAATGACACAATCGTAAAAACTTTTAAAAACCGCTTAAACATAAACCTACCTATAACCCTCTGCCTATTGAGCAGCTGCCATATATTCGATGAGCGATGCGTGATCCTCATCGCTACAACTATTGCACAGTCCGCCCGGGGGCATCGCATTTAAACCATTGCGAACGGATGCAACTAGCCCATCCATACCTTTGGCCTCAAGCCTTGCCGCCCATGCATTCGCGTCTCCGGTTTTCGGAGCCCCCGCAACACCGACTGAATGACAAGCACCGCAAGAGGACGCATACTGAGTCGGCACCTCGACAACCGGCGGCGTTTCTACGACTGACAACGGCGGACGTTCGCTGCCTGCGTCGGAACAAGCTGCCAGCCCAACCAGCAGGAACAGCGCACCGTTAATGCACCTAACGCGTCGTGCTGTCATATACACAGCCACTCCTTCTGCAGATTCTGCCGCTCACACCGCTGGTGCGACGTCACGGTGCACTCTTCTCTGCTGTTAAACCAGTTCTTACAAGAGTCAGGCCACATACGTACCTTTCTATTTTCAAACTATCGCTATCAACGCAGCGCCTCGGAGCGTGGCATTATAGACGTTCCGAGTCCGGGTACAAATCGCAAAATGAATGATCTCAGCGCCGCGCCGCCGCCCGCCAACTTCCGTCACGCCGCTTTTTTACAAAGCGCAAGTGCGATTGAAAATGCCCCCTCAGATCTCGGCTGGGAAGTGGCTTTCGCTGGCAGGTCAAATTCCGGAAAGTCGAGCGCAATCAATACATTAACGGGGCAAAAAAAACTGGCAAGAACATCGCGTACTCCGGGGCGGACGCAGCTCATCAATTTTTTTGCGCTGAGCGACAAGCAGCGATTGGTCGATCTACCGGGCTATGGGTTTGCCAAAGTGCCTCTGGCGGTAAAGAAAAAATGGAATCAGCAACTGGAGCGGTATCTTCAACACCGTCAGAGCCTGAGAGGGCTCGTGATGCTGATGGACATTAGGCATCCACTGACAGAGCCTGACCAGCAAATGTTGGGCTGGGCAGTTACCGCCGGCATGCCAGTGCATATTTTGCTCACAAAGTGTGACAAGCTAAAGCGAGGTCCCGCTCAAAACACCCTGCTAACAGTTCGCGGCCAACTCTCTGCACACGCTGAGTTGGTGAGCATGCAACTCTTTTCATCTTTGAAAGGTCTTGGTGTTGACGAGCTAGGACGTCGCTTGAATCGATGGCTTACGGATGACTCCGTACTAGAAGCTAACGAAACATCATAGCCCTTAGTGAGCCTCATCCCAGTTATTGCCTACCCCCACGTCCACTACCAGTGGCACATCTAACAATCCCACGCTCGACATCAATTCGCTGACCCTGGCACACACCTCCTCTATGGCACTGGCGTCAGCTTCAAAGACAAGCTCGTCGTGCACCTGCATGATCATGCGTGCCGGGACCTTGGCCTCGTCTAGCCACTCATCGACCGCCAGCATGGCCAGTTTAATCATGTCAGCCGCTGTACCTTGCATAGGCGCATTGATGGCGGTTCTCTCCGCGGCTTGCTGACGCTGGCGATTGCGCGCATTGATTTCAGGCAAATACAAACGCCGTCCTCGCAGCGTCTCCACGTAGCCCTTCTCATGCGCTAGCGATCGCGTCCGCGCCATATAATCAGCAACCCCTGGATACCGATCAAAATAAAGATCAATGTACTCCTGCGCCTCATTGCGACCCAAGCCCAACTGCTTGCCGAGTCCGAAGGCCGACATGCCGTAAATCAAGCCAAAATTTATCGCTTTCGCTTTGCGCCGCTGATCTCCAGAAACCTGGTTGATATCGACGCCAAATACCTCTGCGGCAGTCGCACTGTGCACATCGAGCCCCTCTGCAAAAGCGCCGAGCAACCCGGCGTCTTGCGATAAATGCGCCATGATGCGCAGTTCAATCTGGGAGTAGTCGGCCGCAACAATCTTGCATCCATCAGCAGCAATAAAGGCCTGACGAATTCGCCTGCCCTCTTCTGTGCGAATCGGGATGTTCTGCAGATTAGGGTCGGATGATGACAGGCGACCGGTAGCCGTCACGGCCTGATGATAGGAGGTATGCACACGCCCGGTTTTACTATCGATCATTTCGGGCAATTTATCGGTGTACGTCGACTTCAATTTGCTAAGACTGCGGTACTCCATCAACACGGCGGGCAGCGGATAGTCGAGCGCCAGTTCGGCGAGCACGTCTTCTGCTGTAGACGGTGCACCTTTCGGCGTCTTCTTGAGCACGGGCAATTCAAGCCGATTAAACAGAATCTCCCCCAGCTGCTTTGGAGATCCAAGGTTAAATGGCCCGCCAGCCAATTCGTGTGCGTTCGCTTCCAACGCCAGCATCCGCTGCCCCAACTCCTGACTGTGGGAAGCGAGCGTGTCGCGGCACACCAGGGCACCGTTGCGCTCAATTCTGGAGAGCACCGGTACTAAAGGGATCTCCAACTCTCGATACAAACTGGAAAGGCTCTCCACCTGATGCAATCGATCCGCAAGTACCGCATGGAGCCGCCAGGTAACCTCTGCATCCTCGGCCGCATAAGGCGCCGCCTGCTCAATGGGCACCTGATTGAACGTCAGCTGTTTAGCACCTTTTCCAGCGACCTCCTCAAAACTAATCGTGCTTTGATTCAAATATGACAGTGCAAGCGTATCGAGATCATGTCGGCTACTGGTCGAGTCGAGGACATAAGACTCCAGCATAGTGTCTTCGCGAATGCCCCTTAAAGTGATGTCATGGTTGGCCAGTACGTTCGCATCGTACTTAAGATGCTGCCCCACTTTACCGACAGACTCATCCTCTAGGATGGGCCGAAGACGGTCCAACACTTGTTGTCTATCGAGCTGATCCGGTGCGCCCGGGTAATCATGTGCAAGTGGTACATAGGCTGCCACACCCGCTTCCAAGGCAAACGAAACACCGACCACCTCTGCGATCATGTAATTGAGGCTGGTGGTCTCAGTATCAAAAGCAAACAACGCTGCCGTGCTCAAACGAGACAACCATTCATCCAGAGTCGTTTGATCGACTATTGTTGTTACAGCGATTGCATCGCTGGCGCGACAGACCTCGTCAGACGCGCCCCCTTCATCTGTGGGTGCGGCAAGGTCGGTAGCGCCATCATTGCCGGCAAGCAAGGCCTCAAGCCAGGTCTTGAATTCCAGTTCTCGAAAGAGCGCAACCAACGCCTCTGTATCGGGAGCGCGGGAAATCAAGTCTTCCGCTTCGAGCCCCAGATCACAATCAGTCTTGATAGTGGCCAGAGTGTAGCTGAGCTCGGCGGCCTCGCGTGCTATCTCTAATTTGTTTGCCACGCTTTTCGCGCCACGAATCGGCAGTGCTGCGACAGCCGACAGCTGCTCATAAATTGACGACACACCACCCAAATGCTGCAACAGAGCTGTCGCCGATTTCTCGCCGACACCCGCCACTCCGGGAATGTTATCGACCTTATCGCCCATTAGCGCCAGCAAATCGATAATGAGCTCAGGGGGCACCCCGAATTTCTCGATCACGCCCGCTCGATCCATTGCCGTGTTATTCATGGTGTTAATCAGCGTTACGTGCTCATCCACCAGTTGCGCCATGTCTTTGTCGCCGGTAGAAATGACGACCTCGCGACCGGTGCGGGAAGCTTCTAGAGAAAGCGTGCCAATAACGTCATCTGCCTCGACGCCCTCTACACAGACAAGCGGCAAGCCCATGGCACCTATTGTCGAGTGAATCGGCGCTATTTGCTCTCTGAGTTCCTCGGGCATAGGTGGGCGGTTCGCCTTGTAATCGGCGTAGATCTCATTTCGAAAAGTTGGGCCTTTGGCGTCAAATACCACAACGACTTGATCGCCTTCGTAATCGGCCATCAGCTTTCGAATCATGCCAATGACGCCTTTGGCGGCGCCGGTATTAAGCCCTTTCGAATTGGTAAGGGGTGGCAGCGCGTGGTAGGCGCGAAACAGGTAGGAGGAGCCGTCGACCAAAATCAATCGCTGCGTCATGGTGTCAGTTTTCCCACAAATATTGGGTAGATCTTAAGGTTACTCGCATTTTCGGGACATCGAGCGGGGCACGGAAAAAACCGTGATAATCGCCGCGAGGGTTCATTAACGCGACGTTTGCGCTGTGCTCCATCTGATATCCATTATTCGGGTCGCTCACTTTGCGAAAAGGCGCATTCAACCTTTGAGCAAAACTCAAGATTGCCGGAAAGTCTCCCGTCACACCAAGGAACTCGGGATGAAAATACGGCACATACTCAGCCAGCCGCTCAGGCGTATCACGAGCGGGGTCAACGGACACCATGATCACTTGCGTTGCCCCGGCCTCGGTACCCACTAATTGCGCTTTGAGATCAGCGAGCTCGGCCATAGTCGTTGGGCAAATATCCGGGCAGTGGGTAAACCCAAAAAATATGATGGTCCAACGCCCCATCAATTGCGCCGGAGAAAAGGGCTCGCCCGTATGATCTAGCAATTCAAACGCGCCGAGGTCTCTGGGGGTATCAAACAGGAATAGCCCGTTGGCGCGGGTTTCCGCCAGGCTCATTATTCTGGGCTCGCCGACGCGGTGGACGAAACTCGCAACGACCAGGACCATAAAGACCACTACGCCCGCTACCGTCCAATACACTCCGGGGGTTTTTGAGTTTTTCACGCGTCTTCCCTTACTTATCGCCTGGGCCCACCAGCGAGGCCTCGGCATGTTGTACTGCGCTTACTGCACCAAAACGATATACAGCAATGTGTCGAAACCCATACGCACCGTGATCACAACGAATTCCGCATCAGGCGCCCGAGTGTTTCAACAAGAACCTCAAATCGCTGATAACGTCTTTATAATGCAGGTCGTCGGACATCCGCATCATGACCCAGCCCGCTGGGTCCACCACATACCATTGCATAGGAGAAGCACTGACTTCCGGGACGAGCTCATCGAGTATCGCAGCTGGTAAAGTCAGCGACGTGAGTCCTTGATGTTCGCGCGCCAGCCATCCAGCCAGCATCCTTTGTTTGCTCTGCGTTGGATCGCTGTCAGCAAGAACGACCCCTCCGGGCGGCGCATCGCCCAGTAACACTCGGCCTATCCGATTAAAATCCTTCCCGAGTGCCGCGTGAATCTGTCGGGTCTGGTAAAGCTGGTTTTGACAAACGGTGTCGCAGGTATCGCCTCGCTGAACCACCACCAGCCGCCACTTCACAGGGAGATCACGCCAGAGAACCTCCGCAGCACCCTCGTGACGAAAAACGATTTCGCTAACAGATCGTGGTGGCGTGACCAGAGCACCATGATTAGCGGTTCCAAATCGATCAACTACGTTCAGATAACCCGCTTCTACAGTCCACCACAAGACCGTAGCGGCCAGCATCATAACAACAGGAATGCCTGCGATAAGCAGCAACACCCTCCGCGCGTGTCGTTGCTGCAACGCCGAATCATCCTGCGTCATATGCCACGTGAGCCTTTCAGTAACGCGGGCAGATTGGTCATTCGCGCGACGCCAATCACACACAGCACGGCAGCCATCGCAAACCATTGCACCGCATAACCGATATGTTTGGAGGGAGATTGATTAACAAGCGACCACTCCGCATCCAGTGCTGCAGGGGAACCGGACGCAATTCTGACTTCGTAAGGAAGCACCGCTTGTTGGGTAAGCGCGGAAAGTGATTTGCTCCAATCATCCCAGTAAAGCGTTTGCACAACAGCTGGAAGACGTTGGGGTGGCAAGGGTTTTTGCATCACAATAGGGTTGCCTGCGGGAACGTATACCTTGCCCTCAATTACCATTAAGTCAGATGGAAGCACTGGCGTGGGGAGCGTTCTGCGAGACGGATCACCAGCCAACCAACCCAAATTGACCGGGACCAGCAAGCCTTGCGACTCGGCAAGCGCAATTAAGTGATAGCCAACTTGCCCTCGGTAGATGCGATTGTCGAGTAGTAAATAGTTTTGTGGCTTGAACCGTCCCTCCCAACGGACGGCACGATCCACCCATTGATCCGTTTCGCTATTTCCTTCACTTTCTAGAATAACGTGTGGCGAGACGGCAGGTAATTCGCTTCGGGCCTGCCAGCGAGCCTCAAGTGCCGCCTTCTCTCCCGCGCGGCCCAACTGCCAAAAGCCAAGATTCAAGAGTAAAAAAAATAATATCGCGCCCGCAACTGCGGCTCGCACATCAACTCTTACCGTCAGTGGACCCCATGTTCGGTTAAACTGCATATCGGCATCTCGCTGAATCGGTGTACAGCCCTAAAGCGTGCAGCAAGTGACCCCAAAAGGCCAAGCCCATGCTCAAAATTATCATCATCCTGCTCATGATAGCGCTCGTAGCAAGCCTCGCCACAGGCCTGGTTTTTCTGATGTCTGATCAAGGCAGTTTAAAGAAACGGCGGCTCTTTCATTCCCTTGGTGTTCGCCTCGGATTAGGCGCTTGTTTGCTGATTGTGATTGCCTACGGCGTTATTACTGGTCAACTGGGTCACCGCAACCCCTGGGACCCGGGCCCTACATTATCGCGACCCTTGGAATAAGCCGACATCCGTATTTTCAGCCGTTAAAGCCCGCCGGGGCACAGCACGCGGCGCTTCGCGGTTAGCAGAATCAGACAATAAAAAAGGGCGTCCTTGAGCCGCGCCCGCTGAATCAAAGAATGTAAACAAAGAGAAATAGAAAAACCCAGACTACATCAACAAAATGCCAATACCAGCTCGAGGCTTCGAATCCAAAATGATCAGAAGCTGTAAAGTGCTGATTTTTCAGTGAGCGTAGCCATTGCACTAGCAACATCGTCATACCCATCGCCACGTGGAATCCGTGAAAGCCCGTCAGCATGAAAAAGGTCGACCCGTAAATACCAGAGTTGAGGGTTAACCCATACAAGGCATAGGCTTCGTAATATTCCGCCGCCTGCAAGCCGAGAAACACCAGCGCCAAACCAACGGTAATACCAAGCCAGCGATTAAACTTTTTACGGTCAGCTGCGAGAATAGCGGTGTGCGCGACGTGCACGGTGGCACTCGATGAAAGCAAGATCAGAGTATTCCACATTGGCAGCCAGGCATACCAAGCATGTGCATCCGCAGGGGCCATAGACGTCTCTTGCGAGACAAAAGCGCCGTTGTTCGCAATCACCTGAGCGTCTACTCCACCCACCACTTCCTGTGGCGTTGTGACGGGGGGCCAAGTGAATTCAAAGCCAGGCCAGAGCAACCCGTTCATCCGACCTCCGTCCCCTTCACCGGCAAGCCATGGGCCAACGAACTGGCGAACATAGAGCAGCGCGCCAAAGAAGGCTGCGAAAAACATCACTTCAGAAAAAATGAACCAGAACATGCCCAAAACGTAGCTCTGGTTAAGCTGGCCGCTATTCATACCAGCAAGATTTTCTTTAATCACCGTGCCAAACCAACTGGCCAAAGTAAAAACGAAAAACACCAAGCCGGCAGTCAGCACCCAGACTGAATTGGAAGACTCCTCCTCGCTGCCGAACGTCATGTCATTGAGCATTAATGCAGCGCCAAAAACTGACAAAATCAGCCCTATGGTGGCCCGAACGGCTAAGCTTGAGGACTCAGGGACGTAGTACTTCTCATATCCCTGCGCGGTGGTGGTGTCGCTCGCCATAACTATCTCCTAGAACGCCACCGCTAGAGGGTAGCCAGGCCATCCTGAACCGAGTCGGTTAGATCAAACAAGGTGTAGGAAAGCGTGATGGTATGAATATCGTCAGGTAACTCCTGATCAACAATAAACTGCAAAGGCATATCTACCGTGGCATTGCTTGCCAGCGCTTGTTGGTCGAAACAGAAACATTCGGTTTTATGAAAAAATGCTGCCGCTCTACTTGGTGAAATGCTGGGGATAGCTTGGGCGACCATATTGGCATTGGTGGGGTTCACTGCGTGGAACATCGTGCCGGTCGCGGCACCGGGATGCACACGCATCACCCGATCGTCAGGAGCAAAAGTCCAGGGCATGCCGTCGTTATTAATGGCCACAAACTGCACCGTCACCTTGCGGGAGGTATCGACTGAAACAGGGACCGAAGTGTAAGCCTGACCGGATGTTTTTCCATTGATTCCCAACGCGTCACACAACACGTTGTAGAGGGGCACCATCACCACAAAGACAAAGGAAAACATCAACACCGCAACCGCCAACAGCTTTAAGGCGGTGTCAGTCGCAGGCACTTTACTGAGACGGAGGCCGGACATGATCAATCGCGCCGCGGAGACCCAAATGCCGCCACCTTAAAAAGTACCCACTGGCTTAGGCACCGCCGGGGGTTCTTCAAAGGTGTGGTATGGGGCAGGTGTCGCCACCGTCCATTCGAGGCCTTCCGCGCCATCCCATACCTTCTCTTCTGATACCGGTTTACCGGCAACAATGGTGGCAACGACGTTGTAAAGGAACAAGAGCTGAGACGCGCCGTAAATGAAGGCACCAATAGAGGACATCATGTTGAAATCGGCAAATTGCAGCGCGTAATCTGGAATACGCCGTGGCATACCCGCAAGCCCTACAAAGTGCTGCGGGAAAAAAGTGATATTGAAGCCAATAAAGGAGATCCAGAAATGAGTCTTACCCATAGACTCGCTATACATCCGCCCACACCATTTCGGCAACCAATAGTAAATCGCCGCCGTCATGGAAAAAACGGCACCCGCCACCATCACATAATGAAAATGGGCGACGACAAAATAAGTATCGTGATACTGAAAATCAGCTGGGGCGATCGACAGCATCAGGCCGGTGAAACCACCCAATGTAAATAACACCAGAAAACCGATACAAAAAAGCATTGGCGTCTCAAAGGTCAGCGACCCACGCCACATTGTGGTGATCCAGTTAAAGACCTTTACGCCGGTAGGTACCGCGATGAGCATGGTTGCATACATAAAGAACAGCTCTCCCGCCAGAGGCATACCAACCGTGTACATATGATGCGCCCAGACGATGAATGACAAAAACGCAATAGACGCTGTGGCATAAACCATTGACGCGTAACCGAAAAGGGGCTTTCGGGAAAACGCAGGGATGATCTGTGACACCACGCCAAACGCGGGCAAGATAATGATGTAGACCTCGGGGTGGCCGAAAAACCAGAAAATATGCTGAAACAGCACCGGATCACCCCCTCCAGCAGCTGAGAAAAAGCTGGTGCCGAAATGGATATCCATCAACATCATGGTGACAGCACCCGCCAGTACCGGCATGACCGCAACGAGTAAAAAGGCGGTGATCAGCCATGTCCAGACGAACATGGGCATCTTCATATAAGTCATGCCAGGCGCACGCATGTTCATTACCGTGGCGATAATATTGATCGACCCCATAATCGACGACACACCAAGGATGTGAATCGCAAAGATAAAGAACGTTACCGAAGGCGCTGCATAAGTAGTAGAAAGCGGCGCATAAAAAGTCCAGCCGAACGCAGGCGCGCCTCCTTCCATAAACAAGGTCGAGGCCAGCATTAAAAACGCAGGTGGGAGAATCCAAAAGCTCCAGTTGTTCATCCGAGGTAGCGCCATATCAGGCGCCCCAATCATCATCGGTATCAGCCAATTGGCCAAACCAACGAAAGACGGCATGATCGCCCCAAAAACCATGATCAGGCCGTGTAGCGTGGTCATTTGATTGAAGAAGCCCGGCTCTACCAGTTGCATGCCCGGCTGAAACAATTCGGCCCGGATGACCATCGCGAAGAATCCACCCAACAGGAACATGGCAAAGGAGAACCACAGATACATCGTACCGATGTCTTTGTGGTTCGTTGTGAACAACCAGCGCGTAACGCCCGCGGCGGGTCCGTGATGATGATCGCCCATGGGATTCTCTCCTGTTAACCGTTCTCGGTGCCGGCGACGTCACCGGGTTGGACGACATCGCCCGTGTTATTACCAAAGGCATTACGCTGATAGGTCAGCACAGCGGCCATATCGACTGCTGACAACTGCTCGCCGAATGCCTGCATAGCAGTTCCAGAAACACCATCCGCTACTAGCGCCATATGCGCTGCAATATCTCCGAGCACCACCGGGCTACCCGCTATTGCATTGCCCACACCGCCCTCTCCGCCGGCACCGTGACAAACCAGACACGCCGAATCGTAAACGCGCTTGCCCTCATCCATCAGCTCATCGACCGACAGGGTCTGCATGGCCAGCTCGGTTTGTGCCGCAGCGATGCCACGCTTGGCAGCGATCCAGCTGTCGAATTCGTCTCGCGAAACCGCGTGAACTTCTATCGGCATGAACCCGTGATAAGCGCCACAAAGCTCCGTGCACTGACCCCGGTAGATCCCCTCCTCAGGCACACGCGTCCAGGCTTCATTAATAAAGCCGGGAATAGCGTCGCGCTTTACTGCAATTTCAGGAACCCACCAGGAATGAATCACATCGTTGGCTGTAATGAGAAAGCGCACCTTGGTATGAGTTGGAATTACAAGAGGTTCATCGACCTCCAGCAAATAGTTCTCGCCTTTACTTTGGGTGTTGTAAATCTCTTCCTGAGGTGTGGCCATGTTGGAGAAGAAGGCAACTGTCTCCCCGGAGTCATCTAAGTATTCATACTTCCACTTCCACTGATGGCCGGTGATCAGGATGTCGAGTTCCGACTCGTCATTGTCATAAACTTCAAGCAGGGTGGAGGTCGCCGGAAAAGCCATGGCGATCAAAATAAGGAAAGGTACTACCGTCCAAGCGACTTCAACCTGGGTGCTCTCATGAAACTGGGAGGCTTGGTGCCCCTTGGACTTACGGTGCGCATAAATAGAATAGAACATCGCGCCAAACACCAGCGCGCCGATAACAACGCAAATCCACATAATGAGCATATGCAATTCGAAGATATTGCCGCCCATCTCGGTCACGCCCGGCGACATATTGATCTGGTTTCCAGCTCCGGCCAGCGGCGCAACCAGGACCCAGGCCGCTGCTGAGAAAATTCTCCCCATCTCGTGAGTACTCCATTTCATTGGATGGCGCGCAAGTCCGCGCCACTGACAGGTGAAAAAGCGCGGGATTATAGCGGAATTGCTGAAAAACTACGGGCATTTGGTCATAACCCGCGTGCGGCACATATGTTGCGTGGCAAGAGGCATGAATACTAATGCTTTTCACGAATCTCGAATATGAGCACCAGTTATTTTAGACCTGTGGTCCAAAGCAATCTCGCTATTCAATACTGGCGCTTTAATCCCCTAGGATCTTGATAGTGTCAGCAGCAGTGTCCAATCGCCTCGCCGCCGCTCGCGTCACCCGGGTGGATGGCAAATCCGGATTGGCACTTGGCCTACTCTCGGAAAAGTCGCAGGCCACACAGCGCCTAACATCTTGGCCCAAGTCAATCACCATACGGTCCTCAGCCTGACAGTTGGGGCAAGTCGCTCCGGCTATAAACCGCGGTCGCTGATTGGGTTCCGACCCATAATCCGACATACTATCTCGTCTCTCGCTGATAAAAGCTTGAGTAGTGTAGCAACCTCAATACATCGCTGGAGCACCATTTTGTCTGACATCGATTTTAGGGGGCCCTCGAATATCCGAGCGGTACTCGGTGTGGCACCCTGCCTGGGCGATCGGGTCATGGTTGACCCCACAGCGGTGGTTATGGGCGATGTTCATCTGGGTGATGACTCCAGCGTTTGGCCCCATGCGGCAATGCGGGGCGATGTTCAAATTATTCGCATCGGCGCGAGAACCAATATTCAAGACGGTTCGGTTTTGCACGTTACCCATGACGGACCTTATAACCCGGGAGGCTTTCCGCTCAGCATCGGCGATGACGTCACAATCGGTCACCGCGCGCTTCTCCATGGCTGCACTGTTGGTGACAGAGTGTTGGTGGGCATGGGCGCTATCGTGATGGACGCCGTCACAGTCGAGTCCGAGGTGATCATCGCCGCCGGCGCTCTGGTCACTTCGGGCAAACGGCTTCGGAGCGGTTTCCTTTACGGAGGCAGCCCAGCAAAAGAGATGCGGCCGCTAACCGAGGAAGAGCGACAGTTTTTGCCCTATAGTGCGGCCGGCTATGTATCACTTAAAAACCGCTATCTCGCCACCCAATAGTGAGCCAGCTAAACCCCTCGCAGGGACGATAAAACGGTTTGTGTGTCTGGATATTCTTCAAGCCATAAAAAGTAACTCTCAGCCGCCTGCTCAACCAACATACCCAAGCCATCCCGCGCGTCACGGGCGCCTTGGCTGGCGGACCATGCCAAAAACGGCGCCGCCGCGCCGCCATAAGCCATGTCGTAACAAACACATCCCTCAGCTAAGGCGACAGAATCAGGCAACGCAGGCAAGCCTCCGGACAAACCGGTACTCGTGCCATTGATAATCACATCCCACATCATGGTATCGGCTGTTTCGTACCCGCCACCACAAACCGGAATAACGTTCCCGGACCAGTCGGCGGCAAGTGCCTCTGCGCGACTGGCCGTGCGATTGACTACATAAATCGTCGACGGCTGTTCCGACAACAAAGCGGACATGACACCCTTAACCGCACCACCCGCCCCCAAAATCAAAATACGTGCACCACGCAAAGACCAATCCGCATTCGTCACCATATCGGTCACAAGGCCTTTCCCATCAGTGTTATCTGCAAACAACCGACCGTCTTGATCGCAAGTGAGAAAGTTGGCGGCACCCGCTAAATCTGCTCGCTCAGACGCTGCTTGTGCCAGCTGGTAAGCGCGAGTCTTAAAAGGCAGCGTTACGTTCAAGCCACGACCCTCGCATTTAAAAAAATCTTCAACCCAGGATTCGAAGGTCTCAGGGTCAACCTGCTCAGCGCGGTAATCAATCGCTCGGCCCGTTTGTCCCGCAAACGCGGCGTGAATACGTGGCGACAAGCTGTGCTCAATGGGACTGCCCACCACCGCGAATCGACCCGTGATCCTGTCCATAAGCACCTTCCTCAGGCCTCGTTACCTTCAACCCCGATTGGGTTGCCCTTTATCCAATGACGGCCCAAAAATGACCTTAAGTCGCCGTGGTCAACCAATCTCGAGGCGTTAGAAAATCCGTCATTAATTGTGCCTCGGCGGTCCCCGCTTCCGGATGCAAACCGTACTCCCAGCGCACAAGTGGCGGCAACGACATCAGGATAGCCTCAGTGCGCCCGTTGGATTGAAGACCAAACAAGGTGCCGCGATCGTGGACGAGATTGAACTCCACGTAACGTCCCCTTCGATAGAGTTGCCACTGCCGCTCCGATTCAGTCCAGGGGACATCCTTGCGTCGCTCAAGGATGGGCAGGTAAGCCTGTAAGTAGCTGTCGCCCACGCTGCGCATGAAAGTAAAAGTTTGATCAAAACCCCATTCATTAAGATCGTCATAAAACAGACCACCGATCCCGCGAGGCTCCTGCCGATGGGGAAGAAAAAAATAATCGTCACACCATTTTTTTAACCGCGGATACACATCGTCGCCGAAAGGATCACAGGCAGCCCTGGCCGTGCTATGCCAAGACACGGCGTCTTCTTGGTAGCCATAGTAAGGGGTTAAATCAAAGCCCCCGCCCATCCACCATACCGGCGGCTCCCCGTCTTTCTCTGCCAAAAACATTCTGACATTTGCGTGGGAGGTCGGGGCATGGGGATTACGGGGATGAATGACTACCGATATGCCCATGGCACGGAAACTGCGTCCGGCCAACTCCGGCCTGTGTTGAGTAGCAGATGCGGGCATTTCTGCGCCCATGACGTGGCTAAAATTCACGCCCCCCTTTTCAATCACATCACCCTCCGCCAACACCCGACTGATGCCGCCACCACCTTCCGGTCTCTCCCAGCTTTCAGTCGTAAATTCCCGGTTCCCATCGATAACAGACAGTGCGTCGCAAATGCGTATTTGCAATGACTTCAGATAGGCCTCGACCGCCGCTGCGTCCATGTAGTTCTCCTTAAAATAACGTCACGCCCGCAAAATCGAGCCATCCCCCACGCGACGTATTGTTGACGCTTTGCCTTGAGGGTCAAGCGCCCCCGGCATCGCTGGTAGCCGAGGGCCAAAATAACGGCGTAACTGCCATACAGCATGTGGTGGAGATAATCCGGCAGGGTTGGCGCTGGTCGACACTAGGGGCCCGTCGAAAGCGAGACACAATGCTTTCAGCGCTGGAGCGGACGTAACCCGAATTGCCACCTCATCACTGTCGCCCGTTATCCAGCTAGGAAAGCAGCTGCGATGAGGCACTAACCAGGTATTGGGACCAGGCCAGGAATCCAAGATCGCGCCCCGCGCACTGCTTGGCAAAGGGTCAAGCAGCGCAGAAAAGATGTCGGCTGACGCCGCTACAACAATCAGGCCTTTACTGATCTCGCGACACTTCATCTGCAGAATATCGAGAACGGCTTCTTCGTTAAAAGGATCGCAACTCAGGCCCCAAACTCCCTCTGCCGGACAAGCCACCACGGCACCGGCACGCAACCGCGCTGCGATAACAGGAGCCCGCCAGCGAGCACAATATATTGGTGTTAAAGATCGATTCACTCTACAGATCATTGGCGATAAAACGATACCTTACCGCAAGCAATGACTCTGGAGCCAACCCAATAACTAGCAGGAAGTTTGATAACCCGCAGGGGTTTTCCTGATACAACCGGACACCTCCAGAGATGCCAAGCAGGAGAGGCAGCGCTCCAGCTCCCAGCCGAGATGACCTGCCAGTATCTCGGGCTGAGCAGGGCGCCGCCCCATCAACGTCAGGATATCTCGTTGATCGGGGTCTTCAGCAACATCAGGCGAAAGGGGCAATAGCGGAGCGCGCTCGGGCAAATCCAGATTATGTGCACCCAAATAGCCGTAAAACGCCTCAACTGAAGTCATTAATATCGCCCCATCATCCAGAAGGTATCGACAGCCCGATCCCTCGGGGTGGTAAACAGACCACGGCAATGCCAATACGTCCCGACCCTGATCCGCCGCAGCTGAAGCAGTGAGCAAAGTGCCGCTAGGACGACCTGCTTCCACTACTAAAGTAGCTGGACTGAATCCGGATAGCGTGCGGTTGCGTCGATAAAAATGGTGTTTGCGGGGAGGCGTATTCATTGGGAATTCACTGACCAGTGCGCCCGACTGCCTGATCCGATTGGCGAGATGCCGATGCCGGGCAGGATAGATTTTATTCAGGCCCGAGGGCAGTATCGCGACCGTCTTGCCTCCCACCGCCAGAGCAGATTGATGCGCAAGCCCATCAATACCCAACGCCAAACCGCTCACCACCGTGCGTCCCGCTCGGGTTGCGGCGGCGGTAAACTCTGTTGCAGCGCGCTTACCATCGAGAGAAGGTTTGCGGGTGCCAACAATCGATAGCATATCAGCCTGCAAAACCTCGAGATCACCGTGCACAAGTAGAAACGGAGGTCGGTCCTCGCATTCGAAGAGCAGAGGAGGATATTCCGGATGGTGAGCGGCAACGAGGTTCAGCGGCGCTTGCTGAACTAGAGGCGTCAACGCGTCACAGGCTTTGGCGCACTCAATTTTTTGCTGCAGAGATTCGGCACCAAGGGTTCGGGCCTCATCAGGTGAACACTCAAGAAGTGATGTAGGCGAAGGAAAGCGTTGGAGTAGCGCAGCCAGCCAACGAGCGCCTGAGTAAACCCCGGTGCTGAGCGCGAGCCATTGCGCATCTGCGACGGCATCAAAGCCGAATTGGTGTGCCATCGCTTATCCTTGAGCCTCCCCTCTCGGTTAAACAACTAATATGACTGCAAGTGCGGGCAGAAAAGCTCGCCGCCATGACATGGCAGATGAAGAGATGCGATCAATACCTCCTCACGGGCTGACGACTTTATCTCCCACCGACATCGCCCTCTTGGCTTCCAGCACTAACCCAAAGCTCGCCCGCTCATAAACCGCAAATACCAATAAAACGCCCGCACGTATATCGGGCAAGCGAACCATGCCCCCCGCAACCGGCTCCTCAACCAATGGCCCCGTTTGGTGGATCGCAAGAACATCACCCACTCGGAGCGCTTCCCGCTCTCCCAGATTTATCACCACAATATCCATAGGGCCGATCTGAGTCAGACCATCCGCCACTGCAATCAAAAAACCCTTCTCGATATTCCCCTGCGGAGCCTGGGGCAGGAAACCTACCCCAGAGTCAGTCTCACCAAAGGGTTGCAACCGATCTCCGACGCGAATCTCCTGGCGCATGTGAGTCACCGTCATTGGCGTCAACTCATTATCACCATGCGCACGTCGCTGTCTGGCCTCACCAACCTCCAACACAAAAGTACCAAGGTGCTCCCCTGTCACTGGATCCTGAAGGGCCGTTACAGGGCGCATCAACCGATAATCGAGCTCTTCGGGCGACGACCCCATGATAAAGATTGTGTCGCCGATCCCGCTCATCAGCCGACCCGAATCACCCGAAACCACATAGGCAGAGGCTTCCAGTACTTCGGGCTTAACGACACTGTGATTGCGCAAAAAGGGCGCTATCTGTGCGCGAGGAATCACCGGTATTGCTAATTCAAAAGGGCTCGCTCGGAGTCCGGGGGTCAACTTGATATCAGCCTGAGCNTNTTGGGTTAGCNTTGGACTGCCATCCTTCCAAAAAAGGCGCAAAACATCTCCAGAAAAAATCAGGCGGGGATTTNNNACTTGAGGATTCTCTGCCCATAGCGCCTGCCATCGCCAGGGATCANGGAGATACAAAGCCGNNATATCCCACAAGGAATCATCAGGTTTCACGCGGTAAGTCAGCGTCANTTCAGGGTTGANTGCGAGTGGCGGCTGGTCTTGCGCGATGACCGCAGCAGGAGTCAAAGCGCACACCAGCCAGACGGCAAGCAGAGCGAAACAAGCACCTCGCCAAGCCTCGGCGGCTCCAACTTTTGTGTTCCCGCGAGCAATCTGGCGCTTGAGCCCTTTGCTCTTTTCCAAGGCACTCACTCCTTTNTTTACCTCCGCCAGCATCGGCGCCCCNCAAAACCAATTGAGCGCGGTCCATCGCACTAAAGCATCAAGGTATAATGAGAGTGTGGGGGGGCGCTGAGGACACGGCCAGACCAAATCCGAGCACTTTTCCGCGTTTTTAATCAGCTTCCAGAGCGGACTTTGGCATGGCTTTACTTTCGATTCTCGAATTTCCGGACCCNCGCTTGCGCACGCGCGCTGTCGCAGTGACCCATGTTGACNCTCGCATCCAACAGCTAGTCGATGACATGTTTGAAACCATGTATGCAGCGCCCGGTATCGGATTGGCCGCAAGTCAGGTTGATGTCCACCGGCGGGTTATCGTTATCGATATCACAGAAGACCACTCNAATCCGCGTGTTTTCATCAACCCCAAGATCTCGGTTATTGACGACACACTGGGNCGATATGACGAGGGCTGCCTGTCTGTCCCNGGTTTTTATGAAACGATCGAAAGACCGTCGCTCATTGAGGTCACGGCCATGGATCGCGATGGGACCATTTTTACAGAGCAGCTGGATGGACTCATGAGCATTTGCTTACAACACGAGATCGATCATCTGGAAGGCAAGCTATTTGTCGATTATTTATCACCCCTCAAACGACAGCGCATTCGTAGCAAGTTAGNGAAAGATCAAAAGCACCGAGACTAATTGATGTCCCNCCCCCTGAATATTGTCTTTGCAGGCACNCCTGNATTTGCAGCGAAACATCTTGAGATGCTGCACCAAGGTCCGCATTCAGTCGTGGCCGTATTGACTCAGCCCGATCGGCCAGCCGGCCGAGGCAAACGATTACAACCCTCCGCTGTAAAGACGCTGGCGCTGGAAGCGGGTTTAAGCGTGTTACAACCCGAAACACTGAAGCACCCTGATGCAGCACGATCCCTCTCGGATCTTGGCGCTGATCTAATGGTCGTCGTCGCCTATGGACTCATTCTTCCGGGGGAAATTCTTGCCATTCCTCGATTGGGCTGTATTAATGTACACGCTTCACTGCTCCCCAGATGGCGCGGCGCGGCGCCGATACAGCGGGCCATCGAAGCGGGTGATGCAGAAACCGGCGTCAGCATCATGGCGATGGAAGCGGGTCTCGATACAGGCTCTGTTCTCATGACACGGCGACTACCGATTACNCCNGCGCACANCGCCGGATCNTTACAATCAGAGCTCGCAGAACTGGGCGCTGCTGCACTGCTCGAAACGCTGGAGGATGTCGACTGTTTTTTGGGTTCAGCCGCATCTCAAGATCACACTCAGGCAAGTTACGCCAAAAAAATCGAGAAGCAGGAAGCGCTCATTGATTGGGCCGACAGTGCACAGAATATCGCGCGCCGCATCAGGGCATTTTACCCAGCGCCATGCTGCTTCACCTTCCTCGATAGCGATCGGGTAAAGATAGCGAATGCTTCACCATCAGAAGCCCCGCATCAATCGGCCGCGGGAGAAATTGTCGCGACCGACAATGACGGGATTTGGGTAGCCTGTGGCGAGGGAATGCTTGTCATCACCGAAGCACAAATGCCTGGAGCGAAAACACAGTCNGCGGCGACGTTGCTCAATGGCTACAGAACACGATTGATGCCGGGGTGTTTCTTCTCGTCGGTCATCGAGGGCTGACCGTGGCTTCTGCACGAGCAACCGCAGCCAAGGTTATCCGCCGCGTGCTCGAAGGCGAGTCACTCCATCGGTTGCTGCCCGGCGCACTTGACGGTACTCAACCACCGAGTCGCGCACTCTGTCAGGAGTTAATCTACGGCTCTTTGCGAGAATGGCCNTTGCTCGCACCGCTCTCGCGACAGTTTTTAAAAAAACCGCTACGCAGTAAGGATGCCGATATTCAGGCGCTTATCTGCATCGGCCTCTATGAACAATCACATCTAAAAACACCCGCACATGCCGCCCTTTCCGAGACAGTGAATGCTGCCAAAGATCTGAAAAAACACTGGGCTACCGGTCTGGTCAACGGTGTGCTGCGCAACCATCAACGACAAGGTATTTCTCTTGANGCACTAANCCCCGCCCAACGCGCCGCTTTACCCGACTGGCTCTATAGTCAACTAGTAACGGAATATGGCGACAGGATCGAGGGTATCGCCGCGGCCTCTCGTAGCCGGCCGCCAATGGTCTTGCGGGTGAACACGCTCAAAATCTCCCGGAGTGATTACCTNACGGCCCTCACTGCGGTGGGCATTGACGCCNAGATTTGCCAGCGGCTCAGCACGGGGATCATCCTCAGTCGCGGTGTCGATGTTTTCACNTTGCCGGGCTTTTCGGAAGGATGGGCCAGCGTACAGGACCGATCGGCTCAACTCGCAGCAGGACTGATCAACCCGCAGTCGGGAGAACGTATTCTTGACGCCTGCTCAGCTCCTGGCGGGAAAGCCTGTCACCTGCTTGAGTATCAACCGAACATTGGCGAACTGGTAGCCTGCGATATCAGCGAGACCCGCTTGATGCGCGTTGCAGAGAACAGCGCCCGACTTGACCTACCCATGAAAATAGTTATGGCGGACGCTAAAGATTTACCACCAGCGGTAATATCACCACCCTTCGATGCCATTCTTGCAGACGTGCCGTGCTCTGCCACCGGGGTCATGCGCCGAAACCCTGATGTGAAACTTCATCGTCGCGAAACAGATCTGGAGGGCTTTGCTGAGCAGCAACTTGCCATCCTGCGGGGACTTTGGCCCGCGTTAAAACCGGGGGGTCGCCTGCTTTATGTTACCTGCTCAATTTTGCGCGCTGAAAATGATGATGTAATACGCGCTTTCTGTGAAGAGCCTGGCGTGGAAATCACACCTCTCCCACTAACAGAGGGCGTTCGTTGTGAATATGGATGGCAGACACTGCCGCAAGTCGACGACGGTGACGGCCTGTATTTTTCACTTTTAAAGAAACGGCNCGCCTAACTTTTCGTCGCGCACTTACGAACGTGACTAATCCACATGGCGTGTCGGGTTTGACATAGTTTATGGTGTGGCCGGGTCTTTGGGAGGATCCTCAAACCGGTGAAAATCATTATCCTCGGAGCAGGTCAGGTAGGCGGCACACTAGCTGAGCATCTGGCTGATGAGCAAAACGACATTACCGTCGTTGACGAGCATGCGGCGACGTTGAAACGCCTACAAGAACGGTTGGATATCAGAACCGTTCTCGGTAACGGCGCACACCCCTCCACGCTACTTAATGCAGGAGCGGAAGATGCTGACATGCTGGTTGCAGTAACAGACAGCGATGAAATCAANATGCTGGCCTGCGCTGTCGCTTTCACACTGTTCCGCACTCCCACCAAAATCAGTCGCATTCGCTCCGCCAAGTACCTNTCTGAACAAACCGCANTATTCAAGTCGGGCGCCATNCCCGTNGACGTGATTATTGGACCCGAGCANCTGGTCACCAAAAANATAGAGCAGCTNATTGCTAANCCCGGGTCACTNCAGGTGCTCGACTTTGCCGAGGGCCGCATCAGATTAGTCGCGGTCAGAGCGCTGGCAGGGGGACCAATCGTTGGTCGTGAGCTGCAGGAAATTCGAGAACACATGCCCCGAGTGGACACCCGCGTCGCTGCTATTTTCCGCAGCGGCGGTGACCCCATCATTCCTCAGGGCTCGACGGTAGTAGAGCCTAATGACGAAGTCTTTTTCATCGCGGCTCGTGAGCATATTCGCTCCGTCACCGCCGAGCTAAGAACAATCGATAAGCCCTATCATAGAATCATGATTGCCGGTGGCGGCAATATTGGTTCGACGCTGGCAGAGCGCCTTGAAAAACACTATCAGGTCAAAGTGATCGAGCGCTCGTATGACCGTTGTCGAGTGCTGTCTGATCTCCTAGAAGACACGCTCGTTCTGCATGGCAGCGGGAATGAGCCACTGTTATTNCAGCAGGAAAATATCGAGAACACCGATGTCTTTTGCGCCCTGACCGACAACGATGAATCAAACATTATGATGTCGATGCTCGCAAAGCGACTGGGCGCCAAAAAGGTAATTACCCTGATCACTAATGCGGCTTACATTGATCTGATCGGCGACGATATTGACATCGCCATCTCCCCTCAACAAATCACGATTAGCAGCCTTTTGGCGCACGTGAGAAAAGGCGACATCGGCAATGTCCATTCGCTCAGACGAGGTGCGGCCGAAGCGATTGAGCTGACCGCTCACGGGGATGCGAATTCATCCAAAGTCGTGGGCAGACGCCTTGATGAATTGCATTTGCCAACGGGCGCCACGGTGGGGGCAATACTGAGGGGCGATGAAGTGCTGATTGCCCACGATCATATCGTGGTAGAAGAAGATGATCATGTCATTCTGTTTCTCTCAGACCGCTCGCAAATATCGGCTGTCGAAAAACTCTTTGCAGTAGGCTTCGGCTTTATCTGATGCAGTTTGCGATGGCCTTCAAAATCATCGGCGTTTTGCTGATGTTATTCAGCAGCGCCATGCTGCCCTCCCTATTTCTNTCCGTCATTCATCGTGATGGCGTGGAATCAGCCTTTGCCACCGGCTTTGGCATGACATTGCTGGCCGGCATCCTGCTTTGGTTGCCAACCCGCAGCCTAAAAAGGGACTTGAACATTCGCGATGGGTTCTTAGTCACGGCGCTTTTCTGGTTGGTGCTGGGTGTATTTGGTGCCATCCCTTTCTGGCTCATTCCATCACTTAATCTGTCTGGTGCGGCGTCGGTTTTTGAATCAATATCCGGACTGACCACTACTGGGGCCACAGTGATAACGGGGCTGGATACCTTGCCTCAGTCACTTCTCCTGTATCGGCAGTTGCTGCAGTGGTTAGGCGGTATCGGTATCGTTGTGCTTGCTGTTGCGGTACTGCCGATGTTGGGTATTGGGGGTATGCAGCTGTATCGCGCTGAAAGCGCCGGCCCCTCGAAAGAAAGAAAATTAACGCCCCGCATCACCAGCACCGCCAAAGCGCTCTTTGGCATCTATTTGCTGCTCACCATTGCCTGCGCTGCTTCCTATTTCTTTGCAGGNATGACCGTTTTCGATGCCATTTGTCACGCATTTTCCACCGTCGCAATCGGTGGATTTTCGACTCATGATGCAAGCCTCGGTTACTACGATCAAAATAGCATCTTACTGATTAGTTCATTTTTTATGGTGGTCTCAGCAATCAATTTTGGATTGCATTTCATCGCCATTCAGCGTCGCGATATCCGGGTTTATACCCACGATTCAGAAACCGCCTTCTTCTTAACCGTAATCGGGTTGGCCACCTGCATTATTTGCGTCTTGCTGGTACTTACCGAAACGTTCAATGTGGAAGACAGCCTGATCCATGGACTATTCCAAACAATCTCCATCGCCACCACCACCGGTTTCACCACACAAGATTTCTCCGTATGGCCNTTATTTTTGCCTGTATTGCTTCTGATGCTGAGCTTTATGGGCGGATGCGTAGGGTCAACTGGCGGTGGCATGAAAGCGATGAGAATCCTNCTTATTTTTCGTCAGGGAGTGCGNGAACTCAGGCAGNTACTGCANCCGAANGCCATCATTCCCCTCAAGATTGACTCGCGGCGCGTACANACCGAAATCATCAGCGCGGTATGGAGTTTTTTTGCTGTCTATATGTTTTGTTTTGTATCCATATGGCTTGCTCTGCTCGCGACGGGACTGGACTTCTCATCCGCGTTTTCTGCCGTAGCCGCCACCTTAAATAATTTGGGGCCGGGGCTCGGCAAAGTGGCCAGTAACTACGCTGGCGTCAGCGAAGTCGGAAAAATTATCCTGTGCCTGGCTATGCTCATGGGGAGGCTTGAGGTCTTCACTCTTCTCGTGCTGTTCACTCCAGCATTCTGGCGCCATTGAGCAGACCAACCAGGGCGACACCCATACAGGTCCGTTATTTCAGCCCGCGAGATTGCTGTATCACTTCATAGGCCGCCGTAATTTCCTGCGCACGTGCAGTCGCGACCCTTAGGAGCTCATCTGGCACACCCTCTGCAATGAGCTTATCTGGATGGTTTTCGCTCATCAATTTGCGGTAACGGCGCTTCAACTCGCTATTGGATGCATCAGGCGCCAATCCAAGCGCGGCATAAGCCGTATCCAGCCCAGAAGGCTCATTGCTAGCCGCTCGCTGTCGACCACCCTGCTGCTGGTATGCGCGCTGTTGGAATTGCGCCTGCGCATTGATCATCGACAGAAGCTGATCAATCTCTCTCTGAGGAACGGAAAGCAATGCGGCTATCTGGTTCAAAGCAGTCCGCTCAGCGGAGGACAGTGTGCCATCGGCAAGAGCGATACCGGCCAGAAATACCAATAAGGTGTGCTGTGCCTGCCGACGCCCACCAAGACATTCTTTAAAGCGGGACACCGTAAGCGATGGATCAAAGCCTGACACCGATCCCGCTTTGAAATGCGAGATCGCTGTTCGGCGTTGCTCAGCGTTGAGTCTAAGTTGCACAAACAGCGTTTCGGTTTGCGCTATTTCCGCCTCAGAAACTCGGCCATCAGATTTTGCGACATATCCCAGAAGGATAAAGGTCGTCTCAAAAAACTGCGCCCGCATAAGGTGCACAGCATCAGGACCTGACAGCTGCAATGCTCGCCAAAGACCTCGATCAAAGGCATGTCCCAACACCAGTCCGAATAACAAACCAACTGGGCCAAAAGCCAAAAATCCGATTGCACCCGCCAGCAGTTTGCCCATTACCTGCCTCACTTGGGGGCGTCACTCTCGTCCAGCAACGGTGAAGCAGCCCAGTTGTAGTAGTCCACTTGCCCGTATGGCTGAACGCGGAACCGCTTGTACTGCCACTGATACTGCCACTCGTTATCCATGATCAGCTTTTCCACACCCAGATTAATAGCTGTAAGCGCTTCTTTGGGATCGTCACTATAGACCCCTTGCTCCGCTGCTCGGTAAATGGCCCTAAAACCAGTGGGCGTCCGCAGCACCGCACCCATCACNGCGGCTGCCCCAGAGCGCTTAATCAAGTTATGCGCTAATGTTCCCGTGAAACACTCGACACCAAAAAACGGCGCATTCAAGCCGCCATTTAACTCGCGTGGCACCTGNTCGGGTAAAATACCTGTGATACCACCACCGCGCACGGTACGTAGGAGCTCGGCAAGTCCGCGAGGTGTCGTGGGCACCAACCTGCCNCCCAGNCGTTGNCGACCCTTATNAACGAGCCGATCGAGCTTTTTCAGTGCAAGCGGCTCATATAGCGCGACAAGGTTACCCTGTGTCGCAAGATGCATCCCCAACAACTCCCAATTGCCCAAGTGAGGACCTAATACAATGACCCCCTGACCTGAGGCCAGTGGTTGTTTGATGCACTCNAAGCCGTCGNCCTCGATCAACGGCGCAATATCCTCCCAGGGGTGTAACCATAGTCGACCCATCTCTGCCATCAATTCTGCTGTGGACCGCACACTTTGTTTAGCAATGTGACGTCTTTGTGTCGGTGTCCAGCTGGGATAAGCCAGCTCGAGNTTTCTNATAGCCACGCGCCGCATACGGGCATTGAAGCAATAAAGTAGAGANCCTATTGACCTGCCGAGCGCACGCGCCGATGTGAGCGGNAGTAATCGCGTAACAGTCATCATCAGATGAATGAGCAAAATAACTGTCCATTCCACCCAGACAGATTTTTGTGAGGCCGCCATAAAGAATGAATTTCTGCAGGTAATCTTCCGGAAAAGTGATTATGAAATAGGCATCGCAGTTATACTAACCTTTCATACTCATTTTGGGCTGTTTCCGTGGTTCCCGCGACATTTCAAGACGTTATCCTGCGATTGCAGGACTATTGGGCTGGCCATGGATGNGTTGTGCTGCAGCCTCTGGACATGGAGGTAGGCGCAGGCACCTTTCATCCAGCGACCTTCCTACGCGCCTTGGGACCAGAAAACTGGAATGCGGCGTATGTGCAACCCAGTCGTAGGCCCGCAGATGGCCGGTATGGTGAAAACCCCAACCGCCTGCAGCATTATTATCAGTTTCAGGTGNTCATGAAGCCGTCTCCTGATGATTTTCAGGCGCTTTATCTCGGCAGCCTCTATGCACTAGGTCTCGACCCATTGGAACACGACATCCGCTTTGTTGAAGACAACTGGGAATCGCCAACACTGGGGGCCTGGGGTCTGGGCTGGGAAGTCTGGCTAAACGGCATGGAGGTCAGTCAATTTACTTACTTTCAGCAAGCCGGTGGCTTGGAGTGTTACCCGGTCACCGGTGAGCTGACCTATGGCCTTGAGCGCATTGCTATGTACTTGCAAGACGTCGAATCTGTGTACGACCTCGTTTGGGCAGACCTGCCGTCCGGTGCTGTCACCTATGGCGATGTCTATCATCAGAACGAAGTAGAGATGTCCTCTTATAACTTTATGGAGGCCGATGTCGATAATTTATTCTCACAGTTTGAATTCTATGAACGGGAAGCGAACAGGCTGGCAGAAAAAAAGCTCCCTCTGCCAGCATATGAATACGTCATGAAAGCCTCTCACACCTTTAATTTACTTGACGCTCGCCACGCTATCGGCGTCACAGAACGCCAACGTTATATCCTCCGCGTACGCACATTGGCGCGGACAACAGCCAAAGCCTATGTGACGGCTCGAGGCGCGCTAGGGTTTCCCATGGCNGACGCGGATCTCGCCGCTTCCGCATTGGCCAGCCTGGCGCAACAAGACGAGGCGTCCGCATGAGTACTGAGGACCTGCTGTTCGAACTGGGCACAGAGGAGCTTCCTGCAGGCGAGATTTCAGGTATGGCAGCCGCTCTGGTTGATGCGGTTACTCGGGATCTCACACAGTACTCTCTGCACTATTCCAGTGTGGAACAGTTTTCGACCCCCAGGCGCCTGGCCGTTTTAGTGCGGGACGTCACCGTCCGCGGGGCCGATCAGGAACGACACGTTGTTGGCCCCCCTTTAAGCGCTGCGCGGGATGAGCAGGGTCAGTGGACGCCCGCAGCCGAGGGCTTTGCAAGGAAGCAAGGCATCGATACGTCGGCGCTCACCATTTCGGAAGAAAATGGCATGGAGCGAATTGCCGCTCACGTGATCCAAACAGGCGCCGCAGCGCAAGATGTGATTCCCGAGATCATCAAAAATGCTGTCAGTGCAATACCAGTATCAAAGCGTATGAGATGGGGTCTCTCGAGAGACGAGTTTCTTCGCCCAGTGCAATGGCTGTTGCTGCTTTTTGGAGAAGAAGTGCTGCCCTATGAGCAGTTTGGCCTCATTAGNGGCAGGGAAAGTCGTGGACACCGCTTTCACCATGACAAACCTGTCTCTCTTTCGAGAGCCAGCGATTATTCATCCCTGCTTCGCAATGCGAATGTCATTGCAGATGAAGCAGAGCGTAAGCGAATCATTACCGAACAAGTCACGGCCCTTGTCACAACCGAAGAAACTGTCGCCCTATCCGATGAGCTGCTTAACGAGGTAACCGGTCTTGTGGAGTGGCCCATTGCATTGCGCGGGAGCTTTGA
The DNA here is from genome assembly GCA_002683335.1 of Halieaceae bacterium. Classification (GTDB taxonomy): domain Bacteria; phylum Pseudomonadota; class Gammaproteobacteria; order Pseudomonadales; family Halieaceae; genus Luminiphilus. Next base: position 57,978 of record NYTE01000021.1, read on the forward strand.
TCCGACCTTTCTGGAGGTCCCAGAAAAAGCACTCATTTCCGCGATGAAAAACCATCAGAAATATTTCCATCTTCACGACGCCAACACCGGTGCCTTACTGCCCGCATTTATCACCATCGCCAATATTGACAGCAAAAACCCTGCCCGGGTGATTGCCGGCAACGAGCGGGTGATCCGGCCTCGCCTTGCCGACGCAGCGTTTTTCTTCGCTAATGACAAACGCATTACTCTTGCATCGCGGCAGTCACGATTAGCCAGTGTCGTCTTTCAACAACAGCTGGGCAGCCTGCTCGACAAATCCGAGCGCATAACAAATCTAGCCGCTAATCTGGCCGAGAAAATTGGGGCCGATGGCGAGGTGACATCGCGAGCAGCGGCACTCGCCAAATGCGACCTGGTTTCAGAAATGGTGCTCGAATTTCCTGAGCTGCAGGGCAGTGCCGGTGCTAACTACGCCCTCAACGACGGTGAGCCTGCGCTTGTCGCACAGGCGATCGAGGAGCATTATCTCCCGCGCTTTGCCGGTGACGGCTTGCCAACATCTGCAGAGGCAAGCGCACTCGCTTTAGCAGACCGGCTAGATACACTGGTGGGGATTTTCGGTATCGGGGAGCCACCGACCGGATCAAAAGATCCTTTTGCACTCCGTCGCGCATCTCTCGCAGTGATTCGCATTCTGATCGGTCTTGAACAATCCGTATCATTGCATGACTTACTCGACTTTGCTCGGGATCAGCATACCGCGTCGCTTGCTCAGGACAGCGCAAACTCGGTGCTTAACTACATTTTCGAGCGGCTAGACAATTGGTATGCGGAGCGGGGTGTATCGGGTGACGTCGTCCGAGCCGTGCTGGCATCTAGCGAGAGTGACCTATTTGATATCGACTTGCGAATCCACGCATTGGCATCGTTTTCTGCTACTGAAACTGCGCAGCACCTGGCCGCTGCCAATAAGCGCGTCGCCAACCTACTCGCAAAAGCCGAGACAGATGACTTCCCGGAGCCGGATGCGACAAAATTTGACGAGGAGGCAGAGCGCGCACTGCACAACATGGTGCTCGCGACCCGAGAGGCCCTCAACCCCTTAATAGCGCATCGAGATTACACATCAGCGCTAAACGAATTGGCGACCCTGAGGCAACCGGTTGATGATTTTTTCAATGCGGTGATGGTGAATGCGCAAGATCCCGATGTGCGGCTTAACCGACTCGGACTTCTTAACATGTTGCGAGGACTGTTCACACAAATCGCCGATATAGCCCTCCTCTCTTCAGGGGCTGAATGAACACAGATCCACAATTTTTAGTGGGCCTTTTGGCAGCAGGCACTGTCGTGCTTCTGCTCGGGATAATCATTCTGAGTCGCGGCAGACAAGAACTGATGTCGCTCCGGGAATCCTCGACAGAGCAGCGGACGACAGCCAATCTCGCAGAAGANCGAGCAAGATCCTTAGAAGCAGAAGTCTTGTCGCTTAACAAAGAGCTAGCAACNTTAACCGCGCAGTTGAGCGCACAGAGCGCGACCCTTGCGGAGCGCGAAGCCAGCCACCAAAACCAAATGAAATGGCTGGAGGAGTCGCGCTCCGCGCTCCGAAGTGAGCTGGAGGTAGTAGGCCAGAAGCTACTCACATCCTCCGGTAAGGCCCTTGAAAGTACCAACCAAAAGAGCTTGGACAGCTTATTAAAGCCACTCGCAGAAAAAATTGATCAATTCCAGACACGGGTTAATCAAGTTCACACTGATATGGTTGGCAACAACGCCTCTTTATCCGANCAAATCAAGCATCTCCAGTCAGTCGGCTTATCCATGTCAGATGAGGCCCACAATCTGACGCGCGCGCTGAAAGGCGACAAAAAGTTGGTGGGAAACTGGGGTGAAGCCCAACTAGAAAAGACACTCGAACTCGCCGGTTTACGCCGAGGAGAGCATTACGATGCTCAGGTCACCGTGANAGATTCGCGGGGAGACAGGCACGTGCCGGACTTTGTCATCCGGTTGCCGGAGGGGAAAAACGTGNTCATCGACAGCAAGGTGTCGCTTGTGGACTACGAACGCGCAGTTACTGCCGAATCAGATGGCGAACGCTCGAGTGCCCTAGAAGCGCACGGTAAAGCCGTCCGCAATCATATCGACGCGCTATCTGCTAAAGATTATGCCAACCTGCCCGGGATGGACAGCCCAGATTTCGTGCTGATGTTCATGCCAGTAGAGCCGGCTTATATCGAAGTCATGCGCAGCCAGCGCGAACTCTTCAACCATGGATACCAAAAGAATGTAGTGCTGGTATCGCACACCACACTCATGCCGATTCTGCGAACGGTCGCCAACTTGTGGATGATTGAGCATAGTAATCGCGAGGCCCGGGAAATCAGCGATCGGGCGGGCGATATTTACAATACGGTTTGTTTGCTAGGCGATCGACTGCAGGCGCTGGGGTCGTCCATCTCCACTGCGACGCAAAAATACAATGAAACCGTGCGTGCGGTTCAGGGTAAACAGGGGTTGGTCGGAAAAGTCGCCCGCTTCCAATCACTTTCAAAGAAGGCCAACAAGACTTTCCCAAAAACCCTTGCGCCGATTGATCCAGAAATCGACCACGTCGCCCTCGAGAGTCGCCAGCAGTCGGAACAGCAGCCTGCGTCGGAGGACTGACAGCCCGGAGGCCGCGCAAAAACCGCTCAGATGTCTAGGTTGGCGACCGCCAATGCATTTTGCTCAATAAACTCTCGCCGAGGCTCTACGTCGTCTCCCATTAGCGTTGAGAACATCTGGTCGGCCAGAAACGCGTCTTCAATCGTCACCTGCAACATCCGCCTGGCACCAGGGTCCATGGTGGTTTCCCAGAGCTGTCCCGGGTTCATTTCGCCCAAGCCCTTATAACGCTGGATGGTGCATCCTTTACGAGCCTCCGCCAAAAGCCAATTGAGGCCAGTGGCGAAATCCTGTGTTTCGAATCGCTTCTCTCCTCTCTGAAAAAATCCGTCCGGCTCTATCAGTCCCTGCAATTGTTCACCCAGAGACCGCAACGCCAGATACTCTGAGGAGCCGAAAAACCCTCTCCCCAGAACGGTGTCATTAGCCACGCTGTGCGCCGTCCGCCTGACAACCGGGTAAAAAGTCCCTCTCTCAGGGTCCTGACGAACGAACACCTCGTATTGAACTGAATTATCTTTTAGTGATAGTAAGCGCTCACTAAGGTCACTTGAGAAAACGCTCACAGCGTCCTCAGTCGCGAGGGATTCCACGTCTAAACGAGGCCCTTCAAGCAACATCCACAGCACATCGCGGGGAAAAGCGCGGGCAAGCCGATCAATGTTCGATGCCACGCCCTGATACGCTGATACAAGGTCGGCCAACCCCGGACCGGCGAGCGGCGGCGCGCCAGCATTAGCGAAGAGCGCTGCCTCCTCAAGTGCCGACTGGGTCAAGTACTCAGCTAACGCGGGCTCATCTTTAAGGTATCGACTCTGCTTCCCGCGCGCCAATTTGTACAAGGGCGGCTGCGCAATGTAAANGTGNCCGCGCTCAATGAGCTCTGGCATCTGTCGGAAAAAGAAGGTCAGGTACAGTGTGCGAATGTGCGAACCATCCACATCCGCATCGGTCATGATGATGATCCTGTGATAACGCAGCTTGTCGGGGTCAAATTCGTCTTTGCCGATGCCACAACCCAGAGCGGTGACCAAATTTCCGATTTCAGCAGATCCCAGCATTTTATCGAAGCGCGCCTTTTCGACATTCAGTATTTTGCCTTTAAGTGGGAGGATCGCTTGGAAGCGACGGTCTCTGCCCTGCTTTGCCGAACCACCCGCGGAATCTCCCTCTACCAGGTACAGTTCACTCATGGCAGGATCCCGCTCTTGACAATCCGCAAGCTTGCCGGGCAGCCCAGCAATATCCAGCGCCCCTTTTCGCCGCGTCATCTCTCGAGCCTTGCGCGCCGCCTCACGTGCTCTGGCAGCATCGATCATCTTGCCCACGATCAGTTTGGCCTCGGCAGGGCTTTCTAACAGAAAATCATTGAAGAACTGATTCATCGCTTGTTCGACTGCGCCTTTCACCTCACTGGACACCAATTTATCCTTGGTCTGCGAGGAAAACTTGGGGTCCGGGACTTTGACGGAAACGATGGCTATCAGGCCTTCCCGGGCGTCATCCCCAGTAGTAGACACCTTCGCCTTCTTTGCAAGCCCTTCTTTTTCAATGTAATTATTTAAACAGCGCGTCAGCCCCGCCCTAAAACCTGCGAGATGCGTACCGCCGTCTCGTTGCGGAATATTGTTGGTATAACAGTACAAGCCTTCCTGAAAACCGTCGTTCCATTGCAGCGCGACCTCAACCTCCACGCCGTCGTCTGCCTGCGCCTGGAAATGACACACTTTGGCGATGGGCGTCTTACTTTGATTGAGAAACTCAACAAAAGCGCGAAGGCCCCCCTCATAAGAAAAGAGCTCCTCTTCGGAGGTGCGTTCATCCTTGAGGAAAATTCGCACCCCACTATTCAAAAAAGCGAGCTCTCGAAGGCGTTTGCCCAAAACGTCGTAGTGGAATGCGATATTGCTAAAAGTCTCGGGGGAGGGCGTAAAGCGCACGGACGTGCCTGTCTCCGCAGTCTCGCCCACTACGGCCAAAGGCGCTTGTGGGACACCATGGGCATAGTGCTGCTCGAACAGCTGACCCTTGCGACGAATAGTCAGCTGCAACGAAGAGGACAGCGCGTTAACCACCGAAACGCCGACCCCATGCAGCCCGCCAGATACCTTGTAGGTGTTATCGTCAAACTTCCCNCCGGCGTGAAGAACCGTCATTATCACCTCAGCAGCTGATACCCCTTCCTCGTGCTGTTCGGTGGGAATGCCCCTGCCATTGTCAGACACCGACACAGTCTCGTCAGGGTGAATCACGATATCGATCTGGCTGCAATGCCCTGCNAGAGCCTCATCGATGCTGTTATCCACCAATTCGAACACCATATGGTGAAGGCCAGTGCCATCATCGGTATCACCGATGTACATACCAGGACGCTTTCTCACCGCGTCGAGGCCTTTCAATACGGTTATGCTCGAGGAATCATAATCTCTAGGGGTCGTATCACTGCCGGTGTCTTCAGCCATCGCGTATTAACCTTTTCTAATGTGCGCCTGTTATTTCGTCGATCAGCCATCAAGCCCGCAAAATCGGAAGGCTCTCAACCTGCTCCAAACAGCCCGGTGCCACACTTTATGCGCGGCCACCATCTATTTATTTTGCCAAGCAACCCATTAGCCAACTCGGCACTTCGCGAAAAATACTCTTCAACCCAATTATCGCTGGATAGTGAGGCCGCCATGTTCCACGTGGAACAAATTGATGGGGTCCGCACCCCAAGCTCTCTCCAGAGAGGCGCGATCCACTGCCGTCATAATGACCTGTCTCCCGCCTCTCAGCTGCGCACAAACACTGGCGCAATGTGCCTCATCAAGCTCTGCAGGCAGATCGTCGATTAAATATAACGGCGGCATTTTGGATGCCTCCTCAATAATCTGTCCCTGAGACAGCTTCAGTGCCACCAGCAACAACTTCATTTGTCCTCGCGACAGCACCTCCGATGCAGCGGCGCCATCCGCGATGAACCGCACGTCTGCGCGATGCGGCCCTACCTGCGTAAAACCCTGCGCGGCATCGCTTTGCGCGTTTTTTTCCAATGCCGCCTGCAGCGACTCTCGTCGATCCCAGCCTGCGCGAAACACCATCTCCACCTCTGCCAAATTTGGGGAAATGGCGGGAGCAAGCTGCCTCAGCTTTTCAGCATAACGGCCCACCACGCCTCCCCGCGCCTGCGTCAGCTGCTCGCCTGCCTGAGCCAACTCGTGGCGCCATGCCTTATCTGAGCTCAGTATACCACGGCGCAAGCCGCTATTTCTTTGCCGAAGCAAGTGGGCATAGCGCTTCCAAAGAGCCAAGAACCCCTGTTCCACGTGGAACAACGTGCCATCGAGCAGACGGCGACGCCCCTCTGGGGCGCCCGTGAGGAGACTCAAACCCTCCGTGTCCATCAAGACCAAAGGTAGCTGCTGAGCCAACGCCGACAGGGAGGGTATTGTCTCGCCATTTACTTTGGCTCGCACCAGGCCGTCACGGTACTTCTCTATCCCCATAACAAATGACCTGCCGGCGCTGCTCCCGTGCCCGACAATGCGGCACGAGGCGGCTTCATGTTGAATCACAGGCTTAGATTGGTGGGTGCGAAAAGAACGGCCTACACCAAGCAAATGAACCGCCTCTAAAAAACTGGTTTTACCGGAACCATTAGCGCCAAAGAGTGCGGTCGCGCCACTTGCAAGGCTAACCTCTAATTTGGCCAGGTTGCGAACACACTTGATCTCTATATGCTCAAGCATTCCGTTCAGGCCGGCAGTTTAAAGGCGCATAGGCATCACAACATAAAGCCTTTCCGGCTCATCATCAGCGGGTGGCTGGGCGTGCTCAACCAGCGCCGAGCTGGCTTCATCAGACAAACACAATCGAACTTGCACCTGACTTAGGGCCGACAGCACGTCCAATAGATAGCTAACGTTAAAACCAATCTCCATCTCGCCACCGCTATAATCCACAGCCACAACCTCTTCAGCCTGCTCCTGCTCTGGGTTGTTAGCGGTGATATCAAGATTATTCTCGGACAGCCGCAGCCGAACGCCACGGTACTTCTCATTGGANAGAATTGCCGTGCGAGTAAATGCCTGCTTTAGCTCAGCTCGATCGCCTACCACTGACTTGTCGGGATTTTTCGGTATTACGCGCTCATAATCCGGAAACTTGCCGTCAACTAGCTTAGAAGTAAAGGTATATTGAGTGGTTGTCGCGCGAATGTGATTAGTGCCAATAGCAAGCGAAAGGGAGGCCGCGCCCTCCAATAANCGTGACAGCTCCAGCACGCCTTTACGGGGGATAATAACGCCCAAGTCGGCCGCCTCTACCCGTTTTGGTGCCGTAGCAAGCGCCAGCCTATGGCCGTCTGTCGCAACAACGCGCAGCCGTCCGCCCAGCAACTCAAAATAGAGGCCATTGAGATAATAACGCACGTCCTGCTGCGCCATGGCAAACGCGGTGCCGTCAATCATTTGCTTAACAAGGGATTGTTCGATCTCTAAGGTGGTATCACNGGCGCCTGCATCTACCGTAGGAAAATCTGCAGCGGGCAACGTGGATAAAGTAAAGCGGCTGCGGCCTGCCTTCACGGTGGCCTTTCCGGCATCGACAGAAAATTCTATATTAGAACCCTCTGGTAAAGACTTGCAAATATCAACCAGCTTTCGCGCAGGTACCGTCACCTCGCCGTCGACTCCCGGCGCCTCAATGTCCAGTCGGCCGACGAGCTCTACCTCGAGATCGGTGCCNGTCAGGGAGAGCCGTGAGCCTTCAAGTGCAACCAATACGTTGGAGAGAATCGGCAACGTTTGTCTTCTTTCAACCACTCCCGCCACCAAGTTTAACGGCTTGACCAGCGTGTCTCGGGCAATAGAGAATTTCATATCAATGAGCTCAGGTTATTAGGCAATGATTACGACATTGATGGCGAATTATGACAACGCTTCATCATGTCGTCAGTGATCTAAGCAAGTTTTGGTAATCCTCGCTGATGTCAGAGTTAATGTCGCGCAACTCCTTTATCTTACGGCATCCGTGAAGCACTGTCGTATGGTCTCGGCCGCCAAAAGCATCTCCAATCTCAGGGAGGCTGTGCCGGGTCAGCTCTTTTGCCAACGCCATTGCAACCTGCCGCGGCCTAGCAACGCTCCTGTTGCGTCGTTTTGACATCAAATCNGCTACTTTAATCTTGTAGTACTCGGCGACCTTCCTCTTTATGTTATCTAGCGAAACCTGCTTGTCCTGCAGCGCCAACAAATCTTTCAGACTGTCTTTAATCAGCTCGATGTCAAAAGGGCGGCCGGTGAAATTAGCGCTCGCTATCACTCGCTTGAGGGCGCCCTCTAACTCCCTTACATTGGATCGAATCCGCTGCGCTATGAAAAACGCGGCGTCCGGCNCTAGCGTAATATGACTTTGTTCCGCTTTCTTCATCAGTATCGCCACCCGGGTTTCGAGATCGGGGGGCTCAACTGCCACCGTCAGCCCCCAGCCAAACCGTGACTTTAAGCGCTCTTCAACCCCCTCAATCTCTCTCGGATAACGATCGCACGTCAAAATCATCTGCTGACCGCCCTCTAGCAAGGCATTAAAGGTATGAAAAAACTCTTCTTGAGAGCGATCCTTGTTGGCGAAAAACTGAATGTCATCAATCAACAGCGCGTCAACTGAACGATAAAATCGCTTAAAATCATTGATAGCATTCAATTGCAGGGCTTTAACCATATCCGCCACAAAACGCTCTGAATGCAGGTAAATGATTTTTGCTTCAGGATTTCGGCGCCGCATGGCGTTCCCCACCGCATGCATCAAATGGGTTTTGCCAAGGCCCACACCACCGTAAAGAAACAACGGGTTATAGGAAGCCCCTGGGTGTTCAGCCACCTGTTGCGATGCGGCCAGCGCGAGTTGGTTGCTTTTTCCTTCAACAAACCGCTCGAAAGTATAACCCTCAACAAGCCTAGATGAGGTTACCAGCGCCCCCGAAGAAGGCGCGCGTGCCGGTGGCGCGGCCTGCTTGGGCAACGCCGTCGTCTGGGGTGTTCGCTCAACCGGCAACACAGGCGCTATCACCCGCNTAGCATCGCCCACAACGGTTACCGAGACTTGCGCTGAGGTGGGTGCAACCACATCCATCAAATACCCAGAAATCATGGGCACGTAGCGCTCAACAACAAAATCTCGAATAAAACGATTAGGCGCCAACAACATCAAACCTGAATCTCTCCACTCTGCCTGCAATGGCCGTATCCAGGTGTTAAATTGTTGCTGCGGAATATCCCCACCCANTCGNTGCAAACAATGCTGCCAGGGGTTAGTAAGCGGCTGTGGGGCTGCCAACGCAATCGCTCCTTTNTANTNCTNNCTTTNTGNTTCTTNTTTTGTNTNAACGGATCNGTNCCGCCGAACAAGCCTATGAACGCCCCNGGGGTGAGCCGCTNAAAATNNCNAGGCTNCGGATCGNGTCACGGCACCTAGTTATCCACACCGCCACANNGTTATCAACATGTTTTTTNTGNATTAANATCAACANNTTATCNTGTTTTTNNGCGCNTANAGAACAACNCTCCTATTTGCAAGCAAAACNTGCNGCCGNCTGTGCATAACCTGTTATTAACTTTGGGTTAACTTGTGGCTTTCNGTGCTGNTCGCTCATTANTNNAANCCCTGTCGAGCNCCNGTNTGTAAGCGCTAGCTAACNTANNATNCCNTCAATTTNNGNGCNCCNCNCAANCCGCCAACGATCNCCNANCNCNAATGTTGCCGCGACNCNANCNGTGGATGNTTTAAATATGNTTGCGTTAACGGCGCANCNAAAACGACNNTCATTAATGTTGCCAACNACACTCACCACCCCTATAATCCGCGCCCCCGNCCGTCAGTAGAACAGANNAGCTGTTTGGNACGGGGACCACANGTAAGTTTGATACANANAGTGNAAATAGGTTGATGCCATGAAGCGTACATTCCAGCCCAGNGTNCTNAAGCGAAAGCGNACNCATGGNTTNCGNGCNCGNATGGCCACTAAANNCGGTCGNNAGNTNTTGACGCGCGGCGAAGGGCTCGCGGCCGCAACAAGCTTTCGGCTTAAGCGACGCCTCAAGGGGCCCCTTAAGTGGCCCATGCCCACGTTTCCATTATCCGCCAGGCTCTCTGAGCGACATCACTACAGCGGCGTTTTCAACGCCCCGCAGATCCGCGTCAGCACGCGGTCATTTTTAATATTGGCGAAACCCTCCCCAACTAAGCGGTCCAGGATCGGTATCGTCGTTGCCAAAAAACACATCCGCAAAGCCACCCGACGAAACAGAGTAAAACGCATCATCAGGGAGCACTTTCGGCTCTATCAGCCTTCCGTTTCTCTCGATCTGGTGATTTTGGCAAG